>CBFGZZ010000202.1:0-15740 GCA_965653385.1 uncultured Streptomyces sp. | reverse complement strand
GAGCGGGGCACTGACGAGGTGCTCGACGGGAATGTGCTCAGCGCCGCTCGCCGGATGGTGCTCAGAGACTCCGGACATGAAGCGCCTGCTCGGTCCGGGACACGGTGTACCAGGTCCCGTCGCCGGGTGCGTGTGGCAGGCCGGACACCTCGAAGGGGTAGGCGACCTGGTCGGTCAGCCGCATGGAGGCCGCGTCCACGAGCCAGTGTCGGCCGGAGCCGAACTCCTCGTCGCTCTCGACCGTTCCGACGACGACGGTGTGCTCGTCGAGGAACCCTCCTTCGTAGTCGAAGAACGCCTGCATCTCGTCGTCCTCGTACGTCTCGCCCTGTTCCGACTCGGCCGCGGGGTGTCTGGGGACGTCGTCCGCGCTCAGTTCGGCTTCCAGTGTGCCGTCGGTGGCTCGGTGAAGGGCGACGGCGGCCTGGTCGTGGGTGACGGTGAGCAGGCGGTCGTCGCTGGGGCTCACCGCCAGTAGGACACGGTCCTCGTCGCCGAAACCGTGGACGTCCAGAGTCTGTCCGTCCCAACGGCCCCATCTCAGCGGAGCGCCGTCCTGCCCTTCGCCGATCGACAACCCCATCTGGGCGGGGTCCGGGTGCGGCACGTGGTGGGAGCCTTCGGCGGCCGTATCTGTCCGGGCGCGTGCGAGCACCGTGCCGTCCGCGAAGGCGATGACCAGCCACTGGTCCGCCCCGCGGCCGTGATCGGACGCCAGCGGGCCGCGGGTGTGCCCCCACACGAGTGTCCCGTCCGAGGAGAAGCCGACCGAGCCTGCCCGTGTATCGGTGATCACGCTCGTTCGCGTACTCGGCGAAGACGTCGTGTCCCGCACAGCCTGCCAAGGGGCTGGAAAGCGGACGGACGAAGCCGACGTCGCGGCCGAGGCCGCCGACGGATCGGCGTCCTGCACGATCAGCTCCGTGTCTCCGCGTTGTACGAGCCGTCGCGTCGCGGACCGGGAGACCAGGAACGGGGCGGCGTCGGCCGCCACGAAGGGCACAGGGGCGGCGATCGTGGTCACGAGGCGGGCAGGCTGAGGCATGAGGGCTCCGAAAAACGCAGGACTGTTTTCGGACCTTATGGCACGCCGCCGACAGCAGAGGCGAGGTCCAGCCCTGGCCGCCGGCCGGGGTGGACCTCGCCTGTCCGTCTCGTACGACGATCGGCTCAAGTCGTCGGTCGTGAGTGGCCGTTGGGGTTCAGCAGGAGCCGACCCATTCGATCTTCTCGACGTGACGCTCGATGAAGCTGGCGCTCTCACCGGGCTCTACGACCGGGCTGTCCGTCTTGTGGTAGGTTCGGCAGTCGGTGCGCTTCGTGTTCGGGGACGAGGGATAGTGGAAGGTGTACCGGACATGGTCGGCGCCGGGGTAGCGCTTGCCGTTGTTGAAGACCGCCTGGGTCGCGAACTCGCCTCCGTACCAGTTGCCGGCCGTCTTGAAGACGATGTCCGAGTTGACGCTCGTCGTCCGGTAGAAGCAGACGTAGCCGGACGGGCAGCCGTAGAGCGTCGCGGACGGGCTTGCCTGCGCGGAGCCGGTTCCGGCCAGGCCTGCAGCCATGGCGAGCGCGCCTGCTGCGGCGAGGACGCCGAACGTGCGTTTGGACATGAGTTCCCCCTCATGGCGGTGGCTGAGTTCGGCCATCGTCCATGGGCGGCGGGCGCGGGGTGAACCTCCTTATTCAGAGGTTCCGGTGCGCAGACGCTGGTGGTAGCGCTGAAGGGAGTCGGGCTCGCCCGCGCCGGCACCGGCTGTCGCCGCGAGTTCCACAGTGATGCGGGCCCCGCCCTCGGAGCGTGCGGTGAGAGTGAGGGTTCCGTCGTGTGCGTGGGTGATGGTCTTGACGATCGCCAGGCCGAGGCCGACGCCCGCATGGTCGGTGTGTATGCGTTCGGTGCCTCGCTGGAACGGTTCGGTGAGGGTCGAGGCCAGCTCTGGGGTCAGCTTCTCGCCGGTGTTCTCGACCGTGAGCGTCACGCTGTCCGGCCGGGCACGGGTGGTGACCCATACGGTGCCCCGTGCGGGGAGGTTGTGGACGATGGCGTTGTGCACGAGGTTCGTCGTCAGCTGAAGCAGGAGCGTCGGCGAACCGGTGGTGGCGGCGATGTCGCCACAGGTCTCGATGGTGACGCCGTGCTTCTCGGCGAGAGGCAGAAGGGTTTCGGTGGCCTCTTCCGCCAGGAGGGACAGGTCGACGGGTTCTCGGCCGAAGTTCCGCCGCTCGGCCCGGCTGAGCAGGAGCAGCGCCTCGGTGAGGTCGATCGCCCGGGTGTTGACGGCGTGCAGGCGGTCGACGAGTTCGCGGGTGTCGTGGTCCGGGTCGGTGCGGGCAACGTCGAGGAGTGCCTTGGAGATCGCGAGCGGGGTGCGTAGCTCGTGAGAGGCGTTGGCCGCGAATCGCTGCTGTTCGGCGACGTGCGCTTGGAGCCGCGCGAGCATCGTGTCGAAGGCGTCGGCCAGTTCGCGGAACTCGTCCTCGCGGCCCGGCAGCCGGATGCGGTGGGAGAGCGTTCCGTTCGCGGCCATGCGGGTGGCGTAGGTGATGCGGGTCAGCGGGGCGAGCATCCGGCCGGCGAGGAACCAGCCGCCCAGGAGGCCGAACACCAGCAGGAACGCCAGCACGGCCGCCGCGATCGGAGCGAACTGGCGCACGACCGCGAAGCGGTAGTCGGGCATGAAGATGAGCCCCGGGTGGGCCACACGGTCCAGGAACACCCACCCGGCCGCCAGCACCAGAACACCGGCCAGCATCAGGAATCCGGCGTAGCTGAGGGTGAGTTTGAGGCGAACGCTCATGCCGGGCTCTCTAGGCACGGTCTCCTCCCCCGCCGCCGGCCGAGGGGTGCGCGTCGATCCGGTAGCCGACGCCAGGCACGGTGGCGATGATCCAGGGCTCGCCGAGGCGCTTGCGCAGTGCCGAGACGGTGATGCGTACGGCGTTGGTGAACGGGTCCGCGTTCTCGTCCCAGGCCCGCTGCAGGAGTTGCTCGGCACTGACGACACCTCCTTCGGCGGCGACGAGGACTTCGAGCACTGCGAACTGCTTCCTGGTCAGCGCCACGTAGCGGCCGTCCCGGTAGACCTCTCTGCGGAACGGGTCGAGCCGCAGACCCGCGATCTCTCGCACCGGCGGCCTGTTGTGGGCGCGCCTGCGGTCGAGTGCTCTGAGCCTGAGCGCGAGTTCCCGGAGTTCGAAGGGTTTCGTGAGGTAGTCGTCGGCGCCGAGTTCGAACCCCGAGGCCTTGTCGTCGAGACGGTCGGCCGCGGTGAGCATGAGGATCGGCATGCCGCTGCCGGAGGCGACGATGCGTCTGGCGATCTCGTCACCGGAGGGCCCGGGGATGTCGCGGTCGAGTACGGCGATGTCGTACGTGTTGATGCCGAGGAGTTCCAGAGCGGCTTCGCCGTCGGCGGCGATGTCTCCCGCGATGGCCTCCAGGCGCAGGCCGTCGCGAATGGCTTCCGCCATATAGGGCTCGTCCTCGACGATCAACACGCGCATGCGTTGATGCTACGAGTCGGCCCATATCGTCGGCGTATCGAAAACCGCATACGTGCCGGCAACGCCGTGCTGCCTTGACTGGCGGTATGAATCGATCCCCATCGCCCGCACGAACGACGGCATGCCGGATTCGCCGACTCGTGGCCGTCCGCCTGTCGGTCGGTCGGTCCAGCGGTGATCACCGCAGTGCTCGGCCGCCAATCGCAGAATTCCTCTCCTTCGTCGTCGATGGCAACGGCGACGGCGTGACTGTCTTCGACGACGCGATGCCGGCCGGCGTTTCCCCGGACCACCAGAATCAGCTTCTTCGTGAGGCTGCCGACGCACCGAGGCGACCGAGCGAGGTTGCCCGCGTATGTAGCCCGACCCCACCCATGACCCGAGGATGCAGTAGTGACCGGCGGTGAGCGAGGACAGACGATGGTGCAGGTCGACGCGGCGGAGCGGGCCGGGCGACGGGACGTCAGCCGCCGGGACACCGGCCTCGGTCTTTGGCGGGCGCGCATTCGTCGAACTGTCCGCAGCTGCTTCGGGCTGGGACCCTGGAAGCGCGGGCCGGTGCTCGCCGCGCTGGCGCTGCTGCTCGGCCTGCTGATGCTTCTGCACGCGCAGATCACGGACCGCGGGGGCCTCGGCAGCCTGGTGGAGACCTTCCTGCCCTGGTTCGGGCTGTTCATCCCGGTACTGCTTGCCGCCGCGCTGTGGCGCCGCTCCGCCTCCGCGGTGGTCACGCTGCTGCTGCCGGTCATGGTGTGGCTGAACCTCTTCGGCGGGCTTCTCGGTGACAAGTCGCACTCCGGCAGCGACCTCACCGTCGTCAGCCACAACGTCGGCGCCGACAACCCCGACCCGGCCGGCACCGCCCGCGACCTGGCCGCCTCCGGGGCGGACGTGCTGGCCCTGGAGGAGGTGACCGAGGACGCCAGGGGCACGTACGAGAAGGTGCTGGCGAAGGCGTACCCGTATCACACGGTGCAGGGCACGGTCGGGCTGTGGAGCAGGCTGCCGTTGTCGGACACCCGGGCGGTCGACATCGAGATGGACTACGGGCCGCTGGCGGACACCAAGCCGGACGACGTCAAGCTGGCCTACGCCCGGGCGCTGCGCACCACGGTGGCCACGGAGCGGGGCCAGCTGGCGGTGTACGTGGCCCACCTGGGGTCCGTACGGGTGTTTCCCCGGAACGGGTTCTGGACGGACAGCCGGGACCGTGGCGCGGACGCGCTCGCCAAGGCCGTCGCCGCCGAGCGGAACGAGCGGGTGGTGCTCCTCGGCGACCTGAACGGCACCACGGACGACCGGGCGTTCGACGGGCTCACCTCACAGCTGCGCTCGGCCCAGGAGGAGGCCGGGGACGGCTTCGGCTTCAGCTGGCCGGCGACGTTTCCGGTGGCGCGGATCGACCAGATCCTGGTCCGCGGCGTGGAGCCGCGGAGCTCGTGGGTGCTGCCGGCCACCGGGAGCGACCATCTGCCGGTGGCGGCCGGAATCAGCTGGTGAATCTCGATCAACCCGATCAACTAGATCAACTAGATCAACCCGACCATGCAGACGTGCCATTCGAGTGGCAGCACCGCTTGTGGCCCGTGCAGCGATGAGTTTCGGCAGCACGCTGGGTCTACGCAGCGATGAACCGCCCCCGAGGAGGACGACATGACCGCCACCTACACCTTCGACGTGTTCTCCAGCCTCGACGGCTACGGCGCCGCCGGCGGCGACTGGACCGGCTACTGGGGTAAACAAGGCCCCGAGTTGCTCGACCACCGCCTTGCCGTGTACGGCGAGGAGCAGCGGATGGTGTTCGGGGCCAACACCTATCGGGCCTTCGCGCAGATGCTGGCCGAGAGCACCGAGGACTCCGACGTGCGTGACCCATGGGTCACGCGGATGAGGAACCTGCCGACGACGGTCGTGTCGACGACCCTGGAAGGGCCCCTCGACTGGCCGGACGCGACCCTCGTGAGCGGTGACGCCGTGGATGTCGTCGCCCGGCTCAAGGAGGAGTCCGAAGTGCCGTTGCGCTCGCACGGCAGCCTGTCGTTGAACCGGGCGCTGATGGCCGCCGGACTGGTCGACCGCCTGCAGGTGACGCTCTTCCCTGTCGTCACCGGTCGGACCGGGTTGGACCCGGTCTTCCAGGGTGCGGCCGACTTCGACCTGGAGCTGCTCGAGCACCGGACACTCGACGGTCGCATCCAGGAGCTCGTCTACCGGCCCGTCCTCCATTGACGTCCCGGCTCACAGCCTGTAGTCGATCTCCTTTCCCACCGCGCAGGTCACGCCGCTGTCAGCGCTTGAGCTCTTCCAGCAGCCGGGTGGCCGCCATGGCCCAGGTCCGCTTCTCGGCCAGGGCCGAGCGTACGGTGGCCGCGTCGGCGAACGCGGCGTCCAGATCGCCGAGGGCCACCGTGATCGCGATGCGCCAGTCGTCGACGTTGGCGTCCTCGTGCCGCCTTCCGTTGCGCACGGGCACCACGAGCCGGTTGATCATCTCGGGCATGTCCTGGGACAGCGGTCTGTCCAGCAGGAGGCCCAGACCGCTGGCGCCGCTGATCAGGACGGGCGTGCCTGAGGTGATCGCCTCCGGGCCGGCCAGGCCGAACCCCTCGACCCGGGAGGGCATCAGGACCAGGCTGGAGGTGCGCAGGTCGTCGCGGATGGCCTCCGGTACGCCGTTGCCGCCGCGAGGCGTGGCACGGGCCGTGTGGCGGGCGCTGGGCGAGCTGCTGCCCGCCCCGGAGATCTGGCAGGGGGCGCCCGAGGCTCCGAGGTCGGTCGTGATCTGCCCGGATCCCCGCCTGTGGCATGTGCCGTACGGTGCCCTGCTGCGCGGCGACACGGCACTGGTGGACGTGGCCGAGGCGACGCTGACGCCGAGCCTGCGCACTCTGTGCCTGGTCCGTGGCCGGGCCCGGCAGGCCGCTCCGACGGGGCGTGATGCGGGGGTGGCGGGCAGCCTTCTGGACGACGCGCTGCCCGCGCACTCTCGGGAGCGGGCGGCGTTGGACGCTTGGCCCGGCGGGCACCGGCCGCTCCGCGGCCTGTCCCACGTGGCTCAGCTCCCGGACCCGGCCCTGCTCTACGTCAGCGGTCACGGCGCCGCCCCGGGCGACACGGCACTGGGCCCGTCCGGGGTCACCCCGGACTCGCTGGCCACCCTGCCGCTGCCCGAACTGCTGCTGCTCGTGGGCTGCTGGAGCGCCACCGCGGCCAGCCGCTACGGCCGGGACCCGCTGAGTCTCACCGTCGTCGGCCTTCTCGGGGGCGCGCGGACCGTCGTGGCCGGTGTGGGCCGGGTCGGTGAGCGGGCCGCCGCCCGTATCGCCGCGGAGAGCCTGCGGTACGTCGCCGAGGGACTGCCGGCGCGGTCGGCACTGCGGACAGCCGCGCGGACCCTGCGCGACCGGCATCCCGAGCTCGGCCGCTGCTTGCGGATCGGGGGCTTCGAGCACGATGCCCCACCAGTCGTGTCTGGACATCCGAGGGGTGCCGGGTTCGTGGCGTGGTCGTCCGCGCATGTCGGCGAGTATTCCCGGATGTTTCGCCTTCCGCGGTCGAAGGTGCCGAGGACGTGGCGAAAACCCGTTGACGGGCCGGCGGCGACGGTTGCTAGTCTCCTGGAGGCCGTGCGAGAGAACGAGGAGGTGGTACCCGTGAACGCAGTATCGACATGGGTGCTCCCCTCCGGGGTCACGGTCGGGCGATAGGTCGTCCGGGAGCGCCGTTCAGCGCATCCCGAAAGGCACGACCGTGCGGTTCACTTCCGAAAAGCGCCTCGACGACGGCGTCCTCGAACGCGAATTCACCCTCGGTGAGATCCCCGGCACCCTGTGGACGCCCGGCTCCGCACCGGCCCCGCTGGTCCTGATGGCTCACAACAACGGCCTGCCCAAGGCGGACCCCCGGCTGGGGGCCCGGGCCCGGTACACGGCGGCGCGCGGCTACGCGGTGGCGACCATCGACGCCGCCGGGTGCGGTGACCGTCCCCGTTCCGCCGCCGACGAACGGGCCCGCGCCGACCTGCGCCGGGCGATGCAGTCCGGCGAGCCGGTCGACGAGATCCTGGAGTCGTTCGTCGGCCCCCTGGTCGAGAACGCGGTCCCGGAATGGCGGACCACTCTGGACGCCCTCCTCGAGCTGCCCGAGATCGGCGGCCCCGTCGGGTACTCCGGGGGGTGGACCGCCCTCGGCATCCGGCTGGCGGTGGTCGAACCGCGTATCGCGGCGGCGGGCTTCTTCGCCGGCGGGTACGTGCCCCGCGCCCAGCGCGAGGAGGCCCGGCAGGTCACCGTTCCGCTGCTGTTCCTGCTCCAGTGGGACGACGAAGGAAACCCCCGGCAACGGGCCCTTGACCTGTTCGACGCCTTCGGCAGCAAGGAGAAGACGCTGCACGCCAACCTGGGAGGGCACACCGGCACCCCGTGGTTCGAGTTGGAGGACGGGTGCCGGTTCCTGGACCGACACCTGAAGTGAGGTCCGACCGTCCGGCATCCCCGCTCCTGATGACCTTCCCGACGTGGGCGGTTGCCGACGCCGCCGAGACGGTGGCTCTCGCGGCTGGTGCGCCCGGTGACGACAGCGTCATCGTGCGTCCCGCAGCTGAAGAAGGTACGTCGCGGTCAACGCGACAGCACGGTCCCCGTCGTGCGACAGCTCCACAAGGGCACTTGAGGCCCTCGCCCCCGGGATGCCCGCCAGGGCCTGGGTCAGCCGTCCGCGGGCGGGCGCATCGGTCGCGTCGTCGGCTAGGCGGTCGACGAGGCGGCTCGCGAGCCGATCCGCTGCCTCGGGGTCGCTCGCGAGCACGCTGAGTGCGTCGGCTGCGTCGGTGTCGTTCCTTCCCGCCACGATCATGTCGAGGAGGGTAGGGACGGCATCGGCCACGCCACGCGTCCCGAGTGCCACGGCCGCGTAGCCGCGGACCACGGCGTCCGGGTGCGCGAGGGCGTTCTGCAGGTGCGTGTGCGCCTCCCCGTCCGGCATCTCGACGAGTGCCTGTACGGCGCGTTCGCGCACCGCGGGCAGCGGTGAGCCGAGGCCCTCCGCCAGCAACGCCGTGCCGGCGTCGTCCGATCGCGCCAGAGCCCATCGAAGCGCTCCGGCGACGTTCGGCTCGGTCTCGCTCAGTGCCGCCTCGACCAGGGCCTCGACCGGCACCGGAACATCGTCGGCCGCGGAAAGGGCGGCGCGCTGGCGCGCGTCGGCGCTCTTGGACTGAAGAGCCTGGAGGAGTGCGACGACCTGAAGGACGTCCTCCCAGGCGGCGGGGTCCGCGGCATCGATCCGGCGTAGCCGGGTGAGGAGTTCGGTCTCCGCCGCGATGCGTTCGCGGGTCTGCTCGATGAGGTCGCCGACGAGTGCGGCGGGAGTGAAGCAGGGGTCGTCGAGTGCGCGGCCGATCTCGCGCAGCGACAGACCCAGCGACCGCAGGCTCTCGATCTGGAAAATCCGCTGGATGTCCTTTGCGGAGTACTCCCGATAGCCGGAGCCGGTGCGGCCCGAAGGGCGCACCAGCCCCAGCGACTCGTAATGCCGGAGCATGCGGGCACTGACCCCGGACCGACGCGCCATCTCACCGATCAACACGTCCTATTGTCCCTCGTGGCCGGACCCGCCCAGGGCCACGACGCGCTTCGCCTCCTCGATCGCGTACTCGAATCCGGTGTCCGGGTCGCTCAGCAGCCGTTGTGTGGCGAGCGCGTGTGCGCGTGCGCGTGGGTCGGGTGCCGTCGTCGTCGCGGTGCGCAGGACCGGCGCGATCACTTCGCCCAGGGCGACCAGCGCCCGGCTGAGGCTCAGCTGGGTCTCCCGGCCACCGCGTCCGAGCTGGGACGCCAGGATCGTGGCCAACGCGGGCTCCTCCCCTTCCGGTGCGAGGACGACCGCCGCCCGCCAGGCGCTGCGCGCGACCTCCTCGTCGGCGTCGGACAGGACCGCCGGTGTGATCGCCGGCCACGCCCGCCGGTCCCCGATCTTGGACAGCGTGTGCAACGCCTGGCTGCGTGCCTGCGCGCGCTCCGAGCCGACCTCGCGGAGCAGCACGGGAAGCGTCATGGACAGCGGGTGGCGGGTGAGCGCCCAGGTCAGCATGTCGCGGACGAAGAACTCGGGCTCGACCGCGCAACGCTCGACGAGCTTGTCGACGAAGCGCGGGTGTGGTTTCGTGCCGGCCGCGAGTGCGGCCCGTAGCCGTACGGACGAGCGGCCGTCCTCCAACCCCCGGAGTGCGCGTACCGCGTTCGCGTCCGTGTCCGCGTCCGTGTCCGTGTCCGTGTCCTGTCTCGTGATCGTCATCGCGACCACCTCCTCGGCGGGCCAGTGAAGTCCTTGTCACCGTGTCAAGGTCAAACAGGCCTGTTGCGCGCCGCCGGGAGTGGAGCGGTCAGCGGTGCTCGGGGTTGTCCGCGCCCGGGCGGCACCCGGCGTCCCACTGCGAGCGCTGGTTGCCGTACGCGGGGATGCCGCCGGCGCGTTTGAGCAGGGCGGCGATGTGCATCAGGTTCCAGGTCATGAAGCTGGTGTTGCGGTTGGTGAAGTCGTTCTCCGGGCCTCCCGACCCGGGGTCGAGGTACGACGGTCCGGGGCCGGCCGCCCCGATCCAGCCGGCGTCCGCCTGGGGCGGGATCGTGTAGCCGAGGTGCTGGAGGCTGTAGAGGACGTTCATCGCGCAGTGCTTGACGCCGTCCTCGTTGCCGGTGATCAGGCAGCCGCCGACGCGGCCGTAGTAGGCGTACTGTCCCTGGGAGTTGAGCAGCGACGAGCAGGCGTAGAGTCGCTCGATGACCTGCTTGGTGACCGAGCTGTTGTCGCCCAGCCAGATCGGTCCGGCGAGCACCAGGATGTCCGCGGCCATCACCTTCTCGTGCAGGCCCGGCCAGGCGTCGGTGGCGAAGCCGTGTTCCGTCATGTCCGGGTAGACGCCGGGTGCGATGTCGTGGTCGACGGCGCGGATCAGGTCCGTTCGCACGCCGGCGGCGTCCATGACGGCCCGGCTCTTGTCGATCAGCCCCCGGGTGTGGCTGAGCTGCGGGGACGGTTTGAGTGTGCAGTTGATGTACAGGGCTGTCAGGTCGTCGTAGCGGTACGGGGTGTCGGTGGAGGGTGAGCTCGTCATGCGGGCAGCGTCTCGCGAGACTTCCGGTTTGTCCCGGTCCGACGCACCCTCGCATGCCTTACGGAGTCATGACGTTCCAGCGTGGAAGCAGGGTGCGATGCCCACGCCGACCTAGCTTGGGCGTATGCGTGTACTGGTCACCGGCGGTGCCGGGTTCATCGGGTCCCATGTGGTCGAGACGCTCGCGCTGCGCGGGCACGAGCCGGTCGTGTTCGACGTGCGGGACGATCCCGGCGCGGACGTGCGGGACCCGGTGGCCGTCGGTCGCGCTCTGCGCGGTGTGGACGCGGTGTGCCATCAGGCCGCGATGGTGGGGCTCGGCGACGGGGTCGCCGACGCGGCCGAGTACGTCTCGCGCAACGACCTGGGGACCGCTGTGCTGCTCGCCGCCATGGCGCAGGCGGGCGTACGGCATCTCGTGCTGGCCGGGTCGATGGTCGTCTACGGGGAGGGCCGGTACGAGTGTCCGCGGCACGGTGTCGTACGGCCCGGACCGCGTGCCGTCGCCGACCTCGACGCGGGCCGGTTCGAGCCGACGTGCCCGGTGTGCGGGGACGACCTCTCCCCCGGCCTGGTCGGCGAGGACGCCCCGGCCGATCCGCGGAACGTGTACGCGACGACCAAGCTCACCCAGGAACACCTGGCCGCCGCCTGGGCCCGCTGTACCGATGGATCGGCGGTGTCGCTGCGCTACCACAACGTGTACGGCCCCGGCATGCCCCGAGACACCCCGTACGCCGGTGTCGCCTCCTTCTTCCGCTCGGCGCTCGCCCGGGGGGAGGCGCCGCGGGTGTTCGAGGACGGGCGGCAGCGGCGGGACTTCGTGCACGTGCGGGACGTGGCGGCGGCGGGCGCGGTGGCGTTGGAGGCGGCGGCCGCCCGGGGAGCGCTCACGGCGTACAACACCGGCAGCGGCGACCCGCACACCGTCGGCGAGATGGCGCGGGCGCTGGCCGCCGCCCACGGCGGGCCCGAGCCGGTCGTCACCGGTGAGTACCGGATCGGGGACGTACGGCACATCACGGCGGACTCGTCGCGGCTGCGGGAGGAGCTGTGGTGGAAGCCTGAGGTCGGGTTCGAGGAGGGCATGACGGAGTTCGCCCGGGCCGGGATGCGCGGGGCGTAGGCCCCTGACGGACCGGTGGTGCTGCCCGTGTTCAGGAAGCGGCGGCGGGCAGCACCACCTCGAAGCGGCAGCCGCCGGGGATGTTGTGTACGGTGGCCCGGCCCCGGTGCGCCTCCACGATCCCCCGGACGATCGCGAGGCCCAGCCCCGCGCCGGCCGGGGGCGTCCGGGCGTGGGTGCCGCGCCAGCCGGTGTCGAAGACGCGCGGCAGGTCGCCCTCGGGGATGCCGCCGCAGCCGTCCGTCACCGACAGCACCACGCCCTCGGTGCAACGCTCCACCGCGATGGCGACCGTGCCGTCGGCCGGGGTCCGGCGGATGGCGTTGACCAGCAGGTTGCCCAGCACCCGGCTCATCTCCTTGCCGTCCACCTCCACCGGTACCGGCTCGATACGGCCGCCCACCAGCCGCACCCCCTGCTCCCGGGCGAGCGGGTCGGCTCCCGCCAGCGCGTCGCCCACCAGGTCGTACAGGGAGATCCGGGCGAGGGAGAGGGGGAGCGTGCCGGCGTGGATGCGGGAGAGTTCGAAGAGGTCGCCGACCATGCCGTTGAGGCGTTCGACCTCGGTGCGTATCTGCTTCAGATAGCGGTCGGGGTCGGCGGCGACGCCGTCCTCCAGGGCCTCGGACATGGCGCGCAGGCCGGCGAGTGGGGTGCGCAGGTCGTGCGAGATCCAGGCGACGAGTTCACGCCGGGAGGTCTCCAGGGCGCGTTCCCGCTCCCGGGACTCGGCGAGCCTGGCGCTGGTGGCGGCCAGTTCGCGGCTGAGCGCGTCCAGTTCGGCGGTGGCCGGCTCGACGGGGGCCGTGAACGCGCCGCCGTCGCCGAAGGAGCGTGCGGCTATGGCGAGTTCATGGCTGCGGGCGACGACCCAACGGCCCAGCAGCAGGGCCGTGGCCAGGGAGACGACGGCCGCCATGGCGACGACGGTCGTGACGACGGTCAGGTCGTGCGGGGAGAGGAACATCGCCCAGGCGACGGCGAGTGTGCCCGCGAGCATCGCGACGACTCCGACCGCCGCGATCACGGTGAGCGAGGCGGTGAGCGAGCGGCGCCGGGTCAGCCGCAGCACACCCGCTCCGGTCAGACCGGTGACGGCCGCGCCGGCGAAGGCGTACAGGGCGATCAGCAGGGTGTCACGCATGATCGGCCTCCGCTCCGGTGGGCTCGAAGCGGTAGCCCACGCCCCACACGGTCTGGATCAGCCGGGGCCGGGCGGGATCGTCCTCGACCTTGCCGCGCAGTCGGCGGACGTGGACCGTGACGGTCGACAGGTCGCCGAAGTCCCAGCCCCACACCTCGCGCATCAGGTCCTCTCGGCCGAACGCCCGCCCCGGATGCCGCAGAAAGAAGGAGAGCAGGTCGAACTCCCTGAGGGTGAGGGCGAGTTCGACGCCGTGCTTGGTGGCCCGGCGGGCCGCCGGGTCGAGGGTCAGGCCTGCCGCGCCCAGCCGGTGCCCGGTGTCGGAGGCCGGCCGGCTGCGGCGGAGCACCGACTCCACCCGCAGCACCAGCTCACGCGGACTGAAGGGTTTGGTGACGTAGTCGTCGGCGCCGACCTCCAGGCCCAGGATGCGGTCGTCCTCGTCGCCGCGGGCGGTGAGCATGATGACCGGCACGGGGCCGTGACCGCGGATGCGGCGGCACACCTCCAGGCCGTCCATGCCGGGCAGCATCAGGTCGAGGACGACCAGATCCGGCCAGTGCGCGGCGGCACGGGTGAGCGCGGCCGGACCGTCGTCGGCCCGGTCGACGGTGTAACCGGCGCGGTCCAGATACCCGGCGACGACTTCGGCGACGGTCGGATCGTCGTCGACGACCAGGATCCGGGGGGCCTCTTCGCGGGCTCGCGCCCCCGTGGGCTCGTACGGCTGTTGCTGCATGCCCCCAGCCTCGCACCGCGCCGCCCCGGATGCCGCGCCCGAGCTTCGTCCGTGACTTCGACGTCCGCGTTTCGTAAGGAGCGGGAGTCCGGTATGTCCCCTTCGCGTTCGTAGGGTGAAACCGTGACGACGACACCTTCCGACGTCGATGTGGTGTTGCCCTGCCTGAACGAGGCCGAGGCCCTTCCCTGGGTGCTCGAGCGGATCCCGCCGGGCTGGCGCGCACTCGTCGTCGACAACGGTTCCACCGACGGCTCTGCCTCCCTCGCCCACGCGCTCGGCGCGACCGTCGTGCACGAGCCGCGCCGGGGCTTCGGCGCCGCCTGCGACGCCGGGCTGCGGGCCGCCACCGCCGACGTGGTGTGCTTCTGCGACTGCGACGCCTCCCTCGACCCCTCGCTGCTCGTCCCCTTCGTGCGCGAAGTGCGGGACGGCGACGCCGATCTGGTGCTGGGCCGGCGGCGCCCGCAGGGACGGGGCGCGTGGCCCGCGCACGCCCGGGTGGGCAACCTCGCGCTCGCGCGGATGCTGCGTCGCCGCACCGGACTGCGCCTGCACGACCTCGGTCCGTTGCGCGCCGCCCGCCGGGATCCGCTGCTCGCCCTCCAGCTCACCGACCGGCGCAGCGGCTATCCGCTCCAGATGGTCGTGCGTGCGGCCGACGCGGGCTGGCGGATCGCGGAGCACGACGTGCCGTATCTGCCGCGCTCCGGGGCCTCGAAGGTGACGGGCACCTGGCGGGGCACCTGGCAGGCCGTACGGGACATGAGTCGCGTCCTGGGCGAGACACCCGCGCATGGAGGAGGAACCGTCCGTTGAGTGCGTCGACCACGCTGCTCGTCGTCGCCAAGGAGCCGCGACCGGGCCGGGTCAAGACCCGGCTCACGCCGCCGTTCACGCCCGAGGAGGCGGCCGGGCTGGCCGAGGCGGCCCTCGCCGACACGCTGCACGCGGTGTCGGCCGTGCCCGCCGCCCGGCGAGTCCTCGTCCTCGACGGGACCCCCGGTGCCTGGCTGCCGCCCCGCTTCGACGTCGTACCGCAGTGCGCGGGCGGCCTGGACGAGCGCCTGGCGGACGCCTTCGCCCGCTGCGACGGTCCGGCGCTGCTCATCGGGATGGACACCCCGCAGGTGACACCCGAGCTGCTCGACGTCGACTTCGCCGACTGCGACGCCTGGTTCGGCCCGGCCGAGGACGGCGGATTCTGGGCCCTCGGACTGGCCGATCCCGACCCCGCTCTGCTGCGGGGCGTGCCCATGTCGACCGCCGTGACGGGCGCGCTGCAACGCGAACGCCTCGTGCGCGCGGGGCTGCGGGTGCGCGACCTGCCGCGGCTGCGCGACGTCGACACCGCCGCCGACGCCCGCGCCGTGGCCGCGCTGGCCCCGCACAGCCGGTTCGCCGTACGACTGGCCCGGTGCATGGCGGTCGTGGCACCCGACACCTCTCGCAGTTCCGGGCCGGCCACGCGGCCTGCCACTCCCCCGGCCGGCCCCCGATGAGCACCGTGCCTGCCACCGCCGCCGCCTGGGCGACCGCCGACCCCTATGCGGCAGCCCTGCTCTCCGGCCGGGGCCCGCTGTTCCTGCGCCGTGCCGACGGCTGGCTGCTGCCGCTGGAGGTGGAGCGCTGGTGCGCCACGGCCGACGCGGTCGACCGGGAGGTGCTGGACCGGTGCGAGTCAACCGTGCTGGACGTGGGGTGCGGGCCGGGGCGGCTGGTCGTGGAACTGGCCGCCCGGGGCCAGGCCGCTCTGGGCATCGACGTCAGTGCGGCCGCCGTCGACCGCACCGTGCGCCTCGGGGGTCCGGCGCTGCGGCGCTCGGTCTTCGAGCCACTGCCCGGCGAGGGCCGCTGGGGCACGGTCCTGCTCATGGACGGCAACGTCGGCATCGGCGGCGACCCGCGCGCCCTGCTGGACCGGGTGGCCGCGCTCCTGCGCCCCGGCGGACTGCTGATCACCGAGACCGCCCCGGTGGACGTCGACGAACGCGCCCAGGTGCAGGTCGTGGGGCCCCCCCCCCCCCCAGGGGGCGCCCCCCCCCACCCCCCCGGGCGGCCCGGCCCCCCCGGGGCGCAGCGGGGCGCCCCGGGCGGGGGTCCGCCCCGG
>CBFGZZ010000201.1:0-15767 GCA_965653385.1 uncultured Streptomyces sp. | reverse complement strand
CCTCCGCCGCCCGCGTACGGGTTCCCGCCGGCATACGGATTGCCGCCACCGGCGTACGGATTCTGCGGTGCCCCGTACGGCCCCTGACCCTGCTGCGGGGGCTGCCCGTACGGCCCGGGCCCCGGCTGATGGGACGCGCACGCGGGCACCGTGCCGAAGGCG
Organism: uncultured Streptomyces sp.; assembly: GCA_965653385.1. Lineage (GTDB taxonomy): Bacteria > Actinomycetota > Actinomycetes > Streptomycetales > Streptomycetaceae > Streptomyces. The sequence goes on along the minus strand of CBFGZZ010000201.1, from coordinate 15,605 downwards.
CGGTCCACCGAGCGCCGCAGTTCGTGCACGAGCAGCAGGTGCGCGAGCGCCGCATCCGCGAACTCGACCTCGCGCAGGGCCAGCCGCACACCCTGCACGGCGTCGTCCGCGAGCCGTCGCGCCTCGGCGAGCGGGGTACCGGTCGCGGTGAGCGGGTTCCACGCGCCCGACTCGGCGTCGGCCGCCCGGTCCTCCACGGCGTCCAGGAGGTGGGCCAGCCGTCCGAAGAGGCGCCCGGCCTCGGCGAGCGGCTCGGCGTTCTGCGGCCGTCCGGCCAGGATCGCGGTGTGCGCGAAGGCGGCGGCCGTCGCCGTCTCGGTCGGTTCGGTCACGGCGAGGATCGACGTCCCGAGCCCGGCGAGCGTCTCGATGCCGACCTGCCGGTCCACGGCGTCGACGAGTACGGCGGTGTCGAACCCGACGGCCGAGCCGCTCCGGGCGCCCGCCGCACCCCAGCCGGCTGCCACCCGGCGCGCGGCGAGCGCCACCGGCTTACGGGCCAGCAGCCCGTCGCCGTCGGCCATATGGTCACGCACCTTGGCCGAGGCCAGCACCAGCGAGACGGCGGCGGCCAGCCGGGCGCCCTCGCCCTGCGCGACGGACGCGGTGCGCATACCGCGCAGCGGGCACGGTCCGGCCGTACGCCGCAGTCCACTGTCCTGGCCCGCCTGAGCCTCTGTCAGAACGGAGATGAGAAGGCCGTCGTAGTTCGTCACGATCCGCGCGAACTGGCCGTGGTCTGAGCGCAGCGCGAGGCACAGCCCGCACAAATGCGCCATCCACTGGCCGGTGAGCTTCTCTCCCAGTCGATGACGGCAGGGCCTGACCATTCCGAACATGACGTTCCCCCGAGGTTCTTACGGCGTACTCATGACGCTGAGCTGCCGCATCGTACCGAGCGGAGTAGTGAACGCCATGACGGGCTCGTTCACCCGTACGCACCTCACATCACCCATACGCCGTGAAGAATCATATTTCACTCACAGTCAGCAGCCGTACGTGGCATGCCCCTTGGGGTACACGGGCTCTCGACGTATTCGCTGTGCACCAGTACCGTCACAAACCCCCCGCGCGGCGTCTATCCACTTGGCGAGACGTCCGCATCATGGATGACCATAGGGATGCGGAATGTAAGAGAGACCGCTGTGAGAGGAGGCGTCCATGGGATCGGTGCGCAAGGCGAGTGCCTGGCTGGGCCTCGTTGACGACAACGATGACGAGCGTTATTACGACGACGACTACTCCGAAGGGACCGAGCCCGGGGATGCCTGGGTCACCGATCCGCGGGTCAAGGTGGCCACGGACGTCGCCGAGGAGAAGGGCCGCCGCATCGGCACGGTCACTCCGGACAGCTTCCGGGACGCCCGCGCCATCGGCGAGCTGTTCCGGGACGGGGTCCCGGTCATCATGAACCTCACGGCCATGGAGCCCGCGGACGCCAAGCGTGTCGTCGACTTCGCGGCGGGCCTCATCTTCGGTCTGCGCGGCTCGATCGACCGTGTGTCCAACCGCGTGTTCCTGCTGACCCCGGCCGACACGGAGATCATCAGCGGTGAGCGCGCGTCTCACCGCGAGGACGGCTTCTACAACCAGAGCTGAGGCAGGGCCGTCCACCGGCCCTGCCCCCTCCTGACGGGTTCACCGGAAGGCGTCGAGTCCGGTGAGCGCCTTGCCCAGCACGAGCTGGTGCATCTCGACGGTGCCCTCGTAGGTGAGCACCGATTCGAGGTTGGTCGCGTGCCGCATCACGGGGTATTCGAGCGAGATCCCGTTGGCACCGAGGATCGTCCGGGACATACGGCAGATGTCGATGGCCTCGCGGACGTTGTTGAGTTTGCCGAAGCTGACCTGCTCGGGGCGCAGGCGGCCGGCGTCCATCCGCCGCCCCAGATGATGGGCGAGCAGAATCCCCTTGTGCAGTTCGAGCGCCATGTCGGCGAGCTTGGCCTGGGTGAGCTGGAAGCCCCCGATCGGCCGGCCGAACTGCTCCCGCGTCTTCGCGTAGTCGACAGCGGCCTCGAAACAGGACCGCGCCGCCCCCATGGCACCCCACACGATCCCGTACCGCGCGTGCGAGAGACAGCTGAGCGGCCCCTTGAGCCCCACGACCTCCGGCAGCACGGCATCGGCGGGCAGCCGTACGTCGTCGAGGACGAGCTCACTGGTGACGGAGGCGCGCAGCGACAGCTTGTGCTTGATCTCGGGAGCGGAGAAGCCGGGGCTGTCGGCCGGCACGACGAACCCGCGGATCCCCTCCTCCGTCTGCGCCCACACGACGGCGACCCCGGCGACGGACCCGTTGGTGATCCACATCTTCCGCCCGCTGAGCACCCAGTCGGCGCCGTCGCGCTTGGCGTACGTCCGCATGGACGCCGGGTCGGACCCGTGGTCGGGCTCGGTCAGCCCGAAGCACCCGATCACCTCACCGGAGGCCATCCGCGGCAGCCACGCCTGCTTCTGCTCCTCGCTGCCGAACCGGTGGATGGCGTACATGGCGAGGGAGCCCTGCACGGAGACGAGAGACCGGATCCCGGAGTCGGCGGCCTCCAGCTCCAGACAGGCGAGCCCGTACTGCACGGCGGAGGCCCCGGCACATCCGTACCCCTCGAGCGACATCCCGAGGGCACCGATCTCCCCGAGCTCCCGCGCGAGTTCCCGGATCTCCGGCAGCTCCCCCTTCTCGTACCACTCGGCGACATACGGCACCACCCGATCCGCCGCCCACGCCCGCACGGTGCTCCGGATCGCCAGGTCCTCGGGCTCCAGGAGGTCGTCGATGCCGAGGGGATCGGCGGGGTCGAACGGGGGCAACTTCGAGGACGCGGACATGGGACACCCTCCGGGAAGGATTAAAACTAGCGCCGCTAGTTACGACTCTGGGCAGACGCTACGACGCAGTGTCCCCCGCGTCCAGTACGACCCCACACCGCAGGAGAAGGCTTTGGTCAAGCGGAGACGCGGGACTCCACGACTTCCCTCGGCTTGGGCAGCTCCACCGCAGGCGCCTCACACTGCATCACCCGCGGCAACCGCAACGCCATCGCGGCCCCCAGCAGCAACAACCCCGCACTCACCAGCAACGTCACATGCAGTCCGTGCACAAAACAGTCCCGAGCCGCCCGCTGCAGAGCCACCCCCGCGGGCCCGCCCAGCCGCGCAGCGACCTCGTACGCCTCACCCAGCGAATGCGAAGCCGCAGCGGAGGCCGACGCCGGAACACCCGACACGTCCGCCAGCCCGGGGGCATACGCCGCGTTCATCACGCTGCCCAGCAGTGCGATGCCGATGCCGGCGCCCAGCTGGTACGAGGTCTCGCCGATCGCGGCCGCCCCGCCCGCCTGGTCCTGCGGAGCCTCGCTCAGCATCGACTCGTACGCCCCGAAGAGCGTCGTCTCCAGCCCGAAGCCCAGCAGCACGAACCCGGACAGCAGCAGCCCGGGGTTGTCCTCGCCGCCCATCGCCGTCAGCAGCAGCACCGCGACGGCCGTCAGCACGAACCCGGCGCACACCATCCGCCGCGGCCCGAACCGGCGCAGCAGCCGGGCGCCCGCGAGCCCGGCCGCCATCGCCGCGAACGTCAGCGGCAGCAGCCGTAGCCCCGTCTCCAGCGGCGAGAGTCCCAGCACCAGCTGCAGATACTGCGCCGCGATCAACTCGAGCCCCACGAGCGCGAGCATCGCCAGCACGATGCACCCGACCGAGGTGCTGAACGCCGGCCGCGCGAACATCCGCAGGTCCACCAGCGGAAACTCCCGGCGCCGCTGCCGCCGTACGAAGAGCACCAGCAGCGCCGCGCCGACCACCAGCGGCACCAGGGTGAGCAGGCTCGCCACCTGCTCCCCGCCGCCGAGCCGCTTGACGCCGAGCACCATGCCGAACAGCCCGGCCGCCGCCATCAGCGCGCCGACGACGTCCCAGGGGCCCTTGCCGTCGCCCTTGGACTCGGGCAGCAGCAGCCGTCCCACCGGGAGGCTGACCAGCATCAGCGGGATGTTGACGAGGAAGACCGAGCCCCACCAGAAGTGTTCGAGGAGGAAGCCGCCGAGCAGCGGTCCGACGGCCGCGCCGACCGCGGCGACGGCGCTCCAGATACCGATGGCGAGGGCCCGTTCACGCCGGTCGGGGAAGACCTGGCGCAGGATCGACAGGGTCGCGGGCATGATCATCGCGCCGCCGACACCGAGCAGGGCGCGGGCCAGGATCAGCACCTGTGGATCGTGCGCGAGGGCGGCGAGGCCGGAGGCGAGGCCGAAGAGGCCGTAACCGAGCAGCAGGACGCGTCTGCGGCCCACCCGGTCGCCGAGGGTGCCGAAGAGGATCAGCAGCGAGGCGCAGACGAGTGGATAGATGTCGACGATCCAGAGCAGCTCTATCGCGCCGGGCCTGAGGTCCTCGGTGACGGCGGGCACAGCCACGTGCAACACGGTCGCGTCGACCGCGACGAGCAGCAGGCTGACACAGAGGACGACGAGGACGACCCAGCGGTTTGCACCGGCCCCGGCCGCCCGACGGCGCAGCCCAGCGGCAGCCGTGGTCGTCCCGGACATGTACGTACCTCCCAGATTTTCCCTCGCCCCCGGCGGTCACACGGGGTGGGGACTCCCCGTGGCCCGGCCGGAGAGGAGCGGTGGTCTCCGGCCCACGCGACGAAGGGCGAGTGACTCGTCAGAGTACGCGAGTCCGTCTCGGCGCCGAGTGGCGGACCTCTCACACCTCCGCGGAACAAGTGTGGCGTACGCCACTCACGCCTCCTCCCGTCGCGCTCCCGCCGACCTCGACGTTCGCCCCGAGCCGGATAATCGGGCCCGTGACCGATCTTGCGACGCGCGTGACCCCGGCCCGTTCCGAGGCGCTGCGCCGGGCCGCCCCGGCGCTCCTCGGGTATGCGGCCGTACGCGCCCTCGGCCTGCTCGTCCTGGCCCTGTGGAGCGCGGTGCGCGACAAGGACGCGTACACCCTGCTGACCGCCCGCTGGGACGCGCTCTGGTACACCAGGATCGCCGAGCTGGGGTACGGCTACGAGGTGCGGCTGCCCAACGGCGACGTGCACTCGAATCTCGCGTTCTTCCCGCTGCTGCCCTGGCTGGAGCGGCTGGTCGCGGAGGTTTCCCCGCTGTCGTACGCCGACGGCGGCTTCGTCGTCAGCCTGCTCGCCTCGCTCGCCGCGGCCTGGGGGATCTTCGCGGTGGCGGAGCACGTGTACGGCCGTCGCGTCGGCGTGTGCGCGGTCCTGCTGTGGGCGGTCCTGCCGGTCGGGATCGTGCAGTCGATGGCGTACAGCGAGTCACTGTTCACGGCGCTGGCCGCCTGGTCGCTGTACGCGGTCCTGACCGGCCGCTGGATCACGGCGGGCGCCCTGGCCCTGCTGACCGGGCTGACCCGTCCGGTGGGGCTGGCCGTGGTCGCGGCGGTGTGGGCGGCGGGCATCGCCTCGTTCGCGCGGGACCGCGGGGCGGGCCGGGCACCGGGCGCGGACGGCGCGGGACTCCTCCTCGGTGTTCCGGTGCGCCGCGTACTCGCGATGCTGCTCGCCCCGCTCGGCGCCGCCGCCTATGTCCTGTGGGTCGGCCACCGCACCGGCAAGGGTCCGCTGGGCTATCTCGACGTCCAGGCGGGCTGGCGCAACGGTTTCGACGGCGGATACGCCTTCGCCCGGTTCGTCGCCGAAAAGTTCACGTCGTTCCCGTCGGCCCTGGCCGGGGTCGGACTGCTGGTCGGCGTCGGCCTGGTGGTCTGGCTGTATGTCGTCTGCGTACGGCAGCGCCAGCCGTTGCCGCTGCTGGTGTACGCGGGTGTCGTCACCGCGCTCGCCCTGTGCGCGTCGAGCTACTTCGGCTCGAAACCGCGCCTGCTGCTGCCCGCCTTCCCGCTCCTCCTGCCGCTCGCCCGGTCCCTCGCCGGGCTGCGTACCCGCAGGTCGGCGCTGGTGGTGGGTGCCGTGGCCATGGCCTCGGCGGCGTACGGGGGGTTCTGGCTGAACGGCAGCGGTCCGCCCTGACCGTCGGTGAGCCCCGGGAAGCTCCGGGGGAATTCCGCATTATGAGCCGGTGAACAAATCTAAAAGCGCGATAAACGCCCGGTCCGGAATGATCAAAGGAATTGAAGGCCACCGTCTCCGGCGATTGCGCATTCGCTCGAAATAAACCCCCTCCTGAGAGGAATCCCACATCACATCGTCATCACAAAGCCGGTGAATCGACCGGGATCCGAGCTCACTCGCTGTAACGTCGATTGGGTGCGTACCAAACCGAAGCCCACCCGTCTGGACCGGGTGTTCGCCAGACTTGATCGTGAGCCGGAACGGCCGGCCCACATCAGTGTGCCGACGATGAGCCGACACCGGATCGTGCTCCTCGGCGCGACCCTGGCCTTCTACTCGGCCATCGTGTGGGCCGTCGTCATCACCTCCTGGCTGGTCCGGCTGGACTGGCAGGTCATGTTCTTCCGGCCCTACCAGCAGTGGGCGGAGATCCACGCCTTCGTCGACTACTACGTGGTGCTCGGCCAGCGCGGCCCGACCGCCGTGATGGTCGCGGCATGGCTCGGCTGGCGCTCCTGGCGGCAGCACACGCTGCGCCCGTTGCTCGCGCTCGGCGTCTCGCTGCTGCTGCTGAACGTCACGGTCGGCGCCGCCAAGATCGGCATGGGCCGCCTCGGACCGCACTACGCGACGACCGTCGGCTCCAACGAGATGTGGCTGGGCGGCGATATATTTCCCAGCGGCCACACCGCCAACGCCGTGGTGACCTGGGGAATCCTGGCCTATCTGGCCTCGACCCCGAGAGCGCGCCGCTGGCTGTCGGCCCTGTCGGCGGTGACCTCGCTGGGCGTGGGCCTGTCCACCGTCTACCTCGGTACGCACTGGCTGAGCGATGTGCTGCTGGGCTGGGCCGCCGGCCTGCTCATTCTGCTCGCCCTGCCCTGGTTCGAGCCGCTGATCGCCCGGTCCGAGGCCTTGATCTTCGACCTGCGCGACCGCTGGCGCGAGCGCCGGGCCGGCGCGGTGGCGGTGCCGACCGCCCCGGTCGAGGCTCCGGTGCTGCTCAAGCCGCGCCCGGTGGTCGCCGAGGACGAGGCCGCCGCCCGCGAGACGGCCCCCGCGGCCCACTCGCCCCGGGCGACCGTCCATTCGCCCGCCTACCTGGCGCCCGGCCCGCACACGGCCCGCGCGGAGCGGACTCCGGTGACCCCGGCCGGCAGCCGCCGCCCGCCGCACACGGACCGCATCGCGCGCGGCGCGCCCCAGGCGGCCCGCCCCCTCACGGGCGGCTGACCGCCCGTACGGCGGGGTTCGGTACGCACACCCACCCCGTCCGCCCGCACGGTGCGGACGAAGGCCCAGGCTCCTCGACAGGAACCGGGGCCTTCGCCCGTTCCTCGGCCTCTGTCAGCCTTTCCAGGCCCGCGCCACCTGGCCGTCCTTCACCTCGAAGTTCAGGCGACCGCTCCGGTACTCCATGGTGATGATCGCCCCCGGCGGCAGCGAACGCACCGTCGACCACCCTCGGTCACGGGCGAGTCGCTCGGCCCGGTCGGCGTCCAGACCGACGTATGCATCCGGGTTGTCCTGCGGTTCGGCGGGGGGTTTCGGAATGGGTGCCATGCCGCCACGCTAGGGCCTGCGCGAGGGTTCGGGCCAGAGCGGACAGAGAACCTTTGTAGCTGCCATCCAGGTCGCACGTACCTCTGGGGTCACGCTTTTGTCACAGAATCACGACACGCGTTTCGGCCACTCTTCGTCACACGGACGGGCGGTTCCCTAGGCCTTCCGCAGGCATTCGATCGTAATTCCCGCGTGTCGCGCCGACCCGGCCAATAGCACGGGGAAAAGTTCCCGGGGAACTGCCGCCGCCCCCTTTTCCCGCCGCCGTGACAATGACTGCCGCCGCGGCGGGCGTACGGGCCGCGCGATCCGATGCCGCACAGAAAATACATGGTTCCGACATAGAAACCCCGTACGCCCCCTGTCGGAGCACCGTCGACGCGAGCATCATGGCGTGGGCTCGCGTCGGCGCGTGCGGCGCGGGCTTCAGCGGGCCCGGGGCGCGACGAGCGAAGGGGCGAGCGAGCGATGGGGACGCAGACCGTACCGGCGACGGCACGACCCATGCGAAGCAGACAGCCGGGCGGCCGAGTGGTCGTCGACTGGCTGACCACGACCGACCACAAGAAGATCGGCCATCTCTACCTGATCACGTCGTTCCTGTTCTTCCTGGCCGGCGGTGTCATGGCGCTGGTGATGCGGGCCGAACTGGCTCGGCCGGGCATGCAGTTGCTGAGCAACGAGCAGTTCAACCAGCTGTTCACCATGCACGGGACGATCATGCTGCTGCTGTTCGCGACCCCGACCTTCGCGGGCTTCGCCAACGAGCTGATGCCGCTCCAGATCGGCGCGCCGGACGTGGCCTTCCCACGGCTGAACATGTTCTCGTACTGGCTGTTCCTGTTCGGCGGTCTGATCGTGATGGGTTCGCTGATCGTGCCCGACGGACCGGCCTCGTTCGGGTGGTTCGCGTACGCGCCGCTGAACAGCCTGGAGCGCTCGCCCGGCATCGGCCCCGACCTGTGGATCATGGGCCTGGCACTGGCGGGCTTCGGCACGATCCTCGGCGCGGTCAACTTCATCACCACGATCATCGGGATGCGCGCCCCCGGTATGACGATGTTCCGGATGCCGATCTTCGTGTGGAACACGCTGTTCACGTCGATCCTGATCCTGATGGCGTTCCCGGTGCTGGCCGCGGCCCTGCTGGTGCTGGAGGCGGACCGCCGGTTCGGCTCGGTGGTGTTCGACGCGGGCAACGGCGGGGCGCTGCTGTGGCAGCACCTGTTCTGGTTCTTCGGGCATCCGGAGGTGTACATCATCGCGCTGCCGTTCTTCGGCATCATCAGCGAGATCATCCCGGTCTTCTCGCGCAAGCCGCTGTTCGGCTATCTGACGCTGGTCGCGGCGACGATGGCGATCACCGGTCTGTCGATCGTGGTGTGGGCGCACCACATGTTCGTCACCGGCGCGGTGCTGCTGCCGTTCTTCTCCTTCATGAGCTTCCTGATCGCGGTGCCCACGGGCGTGAAGTTCTTCAACTGGACCGGGACCATGATCAAGGGCTCGCTGTCCTTCGAGACACCGATGCTGTGGGCGACCGGCTTCCTGGTGACGTTCCTGTTCGGCGGGCTGACCGGGGTGATCCTGGCGTCGCCGCCGATGGACTTCCACGTCTCCGACTCGTACTTCGTCGTCGCCCACTTCCACTACGTCGTCTTCGGCACGGTCGTCTTCGCGATCTTCGCCGGGTTCCACTTCTGGTGGCCCAAGTTCACCGGGAAGATGCTCGACGAACGGCTCGGCAAGATCCACTTCTGGACGCTGTTCGTCGGCTTCCACACCACGTTCCTGGTGCAGCACTGGCTGGGCGCGGAGGGCATGCCACGCCGGTACGCCGACTATCTGGCGGCCGACGGCTTCACGGCACTGAACACGGTCTCGACGATCGGCGCGTTCCTGCTCGGCCTGTCGACGCTGCCGTTCCTCTACAACGTCTGGAAGACCGCCAAGTACGGCAGGAAGGTCGAGGTCGACGACCCCTGGGGCTACGGCCGCTCCCTGGAGTGGGCGACCTCCTGTCCGCCTCCGCGGCACAACTTCAACGCGCTGCCGCGGATCCGCTCCGAGTCCCCGGCGTTCGACCTGCACCATCCGGCGCACGCGTTGGAGGCTCCACAGCCCGAGCCAAAGAGCGAGCAAGCAGGCCGTGAGCCGTCCTGATCCTCGCCACGAGCTCGGCCGGTTCCAGGACCTCGAACTCGAAGCCCATCAGCATCACATGGATCACCATCACGTCGAGACTTCCGGCGCCGGTGCGCAGCAGGCAGCTGTCGGGACCGTCCGCCTCCAGCTGCCCGTCCGACGGTGAGATGTGCTCGGCGGCCTCCTCCAGGGGCACCAGCAGCCGGATGACGGCATGCGAGGCGTACGCGCGCGTGGAGACGCCCTGGGAGACGTACGCGGCGAGGTCCTCGGCGGGCGGGGTGCGCGGCGTGAAGCGCGGGCCGTGCGGTGGCTTGGGCGTGATGCGGTCGACACGGAACGTACGCCAGTCCTCGCGGTCGAGATCCCAGGCGACCAGGTACCAGCGGCGCTCGCTGCACACCAGGCGGTGCGGTTCGACGGTACGGCGGGTGGGGGCGCCCTCGTGGTCGCGGTACTCGAAGCGCAAGCGCTCGGAGTCGCGGCAGAGGTTGGCGAGCTCGGTCAGAACGGCCGGGTCGACGGTGGAGGGCTGGGGACCGCGCAGCATGGGCACGGTGAAGGCGTTGAGGGCGCCCACGCGGCGGCGCAGCCGGTTCGGCAGGACCTGCTCCAGCTTGGCGAGGGCCCGTACGGAGGTCTCACCGATGCCCTCGATGCCGTGGCCCGCGGCGGTGCGCAACCCTACGGCCACGGCCACCGCCTCGTCGTCGTCCAGCAGCAGGGGTGGCAGCTCGGCGCCGGCGCCCAGTTGGTAGCCGCCGCCGGTGCCGGGGCTGGCGTTGACCGGGTAGCCGAGTTCGCGCAGGCGGTCGACGTCGCGGCGCACTGTGCGGGGCGTGACGCCGAGGCGTTCGGCGAGCTGGGCGCCGGACCATTCCCGGTGGGACTGGAGGAGGGAGAGCAGTCGCAGGAGCCTGGCGGAGGTGTCCAGCATGATCCCAGTCTGCCAGTCGCCTAATGGCTCGGGGGTATGGATATCGCGGGCGGGTGCGGGCTCATAGGGGTTGATCGCGCAGTTCCCCGCGCCCCTGAGGGCGTTGTCGCTAACCGGCATTCGACGCTGAGGTTTCCCTGGCGGGTCCGGTACGGGACCCGGGAGGCCAGGGAGTGCACCTTCATCGCGCCCGGTGCCAGGCGGTGCGGCTCGCCCTCCGTCACACTCGCGTACGCGTCCCAGTGGCCCTCCGGCAGGGCGACGCTGCTGGGCAGGGCGGCGCGCAGGCGGCCGGTGGTGGCAGGGGTCAGCGGGAGGCTGACCTCCTCGTGGCCCTCGCGGTGGCGCAGCACGAGGTGGGCCGCCTCGGTCGTCCCGGCCGCCGTGACGTCGAAGGTCAGTCCGCCGGCCGAATCCGCGATGCAGTCGGCGCGCAGGGGTGAGGCGTGCGACACGGGCGTCATGCGCGCGGTACCTCCCTGGGCTCGCTGCTCGGTCCACTCCCTGTTCTGCTGCGTCAGTTGGACCAGTGGTGGGGCCTTATGGTTGCCCGTCACGGCTGGTACGGCAGTTGCGGGACGTCGAAGCACGTGGTGTTCATGTCTCCTTGGGAGACCCAGCCCCGGCCGTCCTCCCAGCGGGCCACCGACAGACAGGTCCGGCGGCTCTTCGGCGGTTCGGCCAGCCGCTCGAACCTGACCGGGATCAGCAGGCCGTCGGCGGTGTATCCCTGGCTGCGGTTCATGAAGTCGTCGACGCACGCGCGTGTGACGCCCTGTCCGGCGCACGACTTCGCCGCGTCCGTGAACCACATGGCGGCCGCCCAGCCTTCCAGCTGCCACTGCGAGTGCGTCTTCAGTCCCTTCGTGGCGTCCCGGAACTCCCGTACGGCGTCCTGCTCCGTGTCCTCGTGGTTGCGGGAGGACCCGGTGGCCCACAGGACGTTGCGGCAGCGCGGGGCGTCGTTGTAGTCGTCGGCGACGGTGGACGTCCAGTTCTGTACGTTCGTGACCTTGGCGGTGACCTCGGCGCCGACGTCGTCCATCGCCTCGCACAACTGGACGTTGCCGTGCGTGTCGATGGCGTCGAAGACGAGGTCGGCCCCCTGCTCCTTGAGGTCGGCGGCCACCGCGCGGAAGTTGGGCAGCGCGAAGTCGACCTGCTCGGTCACCACCTTGTAGCCCTCGGCCTTCAGTCCCCGCTCGACGAGCCGGGCGTAGGCGGCGGACGCGGGCTGGTTGTAGGAGACGACGGCGGCCGTACGGGCGCCGTGCTCGCGTTTGAAGTAGCGGTAGACCTCCGTGCCGCCGTACTGCCTGCCGTCCCATCCGGTCGTGCCGTCGCGGGGCGCGAGGCTGCCGTAGATGCCGTACAGGTGCGGGTAGGTGTCGTAGGCGGCCCCGATGGGCTGGCCGCCGATGTCGGGCACGCGTGCGCGTGCGACGCGGGAGGCGCCGGCGTAGTCGAGGGCGGTGGTGGCGACCAGGGCGACGACCTTCTCCTCGTCGATCAGCCGGTGCACGCACTCGTTGTTGCCGACGCCGCTGCCGCCGTCGTCGCACTCACGGACCTCGACCCGGCGGCCGTCGACGCCGCCACGCGCGTTGAGGCGGTCGAAGTACGCCTTGGCGCCGTCCTGCGGGCCGGTGAAGGCGTCGCCGCCGACCGGGCTGGTGGCGCTGGTGATGATCCCGACCCGGATCGGGGTGCGGTCGCCGGCCGGCGCCGGAGAGGTGCCACGGTCGCGGTGCTCGAAGTCGCTCTCCGGCAGCCTGCTGCCGCACGCCGTGCTCAGAGCCAGCAGCACCACGACGATCGCCGCCTCAGCACCCCGGGACCGGCGACCCATTGCCGCTCAACTGGACCAGCGCGCACAGCGTCTTGACGGACACCTTCCAGGTGCCGTCCTGTTCGACCGCGGTCCCGGAGGCGTTCGGCAGGGCGGTCGCGCCCTTCAGGGTCAGGTCGTACGTCACGTTCGCCTCGGTCGGCGAGGTGAACTCGACCTTGGAGACCTTCGCCTCGACCTGTCCGCCGCGCTCGTCACCGCTGAACGCCTGGAGGACCGGCCCCATCCGGTCGCCGTTCTCCAGCACGGCCTGCTTCTCCTCCGTGGAGGTCGCCGGGTCGAAGAACTTCTGCCAGTTCTGCTTGATCTCCGTCTCGGCCGCGCCCACGTCGGGGGGCGCCGTCGCGGCCGGAGACTGCTCGGCCCCCTCGGTCCCCTCCGTCTGCTCGACGGTCGGGGTCGGCGGGGTCTCGTTGCCGCCGCCTCCCTCGTCGTCACTGCAGGCCGCGAGGGCCGGGGCGAGGAAGAGGAGCAGGGCCGCCGCCACGGCGGTCCCCCGTCCCGCCGCGCGTGGACCACGCCGCCCGTGTGCGTTGCTCCGCCTGAGGTCGCTCCCGAGAACCATCTGGCTCACCGCCGGGTGTCGATCCGGGCCGGGTGCGCCCGGTGCTTTCAGGGTCAGCTTGCAGGAGGCATAGTGCAAGTCCATTGGCAGACATGGAATAGGGCCGGGCACATGCGCGAAAACCCGACGCGCATGCAGACGAACCCGAGGTGTGGGAGCCAGCGATGCGGACAGCGCGACTGCGGACCGTGCACCCCGTCCTGTGGGCCGGCTGGGCCGCGCTCGCCGTCGGCGCGGTGCTGTGTGTCATCGGCTGGTACGGCGTCTCCGGCGAGCGGTTCGCCGAGCGGCAGCTGCCGTACCTCGCGTCCTGCACGGTCCCCGGCGCCGCGCTGATCATCGCGGGTTCGGTGCTGCTGACCCACGGCCGGGGCGCGCTCGCCGCCGCGCGCGTGGAGGAGCTGTACGGACTTCTGGTGGCCGTGGAGCCGGCCAGCGCCGAGGAGTCCGGGCAGGCGGCCTCGGCCCCGCCGGCGGTCAGCGGGGACCTGCTGATGGTGCCCGGCGGCACCCTCTGGCACCGCGCGGACTGCCCGCTGGTCGCCGGGAAGGTGGAGGCCGTGCCCGTCGACGCGAAACTGGTGCGGAGCGGCGAACTGGGCCCGTGCCCGATCTGTGAGCCCGCCGAAGCGGACGACTGAGGCGGACGACGATGTCCTCGCTGACGTACGACCTCACGCTGGCCGGTCTGTCGGTCGGCGCGGCCGCCGCGCTCACCGGGATCGGCCTGGTCGTGACGTACCGGGCGACCGGCGTGCTGAACTTCGCGCACGGTGCCGTCGCGATGGTGTGCGCGTACGCGCTGCGCCAGTGCGTGGTCGAGTGGGGCTGGCCGCTGTGGGCGGGCGCCACGGTGACGCTGCTGGTCCTGGCGCCCGGCATCGGGCTGGTGCTGGAACGGTTCGTCTTCCGGCCGCCGGCCGTCCTGGGCGGCGACCCGGCGCAGAACCTGGTCGCGTCCATCGGCGTGTTCGTGCTGCTGGTGGGCGGCGCGGTGCTGCTCTGGGGCCAGGGGGCACGGGACGACGCGCCGGAGCTGGTGTCGGCGGACCCCTGGGGCGGGCTGGCGGTGGCGCTGCTGCTGGCGGCCTGCGTCACGGCGGTCATCCGCTGGACGCGCTTCGGCCGGGAACTGCGTGCCGTGGTGGACGACCGGCGGCTGGCCGTCCTCGGGGGCATCGACGCGGACCGGGTGGCGGCGGCGGGCTGGGCGTTCGGCTCGTTCACGGCGGGCCTGACGGGCGTACTGCTGGCGCCGTACGTCCGTCTCGACCCGTACGGCATGCCGCTGCTGGTCATGGAGGTCGTCGCGGTCGCGGTGGCCGCCCGGATGCGCAGCCTGCCGGTCGCGGTGCTGACGGCCGTGACGATCGGGGTCGCCCAGAGCCAGCTGACGCGCCTGCACCCGTCGGGCTGGGGCGCACCCCTCCTCCAGGCCCTCAGCACGAACCTCTTCGTCGTGGCCCTGCTGATCGCGGCGCTGGCCCTCCCCCGCGTCGGTACCCGCGACGCCCTCCCCCGCACGTCCACCGCGCGCGTACCGACACCTCCGGGCGCCTGGATCGTGGCGCTCGTGCTCTTCCTGCTCCCCCTCGGCTTCGCGGGTTCGGACCTGCACACGTCGGTGCAGGTGCCGGCGTTGGCCGTGGTGCTGCTCTCCCTGGTCGTCGTCACGGGCCGCGGCGGCCAGATCTCGCTCGGCCAGGCGGCGTACGCGGGCCTGGGCGCCCTGTTCACGGCCCTGCTGGCGGCGGGCCGCTTCCCGGGCCTGCCCCGCCTGCCGGAGCTCGCGGCCCTGGCCCTGGCCGTCGTCCTGGTGGCTCCGCTGGGCCTGCTCACCGGCTGGCCCGCGATCAGCCGCCGGGGCCTGGCGCTGGCGCTGGTGACCTTCGCGGTCGGGGTCGGCGTGAGCCGCTTCGTCTTCGCCCAGCCGTACGCCGTCTCGGGCCTGTCCCTGGGCCGCCCGACGGGCTTCGAGGGCGACCGCGCGTACTACGTCCTCGAACTGCTGCTCCTGGGCGCCGCCCTCCTCACGACCTGGCTGCTGCGCCGGGGCCGCACGGGCCGGGCCCTGGCCGCGATGCGCGACCACGAGTCCGGTGCGTCGGCGGCAGGCGTCCAGGTCCCCTCCCTCAAGCTCCTGGCCTTCGTCACGGGCGCCGCCCTGGCCGCCCTGGGCGGCGGACTGCTCGGCATGGGCCTGCGCGCCTTCGACCCGGCCGCCTACGACCCCGTGCGCGGTCTCCTCTGGTTCGCCGCGGTGATCGTCCTGGGCGCCGACAGCACCCTGGGCGCCCTGGCCGCGGCAGCCCTGCTGGTCGGCCTCGACGCGGGCACCCGGGGCGGCGTGGCGGCGGCCCTGATCGGCGTCCTGGCGGTACTGGTGGGCCGCTTCCCCGGCGGCCCGTACGAGGCGTGGCGGTCGCGTAGGAGGCGGAGGACGGGTCTGACAGCGGTGGGAGTGGGGGTGCGGGGGCGGTTGCGGCCGGCGGGGCAGGGGGCTGAG
>CBFGZZ010000200.1:0-15892 GCA_965653385.1 uncultured Streptomyces sp. | reverse complement strand
GCTCGGCCGGCATCGCGGTCGGCATGGCGACCAACATCCCGCCGCACAACCTGCGCGAGGTCGCGGCCGGCGCCCAGTGGTACCTGGAGAACCCGGAGGCCTCGCACGAGGAGCTCCTCGACGCCCTCATCGAGCGCATCAAGGGCCCCGACTTCCCGACGGGCGCCCTTGTGGTGGGCCGTAAGGGCATCGAAGAGGCCTACCGGACCGGCCGCGGCTCGATCACCATGCGCGCGGTCGTCGAGGTCGAGGAGATCCAGAACCGCCAGTGCCTGGTGGTCACGGAGCTGCCCTACCAGGTCAACCCCGACAACCTCGCGCAGAAGATCGCCGACCTGGTGAAGGACGGCAAGATCGGCGGCATCGCGGACGTCCGCGACGAGACGTCGTCCCGCACCGGTCAGCGCCTCGTCATCGTGCTCAAGAGGGACGCGGTCGCCAAGGTCGTACTTAATAACCTCTACAAGCACACGGACCTGCAGACGAACTTCGGCGCCAACATGCTGGCGCTCGTCGACGGCGTCCCGCGCACCCTCTCCCTGGACGCGTTCATCCGCCACTGGGTGACGCACCAGATCGAGGTCATCGTCCGCCGTACGAAGTTCCGGCTGCGCAAGGCCGAGGAGCGGGCGCACATCCTGCGCGGCCTGCTGAAGGCCCTGGACGCCATCGACGAGGTCATCGCGCTGATCCGGCGCAGTGACACCGTCGAGATCGCGCGCGGGGGCCTGATGGAGCTCCTGGAGATCGACGAGATCCAGGCCAACGCCATCCTCGAGATGCAGCTGCGCCGACTGGCCGCCCTGGAGCGCCAGAAGATCATCCAGGAGCACGACGAGCTCCAGGCGAAGATCACCGAGTACAACGAGATCCTGGCCTCGCCGGTCCGCCAGCGGGGCATCGTCAGCGCGGAACTCGCCGCGATCGTCGAGAAGTACGGCGACGACCGCAAGACCATGCTGGTGCCCTACGACGGCGACATGTCCATCGAGGACCTGATCGCCGAGGAGGACATCGTCGTCACGGTCTCGCGCGGCGGTTACGTCAAGCGCACCAAGACCGTCGACTACCGCGCGCAGAAGCGCGGCGGCAAGGGCGTACGCGGCACGAAGCTGAAGGAAGACGACATCGTCGACCACTTCTTCGTCTCGACGACGCACCACTGGCTGCTGTTCTTCACCAACAAGGGCCGGGTGTACCGGGCGAAGGCGTACGAGCTTCCCGACGCCGGGCGTGACGCGCGCGGGCAGCACGTCGCGAACCTGCTCGCCTTCCAGCCGGACGAGGCGATCGCCGAGATCCTCGCGATCCGCGACTACGAGGCGGCGCCGTACCTGGTGCTCGCCACGAAGGCGGGTCTGGTGAAGAAGACGCCTCTGAAGGATTACGATTCGCCGCGCTCCGGCGGTGTCATCGCGATCAACCTCCGTGAACGGGAGGACGGTTCCGACGACGAACTGATCGGCGCCGAACTCGTCTCGGCCGACGACGATCTGCTTCTGATCAGCAAGAAGGCACAGTCGATCAGGTTCACGGCCACGGACGAGTCGCTGCGCCCCATGGGCCGCGCCACCTCCGGCGTCAAGGGCATGAGCTTCCGCGAGGGCGACGAGCTGCTCTCGATGAATGTTGTTCGAACCGGTACGTTCGTGTTCACTGCCACCGACGGCGGGTACGCGAAGCGGACCCCCGTCGACGAGTACCGCGTCCAGGGTCGCGGTGGCCTCGGTATCAAGGCCGCCAAGATCGTCGAGGACCGTGGCTCGCTCGTCGGTGCGCTGGTGGTCGAGGAGACCGACGAGATCCTCGCCATCACGCTGGGCGGCGGTGTGATTCGTACGCGAGTCAACGAGGTCAGGGAGACGGGCCGTGACACCATGGGCGTCCAACTGATCAACCTGGGCAAGCGCGATGCCGTCGTGGGCATCGCACGTAACGCCGAGGCGGGACGCGAGGCGGAGGAGGTCGACGGCGATGTGGCCGTCGACGAGACCGCCGAGGATGCCGCCGCGACCATCGGCACGGACGAGGGTGAGGCGCCCTCGGCCGAGTAGCACGAGGAGTGAGTCATCGTGAGCGGAGCCACGGGCGCCGGATCGTCCGGAACCCCCACCGGTTCTACGGCCGGTAAGGAGGCGGACGGCGGAGGCCGTGGCTCCGCCGCGCGTGCGACGGACACGCACACCACGCAGCTGAAGGCGATCAAGTCGCCCGCGAAGGACTCGCCCTCGTCAGGCGCTGGGACCCAGGGGGGAACCGTGACGGACGGCCGGGGCCCGCAGCCCCAGCAGTACGCGGCCGGTGCGGGCTCGGCCCGTCCCGGCGCCCAGCCGCAGCCGGCACCCACAGGGGCGCAGCAGCCGGCCGCGGCGCCGTCCGCGTCGCCGCTGCCCGGGGAACGGCAGGAACAGCAGCCCGCCGCCGGGCCCTACCACCCGCCGCAGGCCTACCAGACGCCCGCTCCGGCGAGCGCGGTACGCCGGCCGCGCACGGGGGCCAGCACGACGCCCCGCACCCGCAAGGCACGCCTGCGGGTGGCCAAGGCCGACCCGTGGTCGGTGATGAAGGTCAGCTTCCTGCTCTCCATCGCCCTGGGCATCTGCACGATCGTCGCGTCCGCGGTGCTGTGGATGGTGATGGACGCGATGGGCGTCTTCTCGACGGTCGGAGGCACGATCTCCGAGGCCACCGGCTCGAACGAGTCGAACGGCTTCGACCTGCAGTCCTTCCTGTCCCTGCCGCACGTCCTGATGTTCACGTCGATCATCGCGGTCATCGACGTCGTCCTCGCGACGGCGCTGGCGACACTGGGCGCGTTCATCTACAACCTGTCCGCCGGCTTCGTGGGCGGCGTCGAGCTGACGCTGGCCGAGGACGAGTGACCTGCGGCTGAACCGCGGCTGACGGTCCCCCGACAACCGATTTTGGGACTGCCCCGGTCGTGCGCTAATCTTCAGGAGTCAGCGCGCGGGACACACCGCAGAGCGCGGCGGGGCTATAGCTCAGTTGGTTAGAGCGCATCCCTGATAAGGATGAGGCCACAGGTTCAAATCCTGTTAGCCCCACATTCGAGAAGACCCCCAGCCGATCATGGTTGGGGGTCTTTCGCGTGCACGGCTGCCCCCCCGTTCGACGAGTGTCGAACTCCCGGTCGGCCTAGACTCCCCGGATGACCTTGGAATGGCGACACGTAGTCGTTCACTCGGCGGATCCGGCGGCGTTGGGGCAGTGGTGGGCCGAGGCGCTCGGCTGGGTCGTGGTCCACGCGTCTGACGTGGAGTTCGCGATCCGCCCGGAGCCGGATCGTTCGCCGGGGCTG
The DNA here is from genome assembly GCA_965653385.1 of uncultured Streptomyces sp. Lineage (GTDB taxonomy): Bacteria > Actinomycetota > Actinomycetes > Streptomycetales > Streptomycetaceae > Streptomyces. The sequence goes on along the minus strand of CBFGZZ010000200.1, from coordinate 12,573 downwards.
GAGTTCGTCCTGTTGCGGGAGAGCAAGAAGGCCAAGAGCCGGCTGCATCTCGACTTCGTGCCCGATGACCAGGACGCCGAGGTGGCCCGCCTGGAGGCCGTCGGTGCGAAGCGCGTGGACATCGGCCAGGGCGAACAGTCATGGGTGGTCATGGAAGACCCCGAGGGCAACGAGTTCTGTGTCCTCGCCCAACGGCGGCAGTGAAGGATCGACCGGCGCGGTTGTCAGTGCCGGATGAGAGCCTGGCGGCATGATCGTCGAACGGGCATACGCGCATGTCGCCGAGGGCGAGCTGGGGGAAGGCAGCCAGTGGCCGTGGTCGGTGCCGTGCGTGCGGCAGTTGCTGGAGGACGGCCTGACGTTCACCGCGCCGGTCACGTTCCTGGTGGGGGAGAACGGCTCGGGCAAGTCGACGCTCGTAGAGGCGCTGGCGGAGGGGTTCGGCCTGGACTCCTGGGGCGGATCCGCGGGCTACAAGTACGCGAGCCGGCGTGAGCCGTCGATGCTGGGCGGCCGGATACGGTTCGAGGCGACGGCGGCCGGGCGTCGGATGCTGCGCGGGCCTCGGACGCGACGCAGAGGCTTCTTTCTGCGGGCGGAGACGGCGCTGGACGCGCTGGGCCGGGAACAGGAGACGGGAAGGCTGTCCGGGGCCGCGGACGAGATGAGCCACGGCGAGGGCTTTCTGATGGCCTTCCGCGAGCGGTTTCAGGAGCCTGGGCTGTACGTCTTGGACGAACCGGAGGCCGCGCTGTCCTTCGCTTCCTGTCTTCAACTCGTCGGACATCTGCATGAGCTGGGGCGTTCCGGTGCACAGATCGTCTGCGCCACGCACTCACCCGTGCTGACGGCGCTGCCAGGCGCCGAGATCATCGAGGTGGGCGACCACGGAATGCGTCCCGCCGACTGGCGGGATCTGGAACTCGTCGACCACTGGAGGCGTTACCTCAACGATCCATGGGCCTATCTGCGGCACATCGTCGAAGCAGGGTGAAGCACGCCCTGGGGGCCGTTGTCACAAACGGTACTGAGCACAATCAACAGGCATTGCACAGAGGGTCAAAGGGGGACGGCTCAGGGGGCGAGCCGTCGGTTCAACGCTGGTGTGGGACGAGCGGTTGAGCCGGGGAGCCGGCGTGGGCGCACTCGCGGGTGGCCGAGTCGGACATGGCCGCTTCCGTGTCCGTGAGCGGGCGGTGGCGGCAGCTGGGGGTCTTGCCGTGGGCCTCGGCCCGGATGCGCTGCTTCATGGTGGGGGGCAGCGCCCTGGCGTAGGACCAGGCCCAGTGAGGCATCGCCGGCACCGTCAGCTCGGCGTTGCGGTCGCTGTCGTCGCTGCCGCTCTTGCGAGTCGTCTCGGTGTGCGGTACGGCCGCGGCAGCGGAGGTCGAGACGAATCCGAGCGCCGAGAACAGCGCGAGGAAGGCGGAGACAATGGCGGTCCACAGCTTCATGACCTTGTTCCTGGTCATGGCCCCTCACTTTCAGGTTGGGCGATTTGCGTACTTTCCTCATGATGTGTATGGGGGCCGAGAAGTCATGGACCAACGCCCATGACGCGTCGATCTTCAGATGAACAACACTCGAATGGGCGCAAGAAAGTAGAAGAGCGCGGAAACGTGGAGGAAGGGGAGCGAAGTCACCCTCTGTCGAGGTGTGATCACCCTCCGATCGGAGCGACACGGTCCGCTTCTACTGCGGTGTTCCGGAGGGCAGTTGAGCCCGGACGCAGGTCACCGATCGATATCGGTCGGTGTGTATAGTCGGGCGCCAGAGGTCCCCTACGTCAAGGAAAGACGAGGTCGCGCGGTGAAGAAGCTTCTCCTGGTCGCACTGGCCGCCATCGGCGGGCTCCTCGTGTACCGCCAGATCCAGGCGGATCGCGCCGAGCAGGATCTGTGGACGGAGGCGACTGACTCCGTGCCCACGGGTTCGTGAGTCACCACATCGGAATCTGAAGCAGACCCCGGCCGCCAAGCGGTCGGGGTTTTGTGTGCCCGGGAACCCCCACTTGTCAGCTCGGGCCACTCGTGCGGCGGCGGCGCGGAGCGTCACGGCTCGAGTTGCGGGAGAGGCGCGGACACCTTACAGCCGGGCGTTTCGGACGGTCGTACGGATTGCGTGGGTGGCGGGCGGCCCGGCTGGGCAGGATGGGCGACGGTCCATGGTCCGACGGCGACGAGGGGTGGCGCGTGATGAGGCGGCGGCGTACGGCGTGGTGGCGCCGGGCGAGGGTGCGGCGCGGTCGTCCCGCGGCACGCGCGCGCGTGGCCGTCGTAGGGGGACTGCTGCTGTGCATGACTGCCGTCCTGCCGGGCGGAGCCGCGCTCGCGGCCGGAACGCCCAGCCCCTACGCCTTCACGCCGGACGCACAGTTCGTCCCGGGAGCGACGGGCTCGGCGGACGCCGCACCTCTCACACCGGGCAGGACGTACCGCAGCTCCCTGCCGAGCGACGGAGCGATCTACTACAGCCTCGAACTCGACGCCGCCTCGGACGCGTACGTGTCCGCGACGGCCGTCCCCGCTGCCGGCAGCACCATCCGCTCGGGCGACGGCATCAGCATCTCCGTGGAGGACTCCGACGGCCATACCTGCTCCTCCGACAGGGAGTCCTTCGGCATCGTCCGCACCGCCCGCCCGCTCGCGACGTGGGCCGGACGTGAGATCTCCGTCAAGCCGACCCGCTGCGCGACCAAGGGCACCTATTACGTGGTCCTCGAGCGTGTCAGTACGGTGACTTCCGTGCCGGACACCTGGGACCTGGAGCTCTTCGCCGTCACGGAGCCCGCCCTGAAGCAGACCGGCGCGACACAAGCCCCCGAGGACTGGAACTCCGCCCCGCCGACACCCCTCACCGGCGACGCCACCCGGCGCGAGGGTGGCTCCGGTTTCGCCTCGGCGGCAACCATCGACAACGGCGTCTGGAGCTCCGACATCGAGCCCGGCCGGACGCTCTTCTACAAGCTGCCGCTCGACTGGGGGCGCCGGCTGAACGCCACCGCCGAACTGGGCAGCTCGAACAGCGGCGAGGGCTCCGCGGGCGGCGCCCTGAACCTCTCGCTCTACAACCCCGTGCACGGCTTCGTCGACGAGGCGAGCGCCACCTACGACGGCCGCCAGAAGTCCGCAGAACTCGACGCCCTGCCGCCGGTCGCCTACGAGAACCGGTATGCCGTGCCCGACCCGCTCAACGGGATGCGGTTCGCCGGTTCCTACTACCTCGTGGTGAGCCTCGCGGCCGAGGTCGCCGAGAAGTACGGCGAGGGACCGTTCCGACTGACGTTGCGCGTGCGAGTGGAGGGCGCGTCGCGGGCCGGTCCCGGCTATGCGGGGGAGTCCGAGCCCGAGGGCCTCTTCCGGATCGGGCAGGCCGGCCCCGGCGCCGATCAGGCGGCTGCCGCGGCGGGCGGGGCCGCCGGCGGCGGGGACGCTGCGATGACCGTGCTCGCGGTGAGCGGGATCGGCACGGGGACTGTGGTGCTGGTGGTGCTGGGGGTGTGGACGGTGGTGGCTCGGCGGAGAGCTGCGGTTCTGTAGAAACGGCCCGGGCAGCGCAGGACGCGGCCGGGGCACCGTCGGCGCAGCAGCGGGCTCAGATGCGGGCCAGCGCCCAGAAACCCACGGCGTAGCAGGCCAGCGCCAGCAGCAACAGTGGTACGGCGACCTTCGCGGGCGGGCCGGGACGCCGGCGCGCGAGGCGGCGGGCGGCGCGGTGGCCGCCGCGGCGGTGCGGCTGCGGAATTGAGGGCGCCGAAGGTGGAACCTGCGGGCTCTGAGCGGTGTACGAAGCAGTAGAGGCATCGACGCGTTGGTGTTGCACCGGCGTCGGAGGCTGAGGCGGGTACTGCGGTGCGTGAGGCCGGGGGGAGGACAGGACGTGGGTGGTGTCGTAGGGGGAGGCGTGGGTGAAGTGGTGCTGGGCGCCTTGGTGTGCCTGATCTGGCTGGGCCTGCGCCGGGGCCCGGGGCGGCGGGGGCGGGGGTGTTTGAGGTCGCGCGGAGGAGACGGTGTCCTGAGGGGGCGGCAGGTGGAAGCTGCCGGTGTCCGACATGCTCAGGGGCCCGTCCGTGCCGCCGGTCTGCGAGGGGACGGACGACTCCCGGGAAGCCGGGGGCGGCCCGGCCACGCCCTGGCGCGGATCGCTCGGCGCGATGCCCGAACCGGTGCCTGCTGTCCCGGATCCGGCTCCGGAGCCCGAGCCGGCGGCGTCGGCCACCACCCCACTATCCGTATGCAGGGAACCGGAGTTGGCCGCCCCCACCGAGCCCGCGTTCGTGCCGAACCGGCGCCGGCCAGCCGTGCTCTCCTCGACGCCCGGCGCCCGTTGGAGCGGCCCGTCCGGACCGAACCCAGTGGGCAGGGGTCCGATTTGGTCGAAGATCTCGATGAGCTCGTCGTCCGGGCCGGGTTCCGGCAAAAGCTCGGCGGCCGAGGCGAGCGCCTTGCGCGCCCCCGTGGCCGTGCGGAACCGCGCGTGAGGATCCGGCTGCAACAGGGACGCCACGACCTGCCAGAGCGGTTCGGGAATCCCCTTGGGCGCACCGGGCGTACCGTGATCCGCGAAGTACTGGACGAGTGCCTTCACATCAGGCTTGGCGCCCTCCAGCAGGTACAGGGCGACAAGGCCCACGGCGAACAGATCGGCGGGGAAGTCCGGTTCCGCGCCCATGAGTTGCTCGGGCGCGAGATAGCCGGGGGTGCCCACCACGAGGTTGGTCTCGGTCAGTCGCGGCTCGCCCAGCCGCATGGCGATGCCGAAGTCGGACAGACGCAGCCGCGGACGCGCCGTGCCGGTGGCTTCCAGAAGCAGGTTGGCGGGCTTGATGTCACGGTGGACGACGCCCTCCGCGTGCACCGCGGCCAGTCCGGCGAGGAGTTGGTCGAGGAGCGTACAGACGAAAGAAGGCGCCAAGGGGCCGTAGTCCCCTACGAGATGGACCAGCGAGCCGCCGGCCACCAGGTCCATGGTGAACAGGACCTTGTCGTCGTCGGCGGCCCAGCTGGCCGGCGCGAGCACATGGGGGTGATCGATCCGGAGGGCCTGTTCGCGGACGAACCGCAGCAGCGAGTGCGCGTCGCTCTGCTGGAGCACCTTGGCGGCCACATACCGGCGGCGCCGGTGGTCCCAGGCACGCCAGACGGCACCTACGCCGCCGCGTCCGATCGGGTCGACCAGTTCGTACCGGCCGGCGAAGACCTCACCCATGGCTGTGCGTCGCTCCTCCCCCTTCGGCTACCCCCTTGCTTCCCCCTCGACGAGCGATACGACTCCCCCTCGCAGACGCATCCGCGTCCTTGCGGAACGTGGGGCCGTCGACCCGGTCGCCGAACCCCCTTCGGCGACCGGGCCTCGGGGTCAGTTCTGGTGGGACTGGTAGTGCGCGACCGCGTCGGAGGTGCGGCCCGCGCCGTACACCCGGAGGAACTCTGCCAGTTCCGGGTGGCTGGAGGCGAGGGTGTCCGCAGCCTCGATGATGTCCCCCGCGGCCGCGACCGAGCGCAGCAGCGACTGGATCTCCCGGACCACCCGCTTGACCGTGGGCGCTCCCGAACTGTTCGTCGTCTGTGTGGTGTTGCTGAGCACCGATCCCCCCTGCGACTTCTTGATCTCGTCCATGCGCTCGGTCGCCTCGGCCGCGCTCACGCTGCCGTCCGCGACCTGCCCCGCCAGGTCCTGCAACAGCTGCACCCGCTGGACCACGGCGGGATTGCCGATCTTCGCCCGCTGACCACTCATCAGCTGCGACAGCATCGGTGCGGACAGTCCCAGTACCCCCGCGAGACGAGCCTGGTTGAGACCAAGATCGTCGATGAGCCTACGGAAGAGCGTCCCCAGCGGCTCCCCGTACCAGTTCCGCTGCAGATCCCGCGCTCTTGCGGTGGCTTCCTGCTGTGCGGCGTCCATTGCGTCTCCCCATCGCTTCCCCAAAAACTGCGGTTCGCTGTAGCGAACCACGCCGAGCATCTTACGGAGAGTGGTCGTTCACCGGGACCCCCAATCTTTTTGCGAGATACGGGGGGCGACCCGGTACTCTGGTCTGCGGCGCCCGCCGGTACGCGGTTCTTCCGGCTGGACGCTCCTCTTCCGGGGCCTTAGCTCAGTTGGTAGAGCGCTGTCTTTGCATGGCAGATGTCAGGGGTTCGACTCCCCTAGGCTCCACACCTCGGACCGGTCAGACGCTTCACCGCCTCTGGCCGGTCTTCGCATGCCAGGACCCGCACGGGCGCGAAGCCCCGAGTGACGTGTGTCACGCGAGAGAGGCCGGCATCATTGCAGATATTTGCGCAAACGGCCGTTATGGGCGGCTGCCCCGGCGGGTGCGTAAACCGTGGACGTGACGCCGGAGGGGGCGCGTCTGTGGAGAGGTCCCGTTTGAGCTGGCGTGAACATCATCGCGTAATCAGAAGGATGCAATCCGTTAAGAAAGGCTGCGCGGCACTTGCGCGCGTCAGCCGTTGCAAACGTCATCGTGCGGCGCGGGCGTAAACACGCGCCGTCTCGAAGCCGTCGGGTGAAACGCGGTCGGTGTTCCACGTGAAACATCGCTGTGGGGCGGGAGGCCCTCAAGTCCCCCGCCCCACAGCGTAGTTCGATGCTCAGGCCGTCACCGGCCCATCACATCACAGGCCCTCGTCACGCCGGGCCTCTTCCTCCTCGGCTTCCTTCGCCTGCACCTCAGGATCGAGGACAGACTGGCCGCTGCCGTCCACCGACGACAAACGGTCCGCCTCGGGCACCTCGGTCGCGGCCGGAGGCTCGACCAACCAGTCAGGGTTGGCCTGCTTGTCCCACCACTTCCAAGCGGCGAAGGCGCCACCCGCCAGAACGCCGAGCACCGCCAGCACCTTCGCGGCACGCCCCGCCTTGGCACGCCGCTGATGCTTACGGACCAGCTTCTGGACCTCCTTCGGCGAGACCTGACCGCGCAACGCGGCCAACGCGGCCGCACCACGCGCAGTGGCCTCGTCCCTCACAGGTCCGGCCGCGGCCACCGCCTGCTCCAGCTTCGGCCGAGAGTAAACGGCGGCCTGCCGGGCAGCCTGACGCGTACGAACGGCAGCCTCATGAGCGGCTTGGTCGACCTTCGGCGGCACATGTGCACGAGCCTGCTCCAAGCGCGGCGCGACATACGTGCCGTACTGCATAAGGGCCTGCGCGCGGGCCTGCTCGGTGGCCTGCGTCACCTTCGGCGCGAGCCGTACGCGTGCCTCGTGTGCGTAGTGCGTAGCCCTGTCCTTGGCGGTGTCGGCGTAGGGCGCCACCACTTCCGCGGCGTGCAGCACGCTGTCCTTCGCCGAGCCGGTCGCGGCGCGCACGCTGTCGATGCGGGTCACGGGTTCCTCCTCCTCGGTGGCGTACGGTAATTCGACTTTCCACCCTTTTACGGATCATGCCTGCCGGAACGCTCTGCGGCATGTGAGGGCGGGCATATGGGTGCCGATACGCTTGATCAAGTGCAATAACGGACCAATGCGAGGCAACGGTGGCTTGTCGTCGACAATGCCACGGATCTGCCCGCCGCGCCCCCGCCACGGACCGACTCGATGGGTTTTCTGCAAGGAATCAGCCCGGTTGCGTGCGGGTGAACGAACGCCGGGCACCGGACACCACCGTCCATGCGAGGATCGGGGAGTCACAGGCAGACAACGGAAGGCAGATCGTGGCCGAGCAGCTCTACGCCACCCTGAAGACCAACCACGGCGACATCGAGGTCCGGCTCCTCCCGAACCACGCGCCGATCACGGTCAAGAACTTCGTCGAACTTGCCCAGGGCGAGCGTGAGTGGACGAACCCCACCACCGGCGAGAAGTCCACGGCCAAGCTCTACGACGGCACGGTCTTCCACCGCGTCATCAGCGGCTTCATGATCCAGGGCGGCGACCCCCTCGGCAACGGCACCGGCGGCCCCGGCTACCAGTTCCAGGACGAGTTCCACCCCGACCTCCGCTTCGACAAGCCCTACCTGCTCGCCATGGCCAACGCCGGCCCGGCCACCAACGGCTCCCAGTTCTTCATCACCGTCTCCCCGACCACCTGGCTGAACCGCAAACACACCATCTTCGGCGAGGTCACCGACCCCGCCAGCCAGAAGACCGTCGACACCATCGCCGCCGTGCAGACCAACCCGCGCACCGACCGCCCCGTCAACGACATCGTCATCGAGTCGGTCGTCATCGAGACCCGCGAGAGCTGACACCACGACGCGAACAGCGCCCGACACCTCCCACAGGGAACCAAACGCCCCGCTCGTCCGTAAGGATGAGCGGGGCGGTGTATGAGGACGTGCACCGCGTACGACGACCTAGGGGACCTCATGGACCAGCCGGCAGGCAGCCCGCAGGACGCCCAGAGCCTGCCCGTCTGCTACCGCCACCCCGACCGCGAGACCGGCATCCGCTGCACCCGCTGCGAACGCCCCATCTGCCCCGAATGCATGGTCAACGCTTCCGTCGGCTTCCAATGCCCCAACTGCGTCCGCACCGGCTCCGGCACCGGCCACGCCCCCAGCGCCTCCCAGCCCCGCACCCTGGCAGGGGGCACCCTCACCGCCGACCCCCGCCTCCTCACCAAGATCCTCATCGGGATCAACCTGGCGATCTTCATCGCCGTCCAGACCAGCGACGCGCTCCTGAACGACCTGGTCCTCCTCGGAGCATGGCCACCGGAGCCGTACACACCCACCCAAGGCGTCGCGGGAGGCGAGTGGTACCGCCTGGTCACCTCGATGTTCACCCACGAGGCACCCTGGCACCTCGGCTTCAACATGCTCAGCCTCTGGTGGCTCGGCGGCCCCCTGGAAACCGCCCTCGGCCGCGCCCGCTACCTCACGGTCTACTTCGTCTCCGGCCTCGCAGGCAGCGCCCTCGCCTACCTCCTTGCCTCACCGACCACCGCCACGCTCGGCGCCTCCGGCGCCATCTTCGGCCTGTTCGGCGCCACCGCCGTCCTCATGCGGCGCCTCAACTACGACATGCGGCCGATCATCGCCCTGCTGGTGATCAACCTGATCTTCACCTTCGCCCCAGGATTCAACATCTCCTGGCAGGCCCACATCGGTGGCCTCGTCGCCGGCGTCATCACGGGCTACGCGATGGTCCACGCCCCACGTGGGCACCGGGCACTGATCCAGTACGGCACATGCGCGCTGGTCCTGGCCGTCGTAGTGCTCCTGACCCTGCTCAGGACTGCCCAGCTCACTTAACGCGCCCTGTTGTCCACAGTGGGTGCCGGATCTTGTGCACACTGTGCGGGAACAGCTGTGCCCCCTGCTACCGAGCCGCGTTTCCGCAGGTCAGGCAGGGGGCGAACAGGTTTTCTGTTGGGCCGCTGGGCTGGTAATTCGTCACACCGGCGTCAACAGTCGATGGGTTATCCACAGATCGTCTTTTCTTTTTCAACACTGTGGACAACGGCTGTGGATAACTCAGCGGATAGCCCTGGGCAGAGCTGCGTTCACCGTGCGGTGACCGCCCGTTCGACGGCTACTTCCACTGGGTGGAGACGCCGAAGCCGGCGGCGATGAAGCCGAAGCCCACGACGATGTTCCAGTTGCCCAGAGCGTCGATGGGCAGCGAACCGTCCGTCACGTAGAAGACGACGATCCAGGCCAGGCCGATGAGGAACATGGCCAGCATCACGGGCGCGACCCAGGCGCGGCTGTTCAGCTTGATGGCGGTCGCCTGCTTCGACGGCGGCGGCGTGTAGTCGGCCTTCTTGCGGATACGTGACTTCGGCACGAGGGTCTCTCCTGTCGATGCGCTGCGTGGCCGCGCAGGGAACTGTGGCTGGCTCGGGGCAGCGTACAAGGGGACTCTGATTGCTCCCCCGGGCGTCCGTTAGCGTAGTGCTTCCGCGGCGCCGAAGGAGATAAGGGTACGTTGAGCAATTCTGCCGACTCCCCCGGGGCGGGATCCAGTCCTGTCCGTGGCCGATTCCGGCCGGTGCGGGTGCTGACCGCGGCCGTCTTCGCTCTCGCGGGGCTCATTTTCTTCACCAGTTTCAACACGGCCAAGGGCACGAATATCCGTACGGACGCCTCGCTGCTGAAGCTGTCGGACCTCATCCAGGAGCGCAGTCACAAGAACGGCCAGCTCGACGAGTCCAACGCGGTCCTGCGGGACGACGTGGAGGCGCTTGCCGAGCGTGACGACGGCAGTACGAAGGCCGAGGACGACAAGCTGGCGGCGCTGGAGGAGAACGCGGGAACGCAGAAGCTGAGTGGTGAGGCGATCTCGGTCACGCTGAACGACGCGCCGCCGGACGCTACGGCCAAGCTCCCTGGCTATCCGGAGCCGCAGCCCGACTACCTGGTCATTCACCAGCAGGATCTCCAGGCGGTGGTCAACGCGCTGTGGCAGAGCGGTGCCAAGGGGATCAAGGTGATGGACCAGCGGTTGATCTCCACGAGCGCGGTGCGTTGCGTGGGCAACACGCTGATTCTCCAGGGCCGGGTCTACTCGCCGCCGTACAAGATCACGGCGGTCGGGGATCCGGAGAGGATGCAGAAGGCGCTGGCGGCGTCGCAGGCGATTCAGAACTACATGGTGTACGTCAATGTCTACGGTCTCGGCTGGAAAGTCACCGAGGACGGGACGGTGACTCTGCCGGGTTACTCGGGCACAGTGGATCTGCAGTACGCCAAGCCTGTGGAGTGAGCCCGCTCTAGCCCTCTCTGGAGCTGCCGGTGCGTGTCGTCGTCAGGACCGTCAGCGAGCTGTGTATCACCGTGGGCACTGTGATCGTCCTGTTCGTCGCTTATGTGCTGTTCTGGACCGGTGTGAAGGCCGACCACGTCATGGACGATCAGATCGACCGGTTACAGGAGCAGTGGGCGCAGGGGGCGGTGCGTCCGACTGCTGCGGCGCCTGGTGGTGAGGCCGGGGATGAGGCGGGTCGTGATGCGGGCGCGCCGGGGAGTCCGCCGAGTCCTGGCCCGTACAGCGCGGACAAGCCTTTCGCGATCATGTACATCCCGCGTCTTGGTTTCACGTGGAACAAGCCGGTGCTCGAAGGCACCGCCACCGGGACCTTGAAGAAGGGGCTCGGTCACTACGCGAGCACCGCGCAGCTGGGGCAGAAGGGCAACTTCTCGGTGGCGGGTCACCGGCGTACGTACGGTGATCCCTTCAAGGACTTTCCGCGGCTGAGGCCCGGCGACGCCGTGGTTCTGACCGACGGGACCACCTGGTTCACGTATCGGATCGACAAAGGCCCCTACAAAACCCTGCCCACGGACATTGAGGTGATCGACGCTGTGCCCCGTAAGTCGGGGTACACGCGTGAGGGCCGCTATCTGACTCTGACCACGTGTGATCCGGAGTGGGGGCACAGCCACCGGCTGATCGTGTGGGCCCATCTGGACTCCACCCAGCCTGTGGAGGCCGGGAAACCGGAGGCGTTGCGCCGTTAGTCTGTTGGCTGTACGGCGTGAGTCTGGTGCCGTGGTGCGACGGAAGGGACGGCATGTACGGCTGGATCTGGCGGCATCTGCCGGGGAATGCGTGGGTGAGGGCGCTGATCTCGCTCGCTCTGGTCGTGGCCGTGGTCTACGTCCTGTTCAACTACGTCTTCCCATGGGCCGAACCGCTGCTGCCCTTCAACGATGTGACGGTGGAGGGCGAGTGAGCGCGCGCATTCTTGTCGTGGACAACTACGACAGCTTTGTCTTCAACCTGGTCCAGTACCTTTACCAGCTGGGTGCCGAGTGCGAGGTGCTGCGCAACGACGAGGTGTCGACGGCGCATGCCCAGGACGGTTTCGACGGTGTGCTGCTGTCGCCGGGGCCGGGGACGCCGGAGGAGGCGGGGGTGTGCGTGGACATGGTCCGGCACTGTGCCTCGACCGGGGTGCCGGTCTTCGGTGTCTGTCTCGGGATGCAGTCGATGCAGGTGGCGTACGGCGGTGTGGTGGATCGTGCGCCGGAGCTGCTGCACGGCAAGACGTCGCTGGTGGAGCATGAGGGCAAGGGTGTCTTCGCGGGCCTGCCGACGCCGTTCACGGCGACCCGCTACCACTCCCTGGCGGCGGAGCCGGGGACGGTGCCGGCCGAGCTGGAGGTCACGGCTCGTACGCACGACGGGATCATCATGGGGCTGCGGCACCGTGAACTGCGGGTCGAGGGTGTGCAGTTCCACCCTGAGTCGGTTCTGACCGAGCATGGGCACCGGATGCTGGCCAACTGGCTGGTGGAGTGCGGCGACCAGGGTGCGGTGGCGAGGTCTGCGGGGCTCGCCCCGGTGGTGGGCAGGGCCACGGCGTGACCGCGCTGCGCCCCGAGCGCGAGTCCGGCGCCTCGTACGGGGAGTCCTTCACGGACTCCTACGGTGGCGCCGGCGACCAGGGCACCTCGTACGGGCAGCAGCCGTACGAGGGCTCCGGTGCGCTCGGGGAGTGGCAGGGCGGGGAGGACTACGTCTCGCAGGCGCGTGCGCATGCCAAGGGGGGCGAGGGGTATGGCGCTGACGGCTACGGCGGTGACGGTTATGCCGCTGATGGTTATGGGGGTGACGGTTATGGCGGCGGGTCCTATGAGGAGTCGTACGAGGCGTACGAGTCGTACGAGGAGCCGTA
>CBFGZZ010000199.1:0-15917 GCA_965653385.1 uncultured Streptomyces sp. | reverse complement strand
CTTGTGGCGAGCCGCGCTCGCCACAAGATCGGGCTGACTCAGTGCCGTGGGGCTGCGAGGATGCGCTGTGTGGTTACGGAGGCGGAGTGGAAGCGGATTCGAGGGAATCTGCGCTTCGGGCAGGTCTTGCGGGGCACAGTCGTGAAGGTGCCCAGACCTGGGGCGATCGGGATCTTCGTAGATATCGGCTTGGGCGTCACGGGCTTCGTCGATGTCCTGCTGTTGCCGGAACAGGCAGAACAATGGCCCGCCGAAGGCACCATCACTGATTTCGAGGTTTGGTGGGCGGACAGCCGTCAGCAGGTCCGTCTGAAGCCGTCCGCTCCGCAGTACTTGCGGAAGGACTTCGCGGACTTCGCTGCCCGTGTCAGACCCAGTTGGCCGTCCGACATCGGCCAGCCCGTTCGCGACAGCAGGCCGGTCACTGCGCAGGAGCTTGCTTCGCTACTCGATCGGCAGGAGCGCCGTGAAGTGTGAGACGCGAGTGCGGGCCCGGGGCGTTTGAATGATGTGGGCGTTGATACGGGCGAGGTTGATCGCGGCGCCCGTAAGCTGGTGCTGGAGGCTGGTCTTGGCTAAGCCTCGGTAGCGGGATCTGCGCAGGTCGCAGCTGTGCACGCCTTGTGAAATGGTTCCTTCGATCCCAGCCCGGACCTTGTAGCGTTCTTTCCACTCGTCGGTCTGCTGGAGTGCGCGGGCCTGCTGGAGTTCGCGGTGTGCCTGCTGTGGCCGCAGGCTGATGGTCCGGCCCTTCGCCCTGAAGTTCGGCACGCAGTCGCGTACGACAGGACACGGCCGACAGTCCCGTGCGGAAAACTGTGCACGGACGACGGGCAGGCCCTGTTGGGACCGGTCCTCTCTCCATCCGGTGTTGATGGTTCCGTTCGGGCAGGTCACACGCTTGCTGTCCCAGTCCACGGTAAAGCCGTCCTGGCCGTAGGCGCCCGCTCGTGCCTGCACGTTGGTGACCGACTTGAGTGGCCCATGCAGTGCGACACCGTGAGCGCGGGCGTCCGCCATGGCGCCGGCGTTGGCATAGCCCGTGTCGACCCAGTGTTCTGCCGGAAGCATGGACCGGTCGGCCAGGGCAGCGTGGATCACGGTCGTCATGCGGTCGTCCGGAACGGTGGCCGTGGTAGTCACGACGTTCGTGATCAGGTTCGGTGCGTCCGGCTCGCAGGTCTCGGTGAAATGAACCTTGTAACCGTTCCAGTGAAGATCCTGCTTGATGCTGCCGCGGGCCTCGGTGTCATAGGGGGTGACCAGGCGCATCGCACCCTTTGGCCGGTCTTTTGGGTCTCTGTTCCTCACCTCGCCCTCGACCTGCTGGAAGCACTGGACCCAGACGTGCCGCAGCGTCTCCACCTGCTGCAGCGTCCGCAGACCTTCCGGCGCTCCGACAGACCGGACAGCCTGGAGCAGGCGCGTCCCAGTTCCCGCGGCTCACCCTCCCGGAGCGCCTGCCTGTAGACGGCATGGAGTAGTCCAGTAACCCCGGTGCGGACGATCATGCTGCGCGGTGGCCCGCGTGTCGCGGTGGAGTCCTACGACGCCTTCGACGTCGCCACCCGCAGGCGGGTGAACGCCTACCCCTGGCTGAGAATCCCGTACGGCCAGTCCGCCGATTCATCGAACTCTACCGTCCTGTCCGGTTGCCTGGAACGCAGACAGCAGCCGGCACCAGCACTGAGCGAGTAACCGCGGAGCAGATCCGGGCGGCTGGGCTTGATGGGCCCCTGTCTCGCAACGGCGCTCGCCAGTCAGTCACTAAATGTCCGAGTTCAACGGAGCGCAGTTAGCACCAAGTCAGCACGGGAGCGACGAAGACGGGTGAGGACGTGGGCTTTTAGTCAGCACCAAACCAGCACGGGAGTCAGCACGGCACCGTCAAAACACCCCTAACTACGCGCCCCGGACAGCGCTTTCCTCGGCCGCCTACGGGCCTCTCAGCCACGGTCCAACGGGCGGGCATGGTGCACACGTGCATAGCCACACTCCGAACTATGTTGTCCCGCCACATGTGCTCCTGAACTGCATGTTTCTACGGTGTGGCGACACGTAACCGTCCCCACCGCACACGAGGAAGTGGCGTACATGACCTCCCCAGCATCCGCTCCACCGACGCCGAACAACCTCCGTCGCATCGTCGCCGCCAGCCTCATCGGCACCACCATCGAGTGGTACGACTTCTTCCTCTACGGCTCCGCCGCCGCCCTCGTCTTCAACAAGCTGTTCTTCCCCGATTCCGACCCGCTCGTCGGCACGCTCCTGTCGTTCTTGACGTACGCCGTCGGATTCGCGGCGCGTCCGCTGGGCGCGCTGGTCTTCGGACATTACGGTGACCGGCTGGGTCGCAAGAAGCTGCTGGTGCTGAGCCTGCTGCTGATGGGTGGGGCGACCTTCGCGATCGGGCTGCTGCCGACGCACGCGACCATCGGGTCCGCGGCGCCCGTGCTGCTGACCGTGCTGCGCCTGGTGCAGGGCTTCGCGCTCGGTGGTGAGTGGGGCGGGGCTGTGCTGTTGGTGTCCGAGCATGGGGACGCGCGACGGCGCGGCTTCTGGGCCTCGTGGCCGCAGACCGGCGCACCCGCGGGGCAGTTGCTGGCGACGGGAGTGCTGTCCCTGCTGACGGCCGTGCTGTCGGACAGCGCCTTCGGCACCTGGGGTTGGCGCATTCCCTTCCTGCTCTCCGGCGTGCTCGTGATCGTCGGTTTGTGGATTCGTCTGTCAGTCGATGAATCGCCTGTCTTCAAGCAAGCGTTGGCGCAGGCGGAGGCACGCAAGGTCACGAGGACGGCCGACGCGGAGAAGCTGCCGCTGGTGTCCGTGCTGCGGCACCACTGGCGTGATGTGCTGGTGGCGATGGGCGCGCGGATGGCGGAGAACATCAGCTACTACGTCATCACCGCGTTCATTCTCGTCTACGCGACCACATCGGCCGGAGTCTCCAAGCAGACCGCTCTCAATGCCGTGCTCATCGCCTCCGCCGTGCACTTCGCGGTCATTCCGGCCTGGGGTGCGCTGTCGGACCGGATCGGCCGCCGTCCCGTCTATCTGCTGGGCGCCGCAGGCGTCGGGCTGTGGATGTTCCCGTTCTTCTCACTCATCGACACCGGTGGCTTCGGCAACCTGATCCTCGCCGTGACGGTGGGGCTCGTCCTGCACGGCGCCATGTACGCACCCCAGGCGGCCTTCTTCTCCGAGATGTTCGCGACCCGGATGCGCTACTCCGGTGCGTCGATCGGTGCCCAGTTCGCCTCCGTCGTGGCAGGCGCGCCGGCGCCGCTGATCGCGACCGCGCTGCTGGCCGACTACGACAGCTCCACCCCGATCGCCCTCTACGTCATCGCCGCGGCCGTCCTGACGGTGATCGCGGTCGGCGTGGCCAAGGAGACCCGTCACCGGGACCTGGCCAACATCGACTCCCCGACCGACGCGGAGCCCGCGGCTGCCCGGGCTGCGGACGCACGCATCGGCTGATCCACCCGGCGTTCACCGCCCCAGCAGTGACCCCCGTGCGCCCGTGCGTGCGGGGGTCAGCGCTGTGTCGGTGCCGTCAACCGGTGCAGCCGCAGGGCCAGTTGGATCTCCAGGGCGCGGGCGGGGCTCTGCCAGTCGTCGCCGAGGAGGCGACCGACGCGCTCCAGGCGCTGGGCGACGGTGTTCACATGGACGTGCAGTTCGTCCTTGGTGCGGGCTGGGCTCATCCCGCTGGCGAAGTACGCGTCGACGGTGCGCAGCAGGTCGGTGCCGCGGCGTTCGTCGTATGCGACGACCTGGCCGATCGTGCGGTCGACGAAGCCCGCGATGTCCCGGTCCCCGGCCAGCAGCAGCCCAACGAACCCGAAGTCCTCGGCGGCGGCGCCGTCGCCGGAGCGGCCGAGCAGTCGCAAGGCGTCGAGGCAGCGCCGGCCTTCCTCGTAGGCGGCGGCCACGGCGTCCGGGTGGGCGGCCAGGGCCTCGACCGGGGCGGAGGCGCCGACGGTGACCGCCTCGTGGACGGCCGTGCCGAGGTGCCGGGCGGTGCTGCGGGCCAGAGTGGTGGCGGTGTCTCCCGCGGTGAGGGGCAGGAGCAGGACCGTGCCGCCTTCACGCGCTGCCGCCAGGCCGTGTCTGGTCGCGGCGAGGTGGGACGCGGCGGACCACAGGCGTCTGCGGGCGGCCGCCTCCTGGTCGGCGTCAGCGGATGTGGCGTCGAGGCGCGCGGCGAGGACGACATGGGTGGCGTCGAGGTCGGCGTCCAGCCGCGCCGCGCGCTCGCGCAGCAGACGCGGGTCGCGGTCGCGGGCGTCGAGCAGGTCGTCCAGCAGCTCGCCGCGGACCCGTTGTTCGGCCTCGGCGGCGGAGCGGCGGGCGAGCAGCAGGAGGGAGGTGACCATCGCGGCCCGCTCCAGGGTGCGCTGGTCGACGGGGTCGAGGCCTGGGTGGCCGCGCAGGACCAGCGCGCCCAGCAGTTCACCGCCCGCGGCCACGGCGGCGATCCAGTCGTCGTCGTGCCGTACCGCGTGGCCTTCGACGCGGGAGATCTCCAGGGCGTCGGCCGGTGTGGCGGTGGCCTCCGCGAACTCGACCGTTCCGTCAAGGACTTCGGAGACCGCGGCGGCCACGTCGTGCACCCCTCCGCCGCGCAGCACGAGTTCGGCGAGCCGGTCGTGTACGTCGGAGGCCCGTTCGATGACTGCGCTGCGGTCCTGGATGATCTCGTTGGCCCGCTCCAGGTCGGCGAGGGCCGAGCGGGTCTCGGTGAGCAGGTTCGCGGTGTCGATGGCGGCCGCTGCGAGGGCGGCGAAGGAGCCGAGCAGCGCGATCTGCTCCCGCTCGAAGACCCGGGCCCGTCGGTCGGCGGCGAACAGGACGCCGATGACATGGTGTCCCAGCATCAAGGGCACCCCGAGGATGGCGACCAGCCCTTCGTCGCGCACGCCGGAATCGATGGTGAGGGTGTGCTGGAAGCGGTCGTCCTTGAAGTAGTCGTCGGTGACATAGGGGCGGGCGGTCTGCGCGACGAGACCACCCAGGCCCTCCCCCATGCCGAGCCGCAGCTGCTGGAAGCGGGCGGCGACGGATCCCTCGGTCACCCGCATATAGGTGTCGCCCCTGGCCGGATCGTTCAGGCTGAGATAGGCGACGTCCGTGCCGAGCAGCGACCGGGCGCGCTGCACGATCGCCTGGAGCACGGCGTCGAGGTCCCGCAGGCCGGCCAGGTCGTGGGCCGTCTCGAAGAGGGCCGACAGTTCGGCCTCGCGCCTGCGCCGTCCCTCCAGATCGGAGCGCACGCGCAGCGCGAGCAGCCTGGCCTGTTCGAGAGCGACGATCCGCTCGGTGGATCTGCCCTCGGCGCGGGCGAGCAGCACCGGCTGCTCATAGGCGTCGGCGGACGCGCCCCGGGCCAGCAGTTCGAGGAACGGCGTCTCCGCGCTGCTCAGGGGCGTTCCGGCAGGGGCTGCGGAGCGCTCGGCGGGGTGCACGTGATCGCGAGACATGCCGACAGGATTGCTCATCGCGCCGCCGCTCCGTCAGCCCTGTGGACAACTCGGGACTCCACCTTGCCCTCCACCGGCCCCCGGCCGGTCAGTGCGCGGTCCAGCCACCGTCGAGGACCAGGGACGTGCCGGTCACGAAGGACGCCTGCGGGCCGCACAGATAGGCCACGGCCTCGGCGACCTCCTCCGGTTGGATGAGCCGTTTGACCGCGCTGTCCTGGAGCAGCACCTCGGACAGCACCCGCTCCTCGGGAATGCCGTGGGCCCGCGCCTGATCGGTGAGCTGTTTCTCGACCAGTGGTGTGCGCACATAGGCGGGGTTCACACAGTTCGAGGTGACGCCATGGGGTGCGCCCTCCAGGGCAGCGGTCTTGGAGAGTCCTTCCAGACCATGTTTGGCCGCCACATAGGCCGACTTGAAGGCAGAGGCGCGCAGTCCATGTACGGAGGACACATTCACGATTCGGCCCCAGCCCTGCCCGTACATATGGGGCAGGGCCCCCCGGATGAGCCGGAACGGCGCCTCCAGCATCACGGTGAGCACCGTGTGGAAGACGTCGGGCGGGAACTCCTCGAGGGGACGCACCAGTTGCAGCCCGGCGTTGTTCACGAGGACATCGGTGCCGGCGGCGGCGTGTTCGGCGGCGTCCAGGTCGGTGAGGTCGAGGACGTGCGGTTCGACGGCGCCCGCGAGGCCCCCGGCCGCTTCGGCGAGTTCCTCCAGACCTGCGGCGTCCCGGTCGACCGCTCTCACCTTGGCCCCTGCCGCCGCGAGCCGTAGCGCGCAGGCACGGCCGATACCGCCGGCGGCACCGGTGACGAGGGCGGTTCGGCCGCCGAGGTCGAGCGTGACGGGCAAGGACAAGCCTTGGGCCGGGAGGATGCTGGGCGGGGTCATGGCTCGACCCTAGGCAGCACCCTCGCCAGGCCACATATGGTCACAGCCCATACTTCAGTCCGAGCTCATGGGCTCGAACCACGTGGGTTCATCGCACTGGGCCTGCTTGATCCGGAACAGCTGACGCTCGCCCATCGGGGGCAGCGCGTCGACCTCGAACCAGCCCACCTGAAGGGATTCGTCGTCGTTCACGCGGGCCTCACCGCCCACGGCCCGGCAGCGGAAGGTGATGTCCATGAACTGGCACGTGTCGCCGTTGGGATAGGTGACCTCACTGCCCGACCTGACCAGGACGACCCGCTCGGCGACACAGCGGACGCCCGTCTCCTCGTACACCTCCCGCACGGCGGCGACCGCGGGCTGCTCGCCCGGGTCCGGGATGCCGCTGACCACCGTCCACTTGCCGTTGTCCGCGCGCTGCCCCAGCAGGACCCGCCCTTCGTCGTCGAAGACGACGGCGCTGACACCGGGGAGCCACAGCAGTTGTTGACCAGCGGCGGCCCGGATCGTACGAATGAAGTCAGGAGTAGCCATGACCACGACCCTAACGGGCCGATGACGGCGCTTTCGGCGACTTCCGGGGCGTGCGACCGGCGTACGGCTACACGTCACCGACGCGCCGTGCCCGCAGCCCGGCGCCGATCGCCCAGCCGAGACCGCCCGCGGCGACCAGCAGCAGGGCGATCTCCGGCAGGATGCCGAGCCGTGTCGCAGGCGTCTCCGAGGAGCGCAGCGGCACCTTCTGGACGAGTGAGTCGGCGACGAACATGCCCGTCCTCTGCGTGATCGTCCCGTCCGGCATGATGATCGCGCTGACGCCGCTGGTCACCGGAACGGTGACGGTCCGGCTGTGCTCGACGGCGCGGACGCGGGACATCGCGAGCTGCTGGTAGGTCATCTCGCTGCGGTCGAAGGTCGCGTTGTTGCTCGGCACGGAGATCATCTGGGCGCCGTCGGTGACCTCGGAGCGCACGGCCCAGTCGAAGGCCGCCTCGTAGCAGGTGACGAGGCCGACCTTGGCTCCGTCCATGGTGAACACACCCGGTTCGGTGCCCCGGCTGAAGTCCTGGCGGACCATCGAGGTCCAGTTCTCGTTGATCGCCCCGACGATCGAGCGCAACGGCAGGTACTCGCCGAACGGCTGGATCTGTCGCTTGTCGTAGGTGTCGACGGGGCCCTTTGCCGGGTCCCACAGGATCTGCTCGTTGAACAGCTTGCCGTCGCGTTCCACCACGCCGCCGACGGAGATGGGCACGCCGATGGCCTTGGCGGCGGTGTCGATTACCGCTCGCGCGTCGGGGTTGGCGAACGGGTCGATGTCGGAGGAGTTCTCGGGCCACAGCACGAAGTCGGGCTGTTCGACCTTGCCCGCCTTGACCTGGGCGGCGAGGCGCTCGGTCTCCCGCGCGTGGTAGTCCAGCACGGCTCGCCGCTGGGCGTTGAAGTCCAGTCCGGCGCGCGGGACGTTGCCCTGGATGACCGCGACGGTCGCGGTGCCGTTCTCCGCCTTGTCGCTGACCAGCGGCCGTGCCGCCACGGCGCCCGCCACCGGTACGGCCACACTCAGCAGGGCCATCGCGGCCGCGGACCGCTGTACGGTCCGGGTGCGGCGCCGCTCCAGGAGCAGGCGGACGATTTCGTACAGGCCGAAGCCGCACAGGACGACCGCGAAGCCGAGCACGGGTGTGCCGCCCACCGCGGCGAGCGGCAGGAAGACGCCGTCGGCCTGGCCGAAGGCGATCTTGCCCCAGGGGAATCCGTTGAAGGGCGCACGCGCGCGTGCCGCTTCTCCGGCGGTCCACAGCGCCGCCGCCCACAGGGGCGAGCCCGGCAGCTTCGACACCGCGGCGACTCCCGCGCCCACCAGCGCGACGAAGACCGCCTCGATCGCGGCCAGCGCGAGCCAGGGGCCGGGCCCGACCTCCACTCCGGTCCACACCAGCAGGGGCAGCAGGAAGCCGAGGCCGAAGAGATAGCCGAGGCCGAGGCCCGCCTTCCAGCTGCGGCCGCGCAGCACCCAGCCGAAGACGGCGAAGGCGGGCAGGGCCAGCCACCACAGGGTTCGCGGCGGGAAGCTGACGTAGAGAAGCACTCCGGAGAGCGCGGCTGCGAGGGCGGGAACCAGGCGCACGAGCCGTGCCGCGCGCGAGGCGGGCGCTGTCTGCGACGGCAGCTGGTCCGACTCGCCCACGGAAGTTGCGGTGACGGTCACTCCGGGAGTGTACGGCGGCTGACCTCGGCACGGACAGCGCGGTCCGTGGTGGCAGGGGACCGGGGCCCTGCCCCGTGGGCTGCGTGGACTGTCGTTCCTGCACGACACGTCCACAAATCGACCATCAGCCGTTACGGTAGGCCGGAGCCTCAGTCGTACCGGCCGGTCAGGTCCGGGCGACCGGGGCCCGTCACAGGTCGGGGGACCGGGTTCGGGGGGCGGGGTGGATGTCACGGGGATGACGTCTGCGGCAGGTCCGGATGAGGACAGCGACAGACGAAACGTTTCTGATGCGGCCGGCGTAGTGGTGCTGGGGGCTTGCGCCGCTTGGTCGCTGATCTCGTCCGCCGTGCACGACGGACGACCGGAAGGGGTCCTGCTCGCGATCCTCGCGGTGGCCGCCGGCTATGCCGCCGGGCGGATCAGCGGGGCGTTGCTCCCGGTCGCCGCGCCATGCGCCGGGGCCCTATCCGGAGTGGGCCTGACGTTGGGCGTTCCGCACCTGACGCCCGGCCCGCAGATCGTCGCCCCGCTGGGTCACGCGGGAGCCACCGCCGCCGTACTGACCCTTTCGGCGGGCGCCGCGTGCTGTGCCGCCTGGGTCACGCCGGTGCCGGCCCTGCGCCTGGGCCTGCGCTTGCTGGCCGCCGGGACAGCGGTGACCGCGGCGGTGCTGGGCTCGACCACCGGTTTCGTGGCCTGTTCCGCAGTCCTGCTGTGCTCGCTCGCCGCGGGACACCTCCGCCGTCGTGGTGTGGGCATCGCGGGACTGGCCCTGGCCGCTGCCTCGGTCACCGGGCTGACCTGGACGGTCGCCGCGAACGCCGTGCCCGACGGACTCGCCGCCTGGCTGGACGCTCAGTTCACACGCCACCGGGTCGAGCTCTGGCACGACGCCCTGGACCTGGCGGGCCGGGAGCCCGTCCTGGGCGTGGGCCCGGGGCGCTTCGGGGAGCTGAGTGCGACGGCAAGCGCGACGCTGCCGTCCGACGGCAAGCCACACTCGGCGCCCTTGCAGCAGGCCGCCGAACAAGGTGTCGTCGGCGTACTGCTGCTCGCGGCGGCCTTCGGCTGGATGCTGTTCGCGCTGTGGCGCACGGCGCGCCCCACGCCTGTCGCGCTCACCGCGGGCGCGGCCCTGACGGCGTCGGCGGCCATCGCCGCGGTCGGCAACGCGCTCAGCTTCACCATGGTCTCGGTGGGCGCGGGCCTGCTGGCGGGACTTGCCACGGCACGTCCGATCGCCTACGGGTCGGCGCAGCGGGAGATCGACGTACGCGCGCGTGGCGAGACTTCGGCCCCTGACGCGTAGCGCTCAGAGCGCCGTACCGGCGGTCCGGGTGCGCAACCGGTCCCTGATGACCGTCACTGCGGCCTCGGCGTCGTCCACGGTCACCGTGAACGTGTGGCCGTCCCCCAGCTGCAGGACCAAGCCCTCACCGCGTCGAACGACGACCGCGGTGCCCTTCTCGGGCCGCCACCGGTAGCCCCAGCCACCCCAGTGACGCGGAGTGACGTGTGGGACGAAGTCGGCTCCCACGACTTCGGACAGCGGGATTCGGCGGCGCGGCACACCGAGGTGGCCGCAGCGCACCTCGAGGCACTCGTGGTCGACCCGCAAAGCGACATGCACGAACGCCAGGGTGCCGAAGAGGACCAGCAACCCGGCCGCGATGCAGCCGACGACGGCCATCACGAGCGCGGCGTTGCCGCCGGTCCACGGAGAGTCGATGGCCAGCTCGATCCCGAGCGCCATACAGGCGGCGCCGAAGAGCGCCAGCAGCCACTGGACCCGGTTGGTCGCCCGCCCGGTCCAGACATCGGGGTGCGGCTTCCTGCCGTGGGGGTGGTCCCTCATGCCTATGAGGTTACTCAGGTTTCGCTGCGCTGGTACTGCGCTGCACAGGGTGACTGCGCCGACCGGGCCAGCACGGACCAAGGGCGTCCGCTTCGTGCCCGCCGGTCAGCGTGCGGGGCTGATCGCCTGGAGGAGACGGCCCTCTTCGTAGGAGAGGGCGGGCTCGGGAAGCGTGCCCTCGCGGCCGCTCAGGAGCACGGTCAAGGTCCCGGCCGCCGCGGTGGCGGGAGCGGGCCGCTCGCCCAGTCGACGCAGGGCCTGCGCGGCGACCGCTCCGGCGGAGCCGTGCAGGACGAGCGGAGGGAAGCCGGGGCGCTGGACGGCGGCGCGGATGCGTTCGGCCACGAGTTCGTAGTGCGTGCAGCCCAGGACCACGGTCGTCACGTCGTCGGGGGTCAGCGCGGCCGCCGCGGCGACGGCCGCCTCGATCGCCGTCTCGTCCGCGTGTTCCACGGCCTCGGCCAACCCGAAGCACGGGACTTCGGTGACGGTGACACCGTCGGCGAAGTCCTCGATGAGTCCGCGCTGGTAGGGGCTGCCGGTGGTGGCGGGTGTGGCCCAGATGGCGAACGGGCCGCCGCCCGCCGCGGCCGGCTTGATCGCCGGTACCGTGCCGATGACCGGTATGCCGGGTTCGAGGCGGGCCCGCAGGGCGGGCAGCGCGTGCACGGTCGCGGTGTTGCAGCCGATGATCAGTGCGTCGGGCCGGTGCGCGGCGGCGGCGTCGGCGACGGCCACGGCGCGCTGTGTGAGGTCTTCAGGCGTCCTGGGGCCCCAGGGCATGCCGTCGGGGTCGAGTGAGAGCACGAGATCTGCGTCGGGTCGCAGCCGCCTTACGGCGGCGGTGGCCGCGAGCAAGCCGATTCCGGAGTCCATCAGCGCGATCTTCACCCGGCCACGATAGACGATGGGCCCTTGCGAGCCCTCCGCGTGGGGCAGACTGCGCGCGTGAGCGCCATCGCGTGGACCGCCGCCGGATCACTCGCCGCCTGGCTGTGGCTGCTGCTCTGCCAGGGCTTCTTCTGGCGCACGGACGTCAGACTCCCCCGGCGGACGGAACCGGACGACTGGCCGTCGGTCTGCGTCGTGGTCCCGGCACGTGACGAGGCCGCGGTACTCCCGGCGAGCCTGCCGTCGCTGCTCGGGCAGGACTATCCGGGGCGGGCGGAGGTCTTCCTGATCGACGACGGCAGTTCGGACGGCACCGGAGAGCTGGCGCGCGAGCTGGCACGGCGGCACGGCGGGCTGCCGTTGACCGTGGACTCCCCCGGCGAACCACCGGCCGGCTGGACCGGCAAGCTGTGGGCGGTGCGCCATGGCATCGGGTTGGCACGCGCGCGTGGCCCCGAGTACTTGCTGATGACGGACGCCGACATCGCGCACGCGCCCGACAGTCTGCGGCAGTTGGTCGCGGCGGCACGCACCGGCGGCTTCGACGCGGTCTCGCAGATGGCCCGGCTACGGGTGGAGAGCGCGTGGGAACGCCTGGTCGTGCCGGCCTTCGTCTACTTCTTCGCGCAGCTGTACCCCTTCCGCCGGATCGGCAGGAAGGGGGCGCGTACGGCGGCCGCGGCGGGCGGCTGCGTCCTGCTGCGCGCCGAGGCCGCGGAGCGGGCACGGATTCCGGACGCGATCCGGCACGCCGTCATCGACGACGTGGCGCTCGCGCGGGCCGTCAAGCGCGGTGGCGGCCACATCTGGCTGGGGCTGGCCGAGCGGGTGGACAGCGTGCGCCCCTACCCCCGGCTGCACGACCTGTGGCGGATGGTGTCGCGCAGCGCGTACGCACAGCTGCGGCACAACCCTCTGCTGCTGGCCGGAACGGTCGCCGGGCTCGCTCTGGTCTATCTGGTGCCGCCCGTGGCCCTGATCGCCGGTCCGGCCGTCGGGGACACGGCGGCGGCGGTCATCGGCGGGCTCGCCTGGCTGGTGATGACGGGGACGTACGTCCCGATGCTCCGCTACTACCGGCAGCAGCTGTGGCTCGCTCCGCTGCTGCCGTTCACCGCGTTCCTCTATCTTCTGATGACGGTCGACTCCGCGGTGCAGCACTACCGGGGGCGCGGCGCGGCCTGGAAGGGCCGCACCTACACCCGTCCGGACGCGGTGCCCGACGAGGGCTGACTACTTGCGGCCGGGCGTCCAGTTCATGCCCCACGCGTACGCGTGGTCCACCGTGCGCTGCGGGCTCACCCCCCGCTCGGGCACCAGGTAGCGAACCTCGCGCTGGACGACCAGATCGCTGCCGGTGTTGGTGATCAGGGCGAGGGCGCAGACCGTCGAGGGGACCGTGCACTCGTCGAGCGAGAAGTCGACCGGTGCGCCGTGCTGCGGTGTGAGCGTGACCGTGGCGTGCAGGTCGGCGAACGAGCGTGCTCCTTCGTAGATGGTCACGAAGATCAGGATGCGCCGGAAGTCCCGCTGGTGGTCGAGGTTGACGGTGAGGTTCTCGCCGCTCGCCACGGCGCCGGTGCGGTCGTCGCCGTCGAGGTGGATGTACGGGGGTTGGTGCAGGGCGCCGTAGGCGTTGCCGAGGGACTGGATGACGCCCTTGCGTCCGTCGGTGAGTTCGTACAGGGCGCACAGGTCGAGGTCCAGGTCGTTGTGCATGGCGACCGGGCGGCCCAGCTTGCCGGCCCAGCCCGAGAACTGCTTGCGGACCTGCCAGTTGAGGTTCACGCGCATGACGCCGGAAGTGCCGCCCTGCTTGGTCAGCGAGACCGAGGGCGCCGCCTTGGTGAGCGTCACCTTGCTGAGGCTGACCGGCGCCTGGGGTGCGGAGGGCGGGGCCGGGGGCATGGCGGGCGGCCGCACGGGGGCCGGAGGCGCCACGGGCGGGGGTGGGGTCACGGGGTTCGTGACCGGCGGGGCGGGCGTCGCCTGCTGGGGTTCGTCGACCGTGATGCCGTAGTCGGTGGCGAGGCCTTCGAGGCCGCTGCCGTAACCCTGGCCGACGGCGCGGAACTTCCAGGCGCCCTGCCGACGATAGAACTCACCGAGAACGAAAGCGGTTTCCACGGTCGCGCCCGTACTGTCGAAACGAGCGACGACGGTGCCTTGAGCGCCGTCCTTCACCTCGATATAGAGCTCCGGAATCCGGCCGAACGACCCGCCGTCGGACGAGGCGGCGAGGATGACGGTCTCGATCGCGGGCTCCACGCGCGCGAGGTCGACGAGCAGACTGTCGGTCACGCGGCCGCCGGCGTCGCGCTTGCCCTCGTGGCGGACGGCACCGGAGGAGTGCGCGGGCTGGTTGTAGAAGACGAAGTCCCCGTCGGAACGGACCTTTCCGCCGACCAGCAGCAGCGCCGAGGCGTCCGCGTCGGGCACGCCCGGCCCGGAGCGCCAGCCCAATTCGACCCTCAGTGCCGTGGTCGGCACCGGAACGTTCGATCCTTTCGGCATTGACATGTCCGCCCCCATCACGGGTCACCGCGCCAGGGTTGTCCCGGCAGCTCATCGGGTTTCTACAGGGTCAACCTATTCCCCGCACCGGGGAACTCCCATGAGGGGCGTGGGAACCCCGAGGGCCAACCCCCGGTAACCCGCCCGGAACTCGGCATTTACACGATCCGAGCGCGGATTGGCGTCCCTTTTTGCCAAGTTCGCTCGCATTGGGGATCCGGCGTCACTGCGGACACATAAAACAACCCTCTTATCGGTCTCCCCAACCAGCACATCGTGGGCTTAACGTATGCGCCATGACCTCCCCCCGCTCCACCTATGGCGGCGGCTACTACTCCGCCTCCTTCCCGGACACTCCGATCTACGACTCGCTCGTGGCCGAGCGGGGCACCCCGCAGATCGCCCCGATCCGGGTCCCCGCCGCGTACGACATGCCGGGCGGCAATCTGCCCGCGCTGCCGTCGGCACTGCCCGCCCTCCCGGCGGGCCCGTCCCAGCCCTCCTACGGTTATCCGCAGGCGCAGCAGCCCGCTCCGCTGCAACAGGCGCCCGCGGCGTACATCCCTCAGCAGGCGGCCGCGCCGCGCGGCTATCCGGGTCCGCAGGCGCAGCAACCTCGCCCGGTGGCGCCCGGCGGCATGGGCTACGAGGCGATGCGCCCCGCGGCTCCCCGCCCCGCCGCGGCTCCCTACCAGGACCCGTACAACAACCAGCAGTACCGCGGCTACTGACCGTTCCCCCGGACTGTCGGCGCCACCTGGCACGATGGGCCCATGGGGCACGCACAGTTGCAGTCGATACACGTTCATCCGGTCAAGGCGTTCCGGGGCACCGCGCCCCGGGAGGCCGTCGTGGAGCCCTGGGGGCTGGCCGGAGACCGACGCTGGGCGCTGATAGACGACGGGGGAAAGGTCGTTACACAGCGCCAGCAGCCGCGCCTCGCGCTGGCCGCCGCCGAGTTGTTGCCCGGCGGCGGCGTCGAGCTGTCCGCACCCGGCATGGATCCGCTGCCCGTGCCCGTGCCGACCGCGTCCGGCACCGTGCCGATGCAGATCTTCCGGGACAAGGTCGAAGCGGTTCTCGCCGAGGGCGACGCCGCGCACACCTGGTGCACCGCCTTCCTCGGCGTCGACACGCGCCTCGTGCACATGGACGCCCCCGGCACACGCCGCCCCGTCGACCCGGAGTACGCGCTGCCGGGCGAGACGGTCGGCTTCGCCGACGGCTTCCCGCTGCTGGTCACCACCACGGCCTCCCTGGACGCGCTCAACTCCCTCATCGCGCAGGGTGATCACCCGGACGAGGGCCCGCTGCCCATGAACCGCTTCCGCCCGAACGTGGTCGTGTCGGGCACCGCCGCCTGGGCTGAGGACGACTGGTCGCGCATCGCCATCGGCGAGGTCACCTTCCGTGTCCCCAAGAAGTGCGGGCGCTGCGTGGTGACCACGACCGACCAGGCCACCGCCGAGCGCGGCCGGGAACCCCTGCACACCCTGGGCCGACACCGCAGGCAGGAGGGCAAGCTGATCTTCGGCCAGAACATGGTGCCCCTCTCCCGCGGCACGATCCGGGTGGGCGACCCGGTCACGATCCTCGACTGAGAATTCACCCCCGCGGGCGGCAGCGTGCGGGAACCGCGCCCGGGGGCCCGCGCGTTGGGCCATTCGTGAGAAGTTCATGAGAGACCCGGTGGCGGTGATTTCGCTCTCTCTTCACCGGGCTCGCGAGTGAGCTGCTCTGCACGGGGTTATCACGGAGCGGGAAGGGGGTGGCCGGACGATGCGGGCGATCAGCGGACTCTGGCGCTGGCGGGACAATCCGCTGCGCCGTGCGACCGATCTGGCCGAAGCCTGGCTCGCCCTCGCGGCCCTGCTGTTGATCCTCGTCGTCGTGCCCGTGGCCGGCTCGCTGATCGGCGGCCTGGCCCAGGACGCCTTGCAGGAGTCCGTGCGTGAACAGCGGGCGTCCCGGCACCTGGTGACGGCGAGCGTGGTCCGCAAACTGGAGGGAGATGCACCAGACCAAGAAGGGCAACGAATGGCACTTTGGAATGAAGGCACA
>CBFGZZ010000198.1:0-16054 GCA_965653385.1 uncultured Streptomyces sp. | reverse complement strand
GGGTCTGGGGGCGCAGCCCCCAGGGACGGGACGGGTAGGGGCGGCGGGGGCGAGGCCTCCTCACGCGACGGCCCGCAGCAGCAGCACCGCCCGCCCCGGCACCGTGATCGCCGCCCCCGCCCGATGCTCCACCCCCGGCGCCTCCTCCTGCTCCTCCCACGACGTGTCGACGACCACCTCGTACCGCTCCGCCCACGGCGGCCCCGGCAGCACGAAGCTCACCGGCCGGTCCCCGGCGTGCAGCAGGGCCAGGAAGCTGTCGTCGAGGATCGGCGCCCCCCGCTCGTCGCGGCCCGGGATGTCCCGCCCGGACAGATACATGCCCAGCGTGGCGGCGGGCGCGTACCAGTCCCGTTCCGTCATCTCCGTCCCGCGCAACGTGAACCATGCCAGGTCCCGCAGCCCGTCGGCCGAGTGTGCCCGCCCGGAGAAGAAGGCCCGGCGACGGAGCACGGGATGCCGGTGGCGCAGCTCGATCAGCCGGGAGGTCAGGTCGAACAGGGCCTTCCAGCCGGGGTCCTCCAGCAGCCCCCAGTCCAGCCAGCTGATCTCGTTGTCCTGGCAGTAGGCGTTGTTGTTGCCCCGCTGGGTGCGACCCAGTTCGTCGCCGGCGACCAGCATCGGCACGCCCGTCGACAGCAGCAGGGTCGTCAGCAGGTTCCGCAACTGCCGTCGCCGCAGCGCCCGGACGCGTTCGTCGTCCGTCTCGCCCTCGGCCCCGCCGTTCCAGGACCGGTTGTCGTTCGACCCGTCCCGGTTGCCCTCACCGTTCGCCTCGTTGTGCTTGCGCTCGTAGGACACCAGGTCGCGCAGCGTGAAACCGTCGTGCGCGGTCACGAAGTTGACGGAGGCGTACGGCCGCCGCCCGCCCCACGCGTACAGGTCGCTCGATCCCGACAGCCGGTACCCCAGATCCCGTACGTCCGGCAGCGCGCCCCGCCAGAAGTCCCGTACGGCATTGCGGTAGCGGTCGTTCCACTCCGTCCACAGCGGCGGGAACGCGCCCACCTGGTAGCCGCCCGAGCCCACGTCCCAGGGCTCGGCGATCAGCTTCACCCGCCGCAGCACCGGGTCCTGCGCGATGACCGCCAGGAACGGCGACAGCATGTCGACGTCGTGCATGGAGCGGGCGAGCGCGGCCGCGAGGTCGAAGCGGAAGCCGTCCACGCCCATCTCCGTCACCCAGTACCGCAGGGAGTCCGTGATCAGCCGCAGGACGTGTGGCTGCACCACGTGCAGCGTGTTGCCGCAGCCCGTGTAGTCGGCGTACCGGCGCGCGTCCGACTGCAACCGGTAGTACCCGCGGTTGTCGATGCCCTTCAGCGACAGCGTCGGCCCCAGCTCGCCCGCCTCCGCCGTGTGGTTGTAGACGACGTCGAGGATGACCTCGATCCCGGCCGCGTGCAGCGCACGCACCATCCGCTTGAACTCGCCGACCTGCTGCCCCGTCGTACCGGAGGCGGCGTACGCGGCGTGCGGGGCGAAGTAGCCGATGGAGTTGTAGCCCCAGTAGTTGCGCAGGCCTTTGCGCAGCAGATGGTCCTCGTGGGCGAACTGGTGCACCGGCAGCAGCTCCACCGCCGTCACGCCCAGCTTCACGAGATGCTCGATCGCCGCCGGATGCGCGAGACCGGCGTACGTGCCCCGCAGTTCCTCCGGGATCCCGGGGTGCAGCTTCGTGAACCCCCGCACATGCACCTCGTAGATCACCGAGTCGGCCCACGGCGTCTTCGGCCGGCGGTCGTCCGCCCAGTCGTCGTCATCGTGGACGACCACGCCCTTCGGGACGTACGGCGCCGAGTCCCGCTCGTCGCGCACCGTGTCGGCGACATGCTGCTGCGGCCAGTCGCGTACGTGCCCGTACACCTCGGGCGGCAGACTGAAGTCGCCGTCCACCGCGCGGGCGTACGGGTCGAGGAGCAGCTTCGCCGGGTTCCAGCGGCCGCCGGTCCACGGGTCCCAGCGGCCGTGCACCCGGTAGCCGTAACGCTGACCCGGCATCACCCCCGGCACGAACCCGTGCCAGATCTCGTGCGTCAGCTCGGTCAGCCCGGCCCGTGTCTCCTTGCCCTGGTCGTCGAACAGACACAGCTCGACGGCTTCCGCGCCCCCCGCCCACAGCGCGAAGTTGGTGCCCGCCACCCCGTCCGGGCCGACCCGGAAGCGAGCGCCGAGCGGCACGGGCGCGCCGGGCCACACGGGCACGGCAGGGGCCTTGCGCCGCGCGCCGTTCACGACGGCGGCCGGGCGCCCCTCCTCAGCGGCGACCGCCCCCGCCACCGCCTCCTGCTCGGCTGCGCTCGACACCTGTAGGCCTCCCACGGCTCAGGGACCACACGCATGTGGAAGGAGAGCCCCGGCGTCCCGGTCCGCGGCTCCCCATCGCGTAGTCCTCCCACATGTTCTGCCCACCGGCCGGGCAAGCGACCCCGGAGAAGTCGACCGCACCCCGGGGGGCGCGGAGCCGTATCCGTCCGCGGCTCCGCCCGCGTGGGCGCGACCAGCCACGGCGAACCCGCGGACGGCCGAGGTCCGGCCCGGCACCTCGCGGCGGAGCGCCCCGGCGCCGACGTTTCCCAGGGGCCGCCCCGGTCGTTGGGGTGTTCGTGAGGCATGTACAAGGGCGCGCGCGGCGCGCGGGGGCCGCATTGGCCGCCGTACTGACATGGGCAGGACTGCTGGCCGGAGCCGCCGGCTGCACTACGGACGGCGGTGGCGTCGACCAGATGCTGGGCAAGGCGCCGGCGCCCGAGGACGTCATCCGGGTCACTCCCGACGATGACACCAAGGGCGCACGCCCCGACGACCGACTGCTCGTCCGGGTGGTCAGCGGGCGCCTGGAGTCGGTGAAGGTCGTCAAGTCCCAGGACGCCCAGGAGACCCCCGTCCCCGGGCACATCTCCAAGGACGGCCTGCGCTGGGAGCCCGAGGACCCCGGGCTGGCGCTGGCCGCCAAGTACACGATCGACGCGGTGGCCCTCGACGGCCACGGGCGCCGCAGCGCACGGCACACGACCTTCACCACGTACGTCCCCGACGAGCGGTTCATCGGCTACGTCGCCCCGGAGAACCGCTCCACCGTCGGCACCGGAATGATCGTCTCCCTGGAGTTCAACCGCGAGATCGAGAACCGGAAGGCCGTCGAACGCGCCGTCCACGTCACGGCCGAGCCCGCCGTGGAGATCCGCCCGCACTGGTTCGGCAAGGCCCGCCTCGACTTCCGTCCCGAGCACTACTGGAAGCCCGGCACCCGGGTCACCGTCGCCCTGCGGCTGCGGGACGTCGAAGGGGCGCCCGGGGTGTACGGGCAGCAGTACAAGACGTTCTCCTTCACCGTCGGCCGCCACCAGGTCTCCGTCGTCGACGCGGCCCGGCACACGATGGAGGTCCGGCGCGACGGCGAACTGCTCACCACGGTGCCGATCACGGCCGGCGCCCCCAAGAACACGACCTACAACGGCAAGATGGTCGTCACCGAGATGCTCGAACTGACCCGGATGAACGGTGCGACGGTCGGCTTCCGCAAGCCCGACGGCAAGAGCGAGTACGACATCCCGGACGTCCCGCACGCCATGCGCCTCACCGACTCCGGCACCTTCCTGCACGGCAACTACTGGGCGGACGCCTCGATCTTCGGTCAGAGCAACGTCAGCCACGGGTGCGTCGGGCTCAGGGACGTCAAGGGCGGCGGCTCCGAGACGCCCGCGGGCTGGTTCTTCGACCGCAGCCTGATCGGGGATGTCGTCGAGGTGGTCCGCAGCAATGACAAAAAGGTCGCTCCCGACAATGGCCTTGGAGGGTGGAATATGGGCTGGAAGGAGTGGAAGGCGGGTAGTGCGGTGAAGTAACAGGACAGGGGGGTGGGTTCGGGGGTGAGTTCCCCGAACGACTCGACCGACCGGCTATCGGCCGATGTTGGAACTGAACGGTGACAATCGCGCGGCGCCGACGCACATGACCTTGTGGTTAATATGCGCCGGTGCGCGCGGGAAACGCGTGGGGGCGCGGGCCTGACCAGGGCCCGGGGAGGGGAGAACGACTTGAACGTGCGGCCGATATCGGGGGCGTCGGTTGACGCGGTGAACGCGAGGGGCGG
The DNA here is from genome assembly GCA_965653385.1 of uncultured Streptomyces sp. Lineage (GTDB taxonomy): Bacteria > Actinomycetota > Actinomycetes > Streptomycetales > Streptomycetaceae > Streptomyces. The sequence continues at coordinate 11,958 of CBFGZZ010000198.1, read as the reverse complement.
CGCGGGCGGAGGGCGTCGGCGCAAGCAGATGGCGGTGCTGGCCGGGACGCTGCTGCTCGCCGTCACCGCGTGCGGCGGGGGCGGCGGTTCCACGACGGGGGCCGGCGACGGGAAGGGCGAGGACTCCAGTACGGCGGAGGCCAGGAAGTCCCAGGCCGTCGTGACGATAGCGCCGGGGGACGGCGCCAAGTCCGTCGAGACCAGCGGCGCGCTGAAGGTGACCGCGGCCAAGGGCAGGCTGACGGACGTCGAGGTCAAGGACGCCAAGGGCAACGCGATAGCCGGGAAGATATCCGGCGACGGCGGCACCTGGACGCCGTCCACGCATCTGGCGGCCGCCACGAAGTACACGGTGCACGCGGTCGCCAAGGACTCCGACGGCCTGGAGGCCGCCAAGGAGGCCGACTTCACCACCCTGACCCCGAAGAACACCTTCCTCGGCAACTTCACCCCCGAGGACGGCTCCAAGGTCGGCGTCGGGATGCCGTTCTCGATCCGCTTCACCCGGGGCATCACCAACCCCGACGACGTCGAGAAGGCCATCACCATCAAGACCGAGCCGGCGGTCGAGGTCGCGGGCCACTGGTTCGGCAACGACCGCCTCGACTTCCGTCCCGAGAAATACTGGAAGGCCGGCACGAAGGTCACGGTCGACCTCAACCTCGACGGCGTCGAGGGCCGGCCCGGGGTCTACGGCGAGCAGGACAAGAAGCTCTCCTTCACCATCGGCCGCAACCAGGTCTCCGTCGTCGACGTGAAGACCAAGAAGATGAAGGTCATGCAGGACGGCAAGGTCATCAAGACCATCCCCGTCACCACCGGCAAGCCCGGGTACGACACCTGGAACGGCCAGATGGTCATGACCGAGAAGTTCGTCGAGACCCGGATGAACGGCGACACGGTCGGCTACGACGGCGAGTACGACATCGAGGACGTCCCGCACGCCACCCGGCTGACCGACTCCGGCACCTTCATCCACGGCAACTACTGGGGCGGCGGCGCCTTCGGCAACTACAACGCCAGCCACGGCTGTATCGGCCTGCGCGACGTCAAGGGCGCGTGGGACAAGGGCACCCCGGCCGCGTGGTTCTTCAATCACTCGATGATCGGCGACGTGGTGGTCGTGAAGAACTCCAACGACGCGACGGTGGCTCCGGAGAACGGGCTGAACGGCTGGAACATGTCCTGGGAGAAGTGGAAGGCGTAAGCCCACGGCGTTCCACGGCCCCGGTGCCTGCCTCGATGTGAGGTACGGCACCGGGGCCGTACTCGTTGGTCCCCGTGCTGTGCCTGCCTGGGGGCAACCCCCAGACCCCCGGCCGAGTGTGATCGACCGCACCCGAGCCCTACCCGTTAGTCCCCGTTAACCTGCCTCCATGACCGTGAATCTCGAAGTCGCCGAAGGCGTCGGCACCCTCCGCCTCGACCGTCCGCCGATGAACGCGCTGGACGTCGCCACCCAGGACCGGCTCAAGGAACTCGCCGAGGAGGCGAGCCGGCGGGACGACGTACGGGCCGTGGTGATCTACGGCGGGGAGAAGGTGTTCGCGGCGGGCGCCGACATCAAGGAGATGCAGGCCATGGACCACACCGCGATGGTCCTGCGCGCCCGGGCCCTTCAGGAGTCGTTCACCGCGGTGGCCAGGATCCCCAAGCCGGTGGTGGCGGCCGTGACCGGCTACGCCCTCGGCGGCGGCTGCGAGTTGGCGCTGTGCGCGGACTTCCGGATCGCCGGGGACAACGCCAAGCTGGGCCAGCCCGAGATCCTGCTCGGTCTGATCCCGGGCGCGGGCGGCACCCAGCGGCTGGCCCGTCTGATCGGCCCGTCGAAGGCGAAGGACCTGATCTTCACGGGCCGGATGGTGAAGGCGGACGAGGCGCGGGAGCTGGGCCTGGTGGACCGCGTGGTGGCGCCGGACCAGGTCTACGCCGAGGCGCACGCCTGGGCGGCGAAGCTGGCGCAGGGCCCGGCGATTGCGCTGCGCGCGGCCAAGGAGTCGATCGACACGGGTCTGGAGACGGACATCGAGACGGGGCTCGCGGTGGAACGGGGCTGGTTCGCCGGTCTGTTCGCGACCGAGGACCGGGAGCGGGGGATGCGGAGCTTCGTGGAGGAGGGTCCGGGGAAGGCAAAGTTCCTCTGAGGGGCGCCGGGCGCGCGGGCCGCGGGCCGGGAACTCCCGGTCCGAAAGTCCGCCGAACCCCTTGCAATTGACAGGACGTCTGATTCCGGGTCCCTCGATGGGGCGGTTTATGGGAGCCTTAAGGCAACCTTAAGCGTGCCTTGTCGAGGGAGCCTGTCGATTGCCTCCAGTGGACCCTTCGTCGCAGGTCAGCCAGGCTGTGGGCGGCTCCGAACTGCCTCTGTCATATGCCGACCGAGTCGTACGGAATGAGCGCTTCCGGGGGGTGTATTCCTCGGGAACGGCCCCGGAGGGCCCGACGGGCGGCCATGATGGGGGCATGGCGGGGCTGGAGGGTGTCGAACAGCCGCGGGGACACAGCCGTGCGACCACGGCGCGCTGGTCGCCGGCGGTCGAGGATGAAACTGCCGCGAAGGCGCTGGAGCTGTTCGGCAACCCCACGGAGGCTGAGGTCCCGCTGCCGTCCCGCCCGGAATCCGCCGCCACGGCACGACGTCTGGCGCAGGTGGTGGTCCTGAGTCAGTGGGGCCTGACCCCGAAGATGACGGAGGACGCGGTCCTGCTCGTCTCGGAACTCGTCGGCAACGCCGTCCGCCACACCGGCGCCCGCGTCTTCGGCCTCCGTATGCGCCGCCGCCGCGGCTGGATCCGCATCGAGGTCCGCGACCCCTCCCGCGGCCTGCCCTGTCTCATGCCGGTCCAGGAGATGGACATCAGCGGCCGGGGCCTGTTCCTGGTCGACAAACTCTCCGACCGCTGGGGCGTGGACCTGCTGCCGCGCGGCAAGACGACGTGGTTCGAGATGAGGGTGGCCGACCGCTGACGGTTGCCTCCGGGTTGAGCCGGCGAGGTTTCGTCGGCCCAGGCACTTTCGGCCCGTCCGGTGTTTGAGGACGAGGCCCGGAGGGTCGACAGCGGGGGACTGGGGCGCAGCCCACAGGGAGGGGACGGGTAGGGGCGGCGGGGGCGAAAGGCGCTGGTCCGGCGACCCGTGCGGGCGGGTTATCCGGCAAATCGTACATTTTCTGGTGTAAAGCTCATTAAATGGTCGAAGTTGTCGCCCCCACCCACCCCGGAAGACCTGCCGATGAACCTCATGCACCGCACCCTCCTCGCCGGCGTCGGCCTCGTCGCACTCGCCGCCTGCGGCACCGAGCCCGCCCGGGACCGGACCCGCCCCACCGACCCCCACGGCACCCAGGCCGCCATCCCCGCCCCGGAGAAGAAGGAGACCGTCCGGGGCCTGCCCGGCATGCCCCCCGTCCTCGATCCGAAGGACGTGTACGCCGCCGACCGCCCCAACAAGCTCTCCCCGGTCGTCAAGGACTTCCCGTCCCGCGTCTACGTCCCCAACACCGAGTCCGACACCGTCTCCGTCATCGACCCGAAGACGTACAAGATCATCGAGACCATCCCGGTCGGCCGCCAGCCCCAGCACGTCGTCCCGTCCTGGGACCTGAAGACCCTCTGGGTCAACAACAACCGCGGCCACACCCTCACCCCCATCGACCCGAAGACCGGCAAGGCGGGCAAGGAGGTCGAGGTCCACGACCCCTACAACCTCTACTTCACGCCGCACGGCAAGTACGCCATCGTCATGGCCTCCCTCGACCGCGAACTCGTCTTCCGCGACCCGCACACCATGAAGCGGATCAAGACCGAACCCGTCACCTGCTACGGCGTCAACCACGCCGACTTCTCCCTCGACGGCCGCTACTTCATCGTCTCCTGCGAGTTCAGCGGCGAACTGCTGAAGGTCGACACCCAGAAGATGAAGGTCGTCGGTCAGCAACGGCTCCCCTTCGACGGCGCCATGCCGCAGGACGTCAAGGTCTCGCCCGACGGCAAACGGTTCTACATCGCCGACATGATGGCCCACGGCATGTGGGTCCTGGACGGCGACAAGTTCGACGAGCCCACCCTCCTGCCCACCGGCAAGGGCTGCCACGGCCTCTACGTCAGCCGCGACTCCCGCGAGATGTACGTCTCCAACCGCGGCGAGGGCAGCGTCTCCGTCTTCGACTTCACCAAGAACAAGCTCACCAAGAAATGGCACCTCCCCGACGGCGGCAGCCCCGACATGGGCGGGGTCTCCGCCGACGGCAAGGTCCTGTGGCTGTCCGGACGGTACGACTCCGAGGTGTACGCCATCGACACCCGCACCGGCGAGCAGCTCGCCCGCATCCCGGTCGGCAGCGGCCCGCACGGCCTCGCCGTGTACCCGCAGCCGGGCCGCTACTCCCTGGGCCACACGGGCATCTTCCGGTAGCGGAAGGCCAGTTGCCCCCCGTGCACGTTGACCGGCGGTCAGCGGACACGCCGCCGTACGGGTGAGGATCCGGGCCGCATCCCCGCCGGCCCGGAATCGTGCTCCCCATGATCACAACTCGCCTGCGGCGGCGTGCCGCTGCCGCCGTCATGTCCCTCTCGGCCGTCTTCGCGACGACGGCCGCCACGGCCCTAGCGTCCCCCGTCTCGGCTCCCGCGACCGCCGTCAGGGCAGCCGCCCCGGCCGCCGCTCCCGCCCCGGCGGCCTGTCCCGTCCAGTTCGACGACCGGATCAAGGCGGCCGTCGACCGCCGTGTCGAGGTCGACCGCATCACCCCCGACCCGGCATGGCGCACCAGCTGCGGCACGCTCTACCGGGCCGACGGCCGCGGCCCGGACATCGTCTTCGAGGAGGGCTTCAAGCCCAAGGACGTCGTGGGCGGCCAGTACGACCTGGAGCAGTACGTCCTGGTCAACCAGCCCTCCCCGTACGTCTCCACGACGTACGACCACGACCTGTACAAGAACTGGTGGCGATCGGGCTGGAACTACTACATCGACGCCCCCGGCGGCATCGACGTCAACAAGACCATCGGCGACACCCACAAGTGGGCCGACCAGGTCGAGGTCGCCTTCCCCGGCGGTATCGCCCGGAAGTACATCATCGGCGTCTGCCCGGTGAACAAGACGACCAAGGTCGAGATCATGAGCGGCTGTCAGAGCAACCCGCACTTCGAGGCCTGGCACTGAGCAGCAACTCCGCGCCGACCGGACGGTAGCCGGCCGCCTGGAACGCCCGCACACTGCGGGCGTTCCCCGGCGCGACCTGCGCCCACAGCGGCTCCGTGACGAGATGCCGGGCCGCGCTCGCCAGCCGCCGCCCAAGCCCCCGGTGCCGTACGTCCTCGTCCACCTCGACGGAGACCTCCAGCCGCCCGGCGACCCCGCGCCCCGTCACGAGCACGCCGCCCTCGGCCGCCCACGCGCGCACGTCGTCCCGCCGCCGACGGGCGTAGACGATCCGGGGATGGCCGGTGTCCTCGATCTCCCTCAACTCCGACGCGAGCGGCGGCTCACCCGGCAGCGGGTCGCCGACCAGGACCGCGTCGACGGTCTCCGCCGCACGGCCCGTGCGCTCCATCAGGGCCGCCAGGAAGAGCGGGTTCAGCGTCGCTGACAGGTCGTCGCAGTCGAGGCCGCGCAGGGTCTCGTACACCCACATCGGATCCTCGTCGGTGACGACGACGGAGTGCGCGGTGAAGGTCAGGACGCCCGCGGTCCGTTCGCAGGGCTGGGGGACGACGGTCGTCCGGCCGTCCGCGGGCGGGAAGACACCCCGCGCCGCCGCGTCCAGAATGTTCCGCAAGCTCTCCACCACGGCCGCCACCCCCGCGCCCTTGAGTCTCCACCCACTGGAAGGCCCACACTCCCAGACATGATCGAAGACGGCACCGCCCTTTTCACCATCGGCGAGCTGGCCCGGGCCACCGGCCTGACCGTCCGGACCATCCGCTACTGGTCCGACGAGGGCGTCCTGCACCCGGTGACCCGCTCCCCAGGTGGCTATCGGCTCTACGACGCCGAGTCCGTCGCCCGCCTGGAGCTGATCCGCACGCTGCGCGAACTGGGCCTGGGCCTGGCCGACGTACGGCAGGTGGTCAGCGGCGAGAAGGACGTGGCGTCGGTCGCGGCCGCGCATGTGGCCGCGCTGGAGGCGCAGATCCGGTCGCTGAAGGTGACCCGGGCGGTGCTGTCGACCGTGGCGCGACGCGGCTCGACCGCGGAGGAGATGACGCTCATGAACAAGTTGGCGCGACTGTCGGCCGCCGAGCGGCGACGGATCCTGGAGGAGTTCGTGGACGAGATGTTCCACGGACTGGACACCGCGGACCCCGTGATCCGCGACCGGATGCGGGAGATGGCCGTGGACCTGCCGGACGAGCCCACGTCCGAGCAGGTGGACGCCTGGGTGGAGCTGGCCGAGCTGCTGCAGGATCCCCGCTTCCGGGCGCGGATGCGCAAGGTGGCCGAGTTCAACGCGGCCGGCGGCGGGGCCGATGCGCCCGCCGGGGCTTCGATGTGGTTCTCCCGCAAGCTGGTGCACCTGGCCGCCGAGGCGCGGGCGCGGGGCATCGCACCCAAGTCGCCCGAGGCCGAGCGGATCCTGCGGGACCTGCTCGGCGACGCCGACCCGGCCGCCGTGCTCGAACGCCTCCGGTCGAGCGTGAGCGACGAGGTCGCCCGCTACCGCGAGCTGCTGGCCGCGGTGAAGGGCCGGGGACCCGCCGCCGCGCACCGCGCCGAGTTCGCCTGGGTGGTCGCCGCACTGGAGGCACGGACGGGCGGTTAATCTGACCTTCGGCAGCAAGCCAGCACAACACGACAGACGTGAGTAAAGGGGCGGACCGGTGGCGCACATCGACATCGAGGAAGCACGCAAGCAGTTCGAGCGCATCGATGCGGACGGTGACGGCACCATCACCGCCGCCGAGTTCAAGTCCGCCCTCGCGCAGGGCGGCGACTGGAACGTGACCGAGGCGGTCGCCGAGGCGATCATCAAGAGCCGCGACCTCAACGGCGACAAGCTGCTGTCGTTCGACGAGTTCTGGGCCTACCTGAACAAGTGACCCGTGCGAAAGGGGCGCCCGCCGGCCCGCGCGGCGGACGGGCGCCCCTTTCGTCATGTCCGGCGCCGGACCGACACCGTCCAGCGACCGCCGTGGCGTTCCAGGGGGGAGCGGCAGGTCGAAGCACTTGCCGACCTGGTCGCCGGTGAGGACGCACAGGGCCATGGACATCGACCACGACCATGCGTGTTGCCCGGGTAGGCGGAGCTGCGGTGAGTGCGTGCGGGGCCCGATCTGCAGCAGCTGCAACTTCCGTGCACTGGGCTGGTACGAAGCTCTGCCGCCCGAGCTTCGTACCTTCGATCTGCTCAACACGTACCTCTCTGATCCGCCGGCCAAGCAGCTCAGGACGAAACTGGCTATGTCGGGTGACCGACCGTCATGCGTTCTCCGCCCACTCCCGCAGCGCGGCCTTGCTCGCGAAGTTCGCCACGTTCTTGTCCAGCGGGTTGTCGGTGTACTGGTGGAAGCGCCACTTCGCCTGGATGCGGGGCTTTCCTGCCGTCACGTAGTCGGCGATCCAGAGGCCGTCGCCGGCGTATGACGTCGTGTCGACCGTCAGCCAGTAGTGCCTGTTGGCGTAAAGAATCACCGGATTGTTCGGCCGCTTCTCCTTCACCTTCCGGATGAACAGATCCTTCTCCGCGTTGCTCGCATGCGTCCCCGAACTCGTCGTCTCCCAGTCGACGGCGAGGATGTCGCCGGCCCGCTCGGGGGCCTTGCTCACGAAGTAGTCCGCCTGGGCGGAGAGGTTGCCGGGCCAGAGGAAGTGGTAGAAGCCGACGACCAGGCCGGCGTCGCGTGCGCGTTTGGTCTGGGCGGCGAGTTTGGGGTTGATGTAGGAGCGGCCCTCGGTCGCCTTGATGAAGACGAAGGAGATGCCGTCGGTGTCGTAGGACGAGGACTGGTACGCGCTGACATCGATGCCACGGATCATGGGGGAACTCCCTGAAGTGCTGGTGAGGGGGGAGGAGTTGGACCGGGTGGGGTGTATGCCCCACCGTGGCATGGCTGACGCGTACCTGACGGGGAATCGCCGACATTCGGTCGTGTGGGGGAGGGCGATGGACCGGAGACAACTATCCGGCCGGGTGCACCCGCATCACGCGGACGCCGCGGCGCTGGAGCTTCGCGACGGTGTAGTCGCGTCGCCGCCACGCCCGGAGGGCTCCGCCGACCAGGTCCTCGGCCTCCTCGCGCCGAAGGTGTCGGTGCCTGTTCTTGACGAGCGGCGGCCGGTAGCCGGGCACCACGTCGAAGCCGTGCACTTCGGTGAACGACTCGCCGAACCCGTCCGTGGCCGCGAAGTAGGTGACCCAACGGGCGTGGTCCTCGAACCGGGTGGGGTGCACACCGGGCCGGCCGAGCACCAGGTCCGCCACGATGGCGGTGACCTCCGGGCACTTGTTGGTGATCGAGGCCACGGGATCGTTGGCCAGGTCGCCCATGACGACGATCGGCTTCTGCGCGTTCTCGGGCCGGAAGACCCGCACGTGGTAGTCGGCATGGCCGTACCAGTCCGGTGACCGGTAGGGCAGCGCGTACTGGTCGATCACCAGCACCGCCTCGTCGGCCAGCGTGGGCTCGGACTTGCGACGGAACAAACTCATGTCTGTTTCCTCAGCAACGTCGTGATCTCGGCGCCCACGTCCTCGGTGAGCGCACCCTCGCAAGGGATGCCAAGGATTTCCGCGAGCTGCCGGCCGTGCAGGTCGACAGCGGACTCGGCGAGTTCCGCGAACGCCGCTCCCGCGATCCGCGCCCGCCGCCACGCCGTGGCGGCCGTGACGGCACCGGCGACCGCCGAGGGCCACCACACGGCACCCACGGCGAGGTAGCCGACGGCCCACACCATCAGCCTGGCCGCGGCGGCGAGCCCGGCGCGGCACGCGGCGATCTCGGCGCGCACGTCCTCGGCCAGCGTGAGCCAGATACGTGGCCACACGGAGGCGATGTCGAGCCCGTAGGCCCTCCAGACGCGTGTGTCGACGGCGGCGATACGGTCGCCGAGCCAGAACGGGCGGGTCGGCGCCGTGATACCGATCCCGTTGCGCCGGGCGTTGAGCTCCTGGGCCCGTGCCGCGGCCGGCGCCGCTTCCGCGGTGCCCTCGGCCCTGGCGGCTTCCACCAGAGCGTGGTTGAACGCCGTTTGCGCGGCGTCCCACCGCCGCCGGCGCCGGTCGGCGAGCCATCGGGGCCGGGTGGCGAGCCACAGCCGTTCCACCGCCACCCCCAGCGCGGTGGCGGCCAGGCCCAGGCCCGCCGAAGCGGCCAGCAGTGCGGTCAGAAGGAGGATGAGCGTCCCGGTGTTGTGCAACGCGGGCTCGGTCGACAGTTCATTGAGCCGGGTGAGCAGCAGGCCGGTGTCGTGCCAGTGCCGGTGCCGGAGCGTCACCCCGACGGCGGCCACGCTCAGCAACAGCACACTCGGTCCGAGCAGCAGGGCGATCCACCGCTCGGCCAGCTTGCCCCCCAGCGCCTCGAGGAACCGGGTCATGACCGCAGCCTCGTGAGGACCATCGGCTGCCGCTGCGCCACGCACAACGGCGGTTCCGCGCCCGGCGCCTCGACCCGGGTGCAGACACCGCCGGGACATGCCAGCACCTCGAGCACGCGGTGTCCGTCGCCCGCGCCGGGAAACCGTTCGTAGGAACGGACCGGACTCAGCCCCGCGGCGTGCCCTGCCCTCAGCAGCCGCTCCTCCAACTCGTCGAAGTCGTCGGCGAGTTCACCGGGCGCCACGCCGCCGCACACGCGGCGGACGATCGACTCGGCGAGCGCCCTGACCGCTGGCGAGGTCCGAACCGGGTCGGTATCGTCGGCCAGACGTTGGCACAACACGGCCAGTTGGTCAGCGGTCATCGCAGTGAGGATAGTTGCGGAGTGACCAGCCCGACACCCTTGGACAGCGAGATCGAACTCAACCGGGCCCGGGCGGCGCAGGGTTCGCTGAACGCGATGAACGACCTGGCCATGGGGTTGCGCGACCGCTACCGGCGCACGGGGGACACGGCTGACCTGCTGGAAGGGATCGCGCAGTTGCGGACCGCCATCGGTTACGTGCCGGATCACCCGGTCAGGTACCCCTTGCTGGTCGGCCTGAGCAACCTGCTGCACGACCACTTCCTCTGCTTCGGCGACCTGTCCGTGCTGCACGAGGCCCTGGCCGGCTGCGACGAGTCGATCCCGCTGCTGGACGAGGAGAACCGGCTCGTGGCGGCGATGGTGCGCAGCGAGACGCTGATCCTGCTGGGCGAGCACACCCGCGACCCCGCGTACGTGGACGAGGCCGTCGAGTCGGCGTCACGGCTGCCGCCAGTACCGGCCGTGCGGTACGTGCTGGGCAAGGCGCTGTACGTCCGGCACGAACTGACCCACGACCACACGGCACTGCGCGACGCGGCCCGCGTCCTGGAGGAAAGCGTTCTCGCGACGCCCCCCGACGATCCCCACTACGCGCTGCGGCTCAACCAGTTGGGCGACGTGCTGCAGCGGTCCGCGGAACTCACGGGTGACGAGTCCGTGCGGGAGACCGCCGTCCGGCACCTGCGGGACGCGATGGCGCGCGTTCCGAGCACCTCACACGCACTGCGGCACCACAAGGTCGATCTCGCCGCCGCGTTGCGCGACCGCGGCAGAAGGACCGGTGATGTCTCGGCGTTACGGGAGAGCGTGGCCCTGCTGCGCGAGGTGCTCGAGGCGACCCGGCCGGATGGGCCCTTGTGGGCGAACCGCTGCGAGAACTACCTGATCGCCGTGTGTGACCTCGTCGCACAGACCGGCGAGATCGACGTGCTGGACCAGGCCGTGGAGATCGGCCGGTCAGCGCCCGGCGGGAGCGGTCGGACAGGCATGATCCCACTGCTGCTGGGGCTGCTGCACAACGAACGGTTCCGGCACACGGGGCTGGAACGCGACCTGGGGCAGGCTGTCGCCGCGTACACCGAGGTCGTCGAGACGGTGCCGTACGGCGAACGGATCCACGCGGTCGCGCTGGGCAATCTGGGCCGGGTCTGGTTGTCCGAGTACGAGTTCAGCGGCGACCTGGAGGCGCTTCACCGGTCTGTCACGGCGCTGGGCAGCGCGGCCCGGGCGAGCGCTCCCGGCACGAAGGAGCGCGGAGAGGTCCAGCTCAACCATGGCGGCGTTCTGTACGCCCAGTACGAACGCACCCAGGATCCCGCGGTCCTGGCCTCGGCGGGCCGCGCCTTCCGTGAGGCGGCGGAGACCGAGGCGCTGCAGCCGATGGGGCGGATCAAGGCCGCACGGGCCTGGGCGCACACCGAGGTCGAGGCCGGGCGGTGGGACCGGGCCCGGGACGCCTACGCGTTCGCGGTCGGCCTGCTGCCGCTCGTGGCGCCGCGGCGTCTTGCCCGCGTCGACCAGCAGCGGGCGCTGATGGAACTCGACGGCCTCGCCGCAGACGCGGCCGCCGGCGCGTTGCAGACGAACGACCCGGAGACCGCGGTGCGGCTGCTCGAACTCGGCCGTGGCGTGCTCGGCGGGCAAGTGCTGCAAAGCCGCAGCGACCTGTCCCGCCTGCACGCGGTGGCGCCGGCACTCGCCGAACAACTGGGCGCCGCGTTCACCCGGTTGACCCCGTCCGGGCATCTCATGGGCGCCGCCGCGGACGAGCGGCACGACCTGGACGTCCGGTTGCGGCACCTGCTCGACGAAGCGCGTGCGTTGCCGGGGTTCGCGGACTTCCTCGCCCCACCCGAGCTCGACGACCTGCTGGAGTCCGCTGTGGACGGGCCCGTGGTGCTGATCAACGTGAGCGGACTCCGCAGTGATGCGTTGATCGTCCGGCCGTCGGGCATCACCGTGGTGGAGTTGCCGGGCGTGACACCGGACTCCGTGGCCGCCCAGCCGGACGCGTTCGGCGCCGCGTTGGCGCAACCGCTGCTAGTAAGCGGCGT
>CBFGZZ010000197.1:0-16101 GCA_965653385.1 uncultured Streptomyces sp. | reverse complement strand
GGGTCTGGGGCGGAGCCCCAGGAGGATGGGACGGGTAGGGGCGGCGGGGGCGGAAACAAACCGCCCGCTGCCCCTACCCGTTCACGCCGACGCCGGCGGATACAGCGACCGCGGCAGCTGCGATGCCGCCGCCGCGTCCAGCAACCACAGGGTCCGGGCACGTCCGTACGCCCCGGCGGCCGGCGCCTGGATCTCCCCCGCCCCCGAGAGGGCGATCGCGGCCGCCCGCGCCTTGTCCTCGCCGGCCGCCAGCAGCCACACCTCCCGCGCCGCCCGGATCGCGGGGAGCGTGAGCGTCACCCGGGTCGGCGGCGGCTTCGGCGCGCCATGGACGCCGACGACGGTGCGGTCCGTCTCCCGTACCGCGGGGAGTTCGGGGAAGAGCGAGGCCACGTGCGTGTCGGGACCCACGCCCAGCATCAGGACGTCGAAGGTGGGGACGGAGCCGTGGTTCTCGGGGCCCGCCGCCCGCGCCAACTCCTCCGCGTACGAGGAAGCCGCCGCCTCCACATCCGCGCCGAACGGCCCGTCCGACGCCGGCATGGCGTGCACCCGCTTCGGATCCAGCGGCACGGAGTCCAGCAGGGCCTCGCGGGCCTGCGTGACGTTGCGCTCCGGGTCTCCCTCGGGGAGGAAGCGTTCGTCGCCCCACCACAGGTCCAGCCGGCCCCAGTCGATCGCGTCCCTCGCGGGTGCGGCCGCGAGCGCGGCGAGGAGGCCGTTGCCGTTGCGGCCACCCGTGAGGACCACGGACGCGCTGCCCCGGGAGGCCTGCGCGTCCACGATCTTCGTGATGAGACGGGCCGCCGCGGCCTGTGCCATCAGTTCCTTGTCGCGGTGCACGACCAGCTGCGGAGTACTCACTTCGCCGCCGCCTTCGTCACCGGTTCCTGCGCCTTCGCTTCCTTCGACTCCTTCGCGGACGCGGATGCCCCGGCTGCTTTCGCAGCGATCTCGGCGGGCGTTCCGACGACTGCTCCTTTGGCCGGCGCTCCCTCCCCGGCCTCGCCCGCGTCCGGCTCCTCGGCCTCGGCCACGTCCGCAGGCGATTCCTCCGCCCTGGCCACAGCGGCCTCGGCCAGCGCCACGGCCTGCACGGCCTTCGCCACCGCCGCCTCGGCCGCCTCCGCGCCCCGAACCGCCGATACGAGCCCGGAGTTCAGCCGCTCCACCCCGAACCGCAGCGCCGACGCGTACGTGTCGTCCGGGTCGAGCCGCCGCAGTTCCTCCGCGATCAGCTCGGCCGTCTCGCGCCGCTTCAGCGCCACCGCACGGTCCGGCTGGCCCTGGATGGAGAGGGTCGCCAGGGAACCGTCCGCGCGGTCCAGCGTGATCGGGCCGCAGTCGGTGTCCATCCGGACCGCCGTCAGACCGGGGCCCGACGACAGCGACCGCTTGACGGGGACGTCCAGCCGGTCCGCGAGCCACATCGCCAGCAGCTCACAGCTCGGGTTGAACTCCTCGCCCTCCACCTCGACGGCCTTCACCTCGCAGACCACCTGGTCCAGAGCCGCCGCGAGCATCGAGCGCCACGGCGTGATCCGGGTCCAGGACAGGTCGGTGTCGCCCGGCGTATAGGTCTGCGAGCGCGCCGACAGCTCGCGTACCGGCTGCTCCGAGGCGTACGTGTCCGTCACCCGGCGCTGGGCCAGCGCGCCCAGCGGGTCCTTCGCCGGGTCGAGCGGGGCGTTCACCGGCCACCAGACCACCACCGGGGCGTCCGGCAGGAGGAGCGGCAGGACCACCGACTGCGCGTGGTCGGACACCTCGCCGTACAGCCGCAGCACCACGGTCTCGCCGCTGCCCGCGTCCGCGCCCACCCGCACCTCGGCGTCCAGCCGGGACTGCGTACGGTCGCGGGGTGAACGCGAGACGCGCTTGATGACCACCAGCGTGCGCGAGGGGTGCTCGTGCGAGGCGTCGTTGGCGGCCTTCAGCGCGTCGTAGGCGTTCTCCTCGTCCGTCACGATGACCAGCGTGAGCACCATGCCGACGGCCGGCGTGCCGATGGCCCGACGGCCCTGCACCAGCGCCTTGTTGATCTTGCTGGCCGTGGTGTCGGTCAGGTCTATCTTCATGGCCGGCGCCAGCTCCGTCCGTCTCGCTCGAGCATTTCGTCCGCCTCGACGGGGCCCCAGGTACCGGCCGGGTACTGGGCGGGCCTGCCGTGCTGGTCCCAGTACTCCTCGATCGGGTCGAGGATCTTCCAGGACAGCTCGACCTCCTCGGTGCGCGGGAAGAGGTTCGAGTCGCCGAGCAGCACGTCCAGGATCAGGCGCTCGTACGCCTCGGGCGAGGACTCGGTGAACGACTCGCCGTAGGCGAAGTCCATCGACACGTCCCGGATCTCCATCGAGGTGCCCGGCACCTTCGAACCGAAGCGGACCGTGACGCCCTCGTCCGGCTGGACGCGGATGACGATCGCGTTCTTGCCGAGCTCCTCCGTCGCCGTGTGGTCGAAGGGGGAGTGCGGGGCACGCTGGAAGACGACCGCGATCTCGGTGACGCGGCGGCCGAGGCGCTTTCCGGTGCGCAGATAGAAGGGGACGCCCGCCCAGCGGCGGTTGTCGATGCCCAGCCGGATCGCGGCGTACGTGTCGGTCTTCGAGTTGGCGTCGATGCCCTCCTCCTGGAGGTACCCGACCGCCTTCTCGCCGCCCTGCCAGCCGGCCGCGTACTGCCCGAACACCGTGTCCCGGCCCAGGTCCTTCGGCAGCCGGACGGCACCGAGCACCTTGGTCTTCTCCGCCGCCAGCGCGTCCGCGTCGAAGGAGGCGGGCTCCTCCATCGCGGTGAGCGCCATCAGCTGGAGCAGGTGGTTCTGGATGACGTCCCTGGCGGCTCCGATGCCGTCGTAGTAGCCGGCCCGGCCGCCGATGCCGATGTCCTCGGCCATGGTGATCTGCACATGGTCCACGAAGGACCGGTTCCAGATCGGCTCGAACATCGTGTTGGCGAACCTGAGCGCCAGGATGTTCTGGACGGTCTCCTTGCCCAGGTAGTGGTCGATCCGGAAGACCTGGTCCGGGGCGAAGACCTCGTGGACGACCTTGTTGAGCTCCTCGGCGGAGGCCAGGTCGTGTCCGAAGGGCTTCTCGATGACCGCGCGGCGCCAGGAACTGGGCGTCTGGTCGGCGAGGCCGTGCTTCTTCAGCTGCTGGATGACCACCGGGAAGGAGCGCGGCGGCACCGAGAGGTAGAAGGCGAAGTTGCCGCCCGTGCCCTGGGCCTTGTCCAGCTCCTCGATGGTGCCGCGCAGCCGCTCGAAGGCGTCGTCGTCGTCGAAGGTGCCCTGCACGAAGCGCATGCCCTGGATGAGCTGCTGCCAGACCTCCTCACGGAAGGGGGTGCGGGCGTGCTCCTTGACCGCGTCGTGGACCTCCTGGGCGAAGTCCTCGTGGGCCCACTCGCGGCGGGCGAAGCCGACCAGCGAGAAACCCGGCGGCAGCAGACCCCGGTTCGCGAGGTCATAAACCGCCGGCATCAGCTTCTTACGTGACAAATCGCCCGTAACGCCGAAAATCACCAGGCCCGACGGCCCCGCGATACGCGGGAGCCGTCGGTCGGCGGCGTCACGAAGCGGGTTCGCTTCCGTGACGGTAAAGGGTGGCAAGGGATCAGCCCTCCGAGGGGGCGAGGCGTTCCAGCTCCGCCTCGGTCGACTTGAGCAGGTCGTTCCAGGACGCCTCGAACTTCTCCACGCCCTCGTCCTCCAGCAGTTGCACCACCTCGTCGTACGAGATGCCGAGCGCCTCCACCGCGTCCAGGTCGGCGCGCGCCTGCTGGTAGGTGCCCGCGATGGTGTTGCCGGTGATCTCGCCCTGGGCCTCGGTGGCCTCCAGGGTGGCCTCCGGCATGGTGTTGACCGTGTTCGGCGCGACCAGGTCGTCGACGTACAGGGTCGGCTTGTAGGCCTTGTCCTTGACGCCGGTCGAGGCCCACAGGGGGCGCTGTTTGTTGGCGCCGGCGTTCTCCAGTGCGCTCCAGCGGTCGGAGGCGAAGACCTCTTCGTACGCCTGGTAGGCGAGCCGCGCGTTGGCCACGCCCGCCTTGCCGCGGGCGGCCTTGGCCGCGTCGGTGCCGAGCGCGTCGATCCGCTTGTCGATCTCGGTGTCGACGCGGGAGACGAAGAAGGACGCCACGGACTGGATCTTGGACAGGTCCAGGCCCCTGGCCTTGGCCTTCTCCAGGCCCGCGAGGTAGGCGTTCATGACCTCGCGGTAGCGCTCCAGCGAGAAGATCAGCGTGACGTTGACGCTGATGCCGAGGCCGATGACCTCGGTGATCGCGGGCAGGCCCGCCTGGGTGGCCGGGATCTTGATCAGGGTGTTCGGGCGGTCGACGAGCCAGGCCAGCTGCTTGGCCTCGGCGACGGTCGCCCGGGTGTTGTGAGCCAGGCGCGGGTCGACCTCGATCGACACGCGGCCGTCCTGGCCGCCGGTGGCGTCGAACACCGGGCGCAGGATGTCGGCGGCGTCCCGGACGTCCGCCGTCGTGATCATGCGGATGGCCTCTTCGACGGTGACCTTGCGGGCGGCGAGGTCGGCGACCTGCTGCTCGTAGCCGTCACCGCCGCTGATCGCCTTCTGGAAGATCGACGGGTTGGTCGTGACACCCACGACGTGCTGCTGGTCGATCAGCTCGGCGAGATTGCCGGACGTGATGCGCTGGCGCGACAGGTCGTCCAGCCAGATCGCCACGCCCTCCTCGGAGAGGCGCTTGAGTGCGTCTGTCATGGAAAATCAAACTCCTACGTCTCGTATATCAGCGTCAGCGCTGGGCCGCGGCGAGGGATTCCCGCGCGACGGCAGCCACGTTGTCGGCAGTGAAGCCGTACTCCCGGAAGAGGACCTTGCCGTCGGCCGAAGCACCGAAGTGCTCCAGGGAAACGATGCGACCCGCGTCCCCGACGTACTTGTGCCAGGTGAGACCGATCCCGGCCTCGACCGCGACCCGCGCCTTGACAGCCGGCGGCAGAACGCTGTCCCGGTAGGCCTGGTCCTGCTCCTCGAACCACTCCACGGACGGCATCGACACGACCCGCGTCGGCACCCCGCCGGCCTGGAGCTGCTCACGCGCCTCGACGGCCACGTGCACCTCGGACCCGGTCGCGATCAGCACGACCTGCGGCTCGCCGCCCTCGGCCTCGAACAGCACGTAACCACCGCGCGCGGCGTCCTCGTTGGACTCGTACGTCGGCACACCCTGACGGGTCAGCGCCAGGCCGTGCGGGGCGCCCTTGCCGAACTCCTTCGTCCAGCGCCTGAGGATCTCGCGCCAGGCGATCGCGGTCTCGTTGGCGTCCGCCGGACGCACCACGTTCAACCCGGGGATCGCGCGCAGGGACGCCAGGTGCTCGACGGGCTGGTGGGTGGGGCCGTCCTCGCCGAGACCGATGGAGTCGTGCGTCCACACGTACGTCACCGGCAGGTGCATCAGCGCCGACAGCCGTACGGCGTTGCGCATGTAGTCGGAGAAGACGAGGAACGTGCCGCCGTAGATACGGGTGTTGCCGTGCAGGGCGATCCCGTTCATCTCCGCGGCCATGGAGTGCTCACGGATACCGAAGTGGATCGTGCGCCCGTAGGGGTCGGCTTCCGCAAGCGGGTTGTCCGCCGGGAGGAACGACGACGTCTTGTCGATCGTCGTGTTGTTCGAGCCCGCCAGGTCGGCCGAGCCGCCCCACAGCTCCGGGATCACCGCACCCAGCGCCTGGAGGATCTTGCCGGACGCGGCACGCGTGGCGACACCCTTGCCGGGCTCGAAGACCGGGACCTTCTCCTCCCAGCCGGTGGGCAGCTCACCCTTGCTGATCCGGTCGAACTCGGCCGCGCGCTCGGGGTTGTTGTCCCGCCACTGCTGGAAGGACTTCTCCCACACGGCACGGGCCGCCTGGCCGCGCTCCAGGGCACCCCGGGTGTGCTCGATGACCTCGCTCGCGACCTCGAAGGTCTGCTCCGGGTCGAAGCCGAGGACGCGCTTGGTGGCCGCGACCTCGTCGTCGCCGAGCGCCGAGCCGTGGGCGGCCTCGGTGTTCTGCGCGTTCGGGGCGGGCCAGGCGATGATCGAGCGCATCGCGATGAAGGACGGCTTGTCCGTGACCGCCTTGGCCTTCTGGATCGCGTCGTAGATGGCGGCCGGGTCGAGGTCGCCGTTGGCCTGCGGCTCGACCCGCTGGACATGCCAGCCGTACGCCTCGTACCGCTTGGGCGTGTCCTCGGAGACGGCTGTCTCGGTGTCGCCCTCGATCGAGATGTGGTTGTCGTCCCACAGCAGGACCAGGTTGCCCAGCTTCTGGTGCCCGGCCAGCGAGGACGCCTCCGCGGAGATGCCCTCCTGGAGGCAGCCGTCACCGGCGATGACGTAGACGAAGTGGTCGAAGGGGGAGGTGCCCTCGGCGGCCTCCGGGTCGAACAGACCGCGCTCGTAGCGGGCGGCCATCGCCATGCCGACGGCGTTGGCGACACCCTGCCCCAGCGGACCGGTCGTCGTCTCGACGCCCGTGGTGTGGCCGTACTCCGGGTGGCCGGGGGTCTTCGAACCCCAGGTGCGGAACGCCTTCAGGTCGTCCAGCTCCAGGCCGAAGCCGGCCAGGTACAGCTGGGTGTAGAGGGTCAGGGACGAATGGCCGGCGGACAGCACGAAGCGGTCGCGCCCGACCCAGTCGGCGTCCGCCGGGTCGTGCCGCATCACCTTCTGGAAGAGGGTGTAGGCGGCAGGCGCCAGGCTCATCGCCGTACCCGGATGGCCGTTACCGACCTTCTGTACGGCGTCGGCGGCCAGGACGCGGGCGGTGTCCACGGCCCGCTGGTCCAACTCGGTCCACTCGAGGTCTGTGGTGGTCGGCTTGGTGCTCACCCTGGGTCAGGGCTCCTCTCCACATGTCGGTTGCCGGTGTCACGGGCACACGCCCACCGGCTGCCGGCGTTCTCGGCGTCGGCCGGCCGTTGTCGAGCCTACCCCCGGAAGTACGTGCGCTTTTTCGAGTCATTCCAGACTGCCGGGAGTCGTCGGGATGTGCCTCCCGACCGGGTCGTTCCGCATTCGGCAAGTGAATACGCAGCCGCTCATCCGGGTGCTCAATCGAGCTTCGGCGCGCCCGTCGGACGGTGCCCTCCAACACGACCCCACCCCCGCGAATGTCCGGGTCTGGGCAACGTCTACAGTGGCGTGGTACGCGCGAGCCTTTACCGGGACTTCACACGGGGAGGCTCGCTGGGATGTCTCTGTCAGGGGTGTGCGTGACGGCCGTTGAATCCCGTCCAGCGGGGATTATCGGGACGAGCCAGAGCCCGAGCCGGCGGCCGGTCAGGGCCCGGGTCATGGGGTTCGTGGCGCTTACCAAGCCGCGGATCATCGAGCTTCTGCTCATCACCACCGTTCCGGTGATGTTCCTGGCCGAGCAGGGCGTGCCCGACCTCGGTCTGGTGCTGCTCACCTGCATCGGCGGCTACCTTTCCGCGGGCGGCGCCAACGCGCTGAACATGTACATCGACCGCGACATCGACGCGCTCATGGACCGCACCTCGCAGCGCCCACTGGTCACCGGCATGGTCAGCCCGCGCGAGTGCCTGGCCTTCGGCATCACGCTGGCCATCGCCTCCACGCTGCTGTTCGGCCTGACGGTGAACTGGCTGAGCGCCTGGCTGTCTCTCGGCGCACTCCTCTTCTATGTCGTCGTCTACACGATGATCCTCAAGCGGCGTACCTCGCAGAACATCGTGTGGGGCGGCATCGCGGGCTGCATGCCGGTACTGATCGGCTGGACGGCCGTCACGAACTCCCTCACCTGGGCGCCGCTCATCCTCTTCATGGTCATCTTCTTCTGGACGCCGCCGCACTACTGGCCGCTGTCCATGAAGGTGAAAGAGGACTACGCGCGCGTGGGCGTACCCATGCTCCCCGTCATCGCCTCCAACAAGGTCGTCGCCAAGCAGATCGTCATCTACAGCTGGGTGATGGTGGCGGTGTCGCTGCTGTTGACGCCGCTCGGCTACACGGGCTGGTTCTACACCGCGGTCGCGCTGGCCGCGGGCGGCTGGTGGCTGTGGGAGGCGCACGCGCTGCAGAACCGCGCGAAGGCCGAGGTGACGGGCGGGAAGCTGAAGGAGATGCGCCTGTTCCACTGGTCGATCACCTATGTGTCGCTGCTGTTCGTGGCGGTGGCGGTGGACCCGTTCCTGCGCTGACGCACGTTCCCGTGCCGACGTACGTCACAGGGCCCTGCTCTCGCCAGCTGATCTACTCGTGAGTAGCATCCTGACCATGGCAGACACGCAGCAGGTTGACCAGAAGGCCGGGCGCAGGGCGGCCAAGCTGGCCAAGCAGATCAACGCCTTCGCGAAGTCCCACGGTGGCGCCGAGGCCCAGGTCGCTTACATCGGACAGCGCGGCGCCCGCATCGTGCTCGTCGGTGAGGACGGCGGCTGGGGCGACCTCGTGGCACCGTCGTACGAGATCGCCGAGCAGGCGGTCGGGAAGGCCGGTGTGACGGTCCACGAGGCGTTCGACGGCGAGTTCGCGGCGAAGGTGAAGACCGGCCCGTACGAGTGGAGCCGTATGGCGGGCATCCAGGTCGGTGGACCGAGCAACGGCTGAGACCTGTCGGCGTTTCGCACGGGGTGTGTGACACCAACACCTGATGCCCGGTTCACCCGTTAGGACCTGTGAGAAGCACACGGTCCAGTAACGGGGAGCCCGGATGATCGAAACGCCGTCCCTCGTGGACCAGTACTGCCACGGGGTGCTCAAGACGGAGCTGGGCCTCGGCACCTTCGAGGCCCAGTTGGCCCGCACCGAAGGCCCACCGGCTCCCGGCACGACCCTCTTCGACACCCAGACCGGTTTCGCCGTACGCCGCTGGTGCCCCCCGCTGCTCGGCCTGGAACCGCACTGCCCGCCCGCCCGCTATCTGGCCAGGCGTCGTGAACTCGGCGTACTGGAGGCGGGCCGGCGTCTGCTGCGGGGCAGCGGCATCACGACGTATCTGATCGACACCGGTCTGCCCGGCGACCTCACCGGCCCCCCGGAGATGGCGTCCACCGCGTCCGCCGAGGTCCACGAGATCGTGCGGCTCGAACTCCTCGCCGAACAGGTCGCCGACACCTCCGGCACCGTCGAGTCCTTCCTGGCCAACCTCGCCGAGTCGGTGCACGGAGCGGCCGCGAACGCGGTGGCCTTCACCTCGGTGGCGGGCGTACGGCACGGTCTCGCGCTCGCGCCCGAACCGCCCGGACCGGGAGAGGTACGGGGCGCGGCGGGGCGCTGGCTGGCCGCGCGCAGGGTCGGCGGCGAGCTGAGCGACCCGGTGCTGCTCCGGCATCTGCTGTGGATCGCGGTGGCGTCGGGACTGCCGCTGCAACTGCACGCCGGGCTGGGGGAGCCGGGGCTGCGCATCGACCGCACGGACCCGGTGCTGCTCACGGACTTCGTCCGCGCCACGGCCGGCCTCGGCACCGACCTGATCCTGCTGCACGGCTACCCGTACCACCGCCACGCCGCCCATCTGGCCGGCGTCTTCCCGCACGTCTACGCCGACTCGGGCGCCGCCCTCATCCGCACCGGCGCCCGCGCGGCCACGATCCTCGCCGAGATCCTCGAAATGGCCCCCTTCGGCAAGATCCTCTTCTCCAGCGGGGCGCAAGGCCTGCCCGAGCTGCACGTGGTCGGCGCCCGGCTCTTCCGCGAGGCCCTCGCCAGGGTGCTCGGCGAGTGGGTCGCCGAGGGGGCGTGGTCCCTGGGGGACGCGCAACGGGTGGCCGGGATGGTGGCGGCGGGCAACGCCAGACGGGTGTACGGCGTCGAGTGAGCTGTACAGACTGGGCGGATGCCGACTGACGCCTTACTCGATCGCTTCCTTCACGAACTGACCGCCCTGAACCCCGTCGCCGTCTGGGCGCACGGCTCGCTCGCCGGCGGCGACTACCAGGAGGGCCGCAGCGACTTGGACCTGATCGCCGTACTGGACGGCCCGCTGACGCCCCGCGCCGTCTGGCGGGTGGCGAAGCTCCACGCCAGGCTGCGGGCCGAGCCGCTCGCCGCGCTGCTGCACTGCACGTATCTGACGCCGGACACGGTGGACGACACCGACCGGCGTCACCTCACCTGGGCGCATCAGCAGCTGTTCAAACGGACGGTGACCCCGGTGACCCGGCGCGAGCTGCACGCCTTCGGCCGGGTGCTGCACGGGCGGGCGCCCGCCGGTCTGCTGCCGCCGGTGGCGGACCGGGAGCTCGCCGACTTCGTCGTACGCGATCAGCGGGACTTCTGGCGGTCGGCCGTCGACAACGCCCCGCTGTGGACCCGGGACGTATGGGTCGACCTCGGGATGATCACCTTCGCCCGGGCGGGCGTGACCGTACGCGACGGCCGCCTGATCTCCAAGCGTGAGGCCCTGGACCTGCTCCCCGGCCTCGGGGCACCCGCCGAGGTGGTCGAGGACATCCGCAGGCGCCGCTACGACGCCGCCGCGCCGCCGCCGACCGACGAGTGGGCGGCACGCAGGGCCGGGCTGACGCGGGGCTACCTGGGACCGGCGATCGACGAACTGGTGACGGCGTACGGCTGACTCACGCGCGTGTACGCCGTCATCCTCGGCTGACTCACGCGCGCGTGCCCACCGCCGCCTCGGCCACGGGGGCCGGGATCTCGGTCTCGTCGAGCGGCCGCTCCCGCAGGGCCAGCATCACCCGCAGCACCGCGATCCAGGTCACGGCCGAGCCGAACATGTGCAGACCGACCAGGATCTCAGGGAGGTCCGTGAAGTACTGGACGTAACCGATGACGCCCTGGGCGAGGAGGATCAGGAAGAGGTCGCGGGTCCGGTTCAGCGGGCCCTTCGGGGCGTCGACCGCCTTGAGGACGAACCACAGGGCGAAGGTCAGCGTGACCACGATCCAGGCCAGCACGGCGTGCAGCTTGGTGACCGTCTCCCAGTCGACCGGCATCCGCTCGACCTCGCTGGAGTCGCCCGCGTGCGGTCCGGCGCCGGTCACCACCGTGCCGACCAGGATCAGCAGCGCAGAGGCTCCGACCAGGACCCACACCAGCTGCTGCACGGCCTTGCCGACCAGCGGGCGCGGTGCCGCGTCGCCCTCCCGGGTGCGCTGCCACATCACGGTCGCGACCGCGATCAGGGCGGACGTCGCCACGAAGTGGGCCGCGACCGTGTACGGGTTCAGGCCGACCAGGACGACGATGCCACCGAGCACGGCGTTGCTCATCACGATCCAGAACTGGGCCCAGCCCAGCCGGGTGAGACCGCGCCGGTGCGGCTTCTCCGAGCGCGCGGCGATGATCGCCCAGCCGACGGCGGCGCACAGCACGTACGTCAGCATGCGGTTGCCGAACTCGATGGCGCCGTGCAGGCCCATCTCGCTGGTCGCGGTGAGCGAGTCGTCGGTGCACTTGGGCCAGGTCGGGCAGCCGAGCCCGGACCCGGTGAGCCGCACCGCCCCACCGGTGACCACGATGACCACCGACATCACGAGTGCGGCGAGGGCCGCCCGTTGGACCGTCCTCGGGGTCGGGGTCCAGCGTGCGGCGATGAAGGCGAGCGGGTTGCGCACGGCCGCTACGGCGTCGGCGCGGGTCAGCTTTGGCACGCGCCCTATCGTAGGCGGCCGCTTGTGCACGCTTTCACGAGGGTCCCGCTCGGCCCGCCTGCCGGGTCACTCCCAGCGGAACCAGCGCCCGGCCGCCGCCAGCCCGGCGACCGCCCACACGGCGAGGATCCCCAGGTCGCCCCACGGCGTCCCGGCCCCGTGCTGGAGCACGTCACGCAGTCCGTCGGAGAGCGCCGAGATGGGGAGCAGACCGAGCACGTCCTGCGCGCCGGACGGGAACTTCTCCAGCGGCACGATCACGCCGCCGCCGACGAGCAGCAGCAGGAAGACCAGGTTGGCGGCGGCCAGGGTCGCCTCCGCCTTGAGGGTGCCGGCCATCAGCAGGCCCAGCCCGGAGAAGGCCGCCGTGCCGAGGACCAGGAGCAGCAGGACGGCCAGCGGGTTGCCGTGCGGCGACCAGCCCAGTGCGAACGCGATCACCGTCAGCAGGACGATCTGCAGCACCTCGGTGACCAGCACCGACACCGTCTTCGCCGTCATCAGGCCCGAGCGCGGCAGCGGTGAGGAGGCCAGCCGCTTCAACACGCCGTACCGGCGCTCGAAGCCCGTGGCGATGGCCTGCCCCGTGAACGCCGTCGACATCACGGCGAGCGCGAGGATGCCGGGAGCCAGGAAGTCGACGGCCTCGCCGGAGCCCGTGTCGACGATGTCCACCGAGCTGAACAGGACCAGCAGCAGGGTGGGGATCACGACGGTCAGCAGCAGCTGCTCGCCGTTGCGCAGCAGCATCTGCGTCTCCAGGGCCGCCTGCGCCGCGATCATGCGGGCGAGGGGGGCGGCGCCGGGCTTCGGGGTGTACGTACCCGGACCTGGACCTGTACCGATGGCGGTCACGCGCGCAGCTCCTTACCGGTGAGCTCCAGGAAGACGTCTTCGAGGGTGTGCCGTTCGACCGAGATCCGGTCCGGCATCACCCCGTGCTGCGCACACCACGACGTCACGGTCGCGAGCAGCTGGGGGTCGACCTTGCCGACGACGCGGTACGAGCCCGGCGTGAGCTCCGCGGCCGTGCAGTCGGCTGGCAGGGCCTTCAGCAGGGACCCCACGTCGAGGCCGGGGCGGCCGGTGAAGCGCAGGGTGTTCTCGGCGCCGCCCCGGCACAGCTCCTCCGGGGAGCCCTGGGCGATGACCCGGCCGGCGTCGATGATCGCCACGTCGTCGGCCAGCTGCTCGGCCTCGTCCATGTAGTGGGTGGTGAGGATCACGGAGACGCCGTCGGAGCGCAGGTCCCGGATCAGGTCCCAGGTGGCCCGGCGGGCCTGCGGGTCGAGGCCGGCGGTGGGCTCGTCGAGGAACACCAGCTCCGGACGGCCGACCACGGCCATGGCGAGCGCGAGCCGCTGCTGCTGGCCGCCGGAGAGGCGGCGGTACGAGGTCCGGCCGCAACTGTCCAGCCCGAGCCGTTCGACGAGGGCGTCGACGTCCAGGGGATGCGCGTGCAGTCTGGCGACATGGCGCAGCATCTCGTCGGCCCGCGCGCCCGAGTAGACGCCGCCGGACTGGAGCATCACGCCGATCCGGGGCCGCAGCTCGCCGGACTGTCTCACCGGGTCGAGACCCAGGACGCGCACCGTGCCGGAGTCCGGCTTCCGGTATCCCTCGCAGGTCTCCACGGTCGTCGTCTTGCCCGCGCCGTTGGGTCCGAGTACGGCGGTGACACCGGCCCGGGCCACCAGGTCGAGGCCGTCCACCGCGGTTTTGCCGCCGTACCGCTTCACCAGGGCCTGGACCTGGAGCACGGGCTCAGTTCGCATGGCTCCAGAGTCTAGGTACGGGGCGGGTAACCCGAACGGCCGGGTTCACATCTCCTCCGCGCGGGGCCGGTGTATCCCCAGCCACCGCTCCGCGTACGCCACCGCGTCCGCCACCGGGAACAGCCGTGCGTCGGCCGCGCCCACCTTTCCGCGGACGACCGGACGGTCCCGCTCGAAGTCGTGACCCAGCTCGTCGAAGCGCTCCGAGCTGATCGACACCTCGGTGACCACCT
The DNA here is from genome assembly GCA_965653385.1 of uncultured Streptomyces sp. Taxonomy (GTDB): domain Bacteria; phylum Actinomycetota; class Actinomycetes; order Streptomycetales; family Streptomycetaceae; genus Streptomyces. Next base: position 2,490 of record CBFGZZ010000197.1, on the reverse strand, counting down.
CCCAGCCCGCGGGCCCCGGCCGTCCCACCCTCACCAGTGGCGTCGGGATCCGGTACTCGGCCAGATGGAAGCTGGTGCAGGCGTCGTAGCCGGCGCCGAGCAGCAGCACGCGCGCGTGGAGTGCCTCCAGCCTCGCCAGCGGGCTGCGCTCACCCAGCCGGCAGTCGAGGGCATGGCCGTCCAGAACGTCGGCCGCGCGCGGACCGACGGCTGCGAACGAGGTCTGCGGGTGAGCACTGCGCAGGGCGCCGGGCCAGGTCCGTAGGGTCTCCGGGATGACGCCGACCCCGCGCGTGGGCGTGATCAGGGGGTCGTACGCGGGCATGGTGGCCCGGATCGTCTCCCACCACTCCTCGGGCACGGGCGGGTTGCTCCACACCGCCGGGTCGGACAGATCGCCGCTCTGGGTGGGGACCACGAGCGTGCCGTCCGGACCGAGGGCGTCGAGCAGACCTCGGACGACCGCCACGGGGCCTCCGCAGACCCAGCCGAGCGAGCTGAGCGAGGAGTGCACGAGGAGGGTTTCACCCCTTTGGACGCCCAGCTCGCGCAGTTGCTCGACGAGGGTGCCCCGGGTGACAAGAGGGCCGGTGGGAGGGGGTGTGGACATGCTTCGGGAGTGTCCCGGACGGGTCCGTGCGGCGCCACCGATTTGATCGATCAAAGATCATTTCCGCAGGTCAGATTAGGTATGCCTAAGTGACGCAGCGCACCGTCGAGGCGGCCGGACGCGGCTTGCCCGGTCTTGAGGAATTACGCAACAATGGCGTTGTGAAAAACGTCGGCGAGGCTCGGGAGACCCCCATGGGGGCCCCTCAGGAGGAGTTCGCGACCGGGGAGCGTTCGACGCGCAACCGGGTCGCGCGGTCCATCCTGGACCACGGGCCGTCGACCGTCGCCGAGCTGGCCGGCCGGCTGGGGCTCACCCAGGCGGCCGTACGCAGGCATCTGGACGCGCTGGTCGCGGACGATGTCGTGGAGGCCAGGGAACAGCGGGTGTACGGCACGCGCACGCGTGGCCGTCCCGCCAAGGTCTTCGCGCTCACCGACTGCGGCCGCGACGCCTTCGACCAGTCGTACGACAAGCTGGCCGCGGACGCCCTGAAGTGGATCGCCGAGCGCGAGGGCGGGAGCGAGGCGGTCGCCGCCTTCGCCCGGGCCCGGATCGCCGCCCAGGCGAGCGCGTACCGCAAGGCGATCGAGGCTGTCAGCCCGGACGAGCGCACCGAAGCCCTGGCCAAGGCCCTGAGCGCCGACGGGTACGCTGCTACGGCGCGCAGCGCACCCCTCCCTCAAAAAGGCGAGCAGCTCTGCCAGCACCACTGCCCGGTCGCCCATGTCGCGGAGCAGTTCCCCCAGCTGTGCGAGGCGGAGACGGAGATCTTCGCCGAGCTGCTCGGAACGCACGTCCAGCGACTGGCGACCATCGCGCACGGCGACGGCGTCTGCACGACGTTCATCCCAAAGATTTCCCACACCTCACATAACGCATCTGCAAGCACGGCCGGGAGGAACCCCGCATGACTCTCCCCATCGAGGAGACTGCCCACCCTGAGCTCGAGGGCCTGGGCAAGTACGAATACGGCTGGGCCGACTCCGACGAAGCCGGCGCCTCTGCGAAGCGTGGTCTGAGCGAGGACGTCGTCCGTGACATCTCCGCGAAGAAGAACGAGCCGGACTGGATGACCAAGCTCCGTCTCAAGGGCCTGCGGCTGTTCGACAAGAAGCCCATGCCGAACTGGGGCTCGGACCTCTCCGGCATCGACTTCGACAACATCAAGTACTTCGTGCGTTCCACGGAGAAGCAGGCGGAGTCCTGGGAGGACCTGCCCGAGGACATCAAGAACACCTACGACAAGCTCGGCATCCCCGAGGCGGAGAAGCAGCGCCTCGTCGCCGGTGTCGCGGCCCAGTACGAGTCCGAGGTCGTCTACCACCAGATCCGCGAGGACCTGGAGGAGCAGGGCGTCATCTTCCTGGACACCGACACGGCCCTGAAGGAGCACCCGGAGCTCTTCAAGGAGTACTTCGGCACCGTCATCCCGGTCGGCGACAACAAGTTCGCGTCGCTGAACACCGCCGTGTGGTCGGGCGGCTCCTTCATCTACGTGCCGCCGGGCGTCCACGTCGAGATCCCGCTCCAGGCCTACTTCCGCATCAACACGGAGAACATGGGCCAGTTCGAGCGGACCCTGATCATCGTCGACGAGGGTGCCTACGTGCACTACGTCGAGGGCTGCACCGCGCCGATCTACAAGTCGGACTCGCTGCACTCCGCGGTCGTCGAGATCATCGTCAAGAAGAACGCCCGCTGCCGCTACACGACCATCCAGAACTGGTCGAACAACGTCTACAACCTGGTCACCAAGCGCGCCGTCGCCTACGAGGGCGCGACCATGGAGTGGATCGACGGCAACATCGGCTCCAAGGTGACGATGAAGTACCCGGCCGTCTACCTGATGGGCGAGCACGCCAAGGGCGAGACCCTGT
>CBFGZZ010000196.1:0-16185 GCA_965653385.1 uncultured Streptomyces sp. | reverse complement strand
ACCAGGCGACGACCGACGGCGGCAGGCAGGCGGGCAGGCGGGCGACAAGTCGTGAAAGTCAATGTGGAACAAGGCCGTTGTTGCGGTGCCGGTCAGTGCGTGCTGATCGCACCTGAGGTGTTCGACCAAGGCGACGAGGACGGAATCGTCACGCTCCTCGAACCGAGCCCGGCAGCGGACCTGCACCCGGCGGTACGCGAGGCGGCCGCGGTCTGCCCCGCCTCCGCCATCACGATCGACGGGGACATCGACGAGGACATCGACGACGACCACTGAAAATCAGCTGCTTCGCCAGCGCCCGGCTCCCTAGACTCGCCACACCATCACGCGCCGCCTCACCACTCGGCGGCGCGTCGTCGTGACCAGTCGAGGGGAGCCGGGTCGTGCGTGACCGCACCGCTGCCGTCGTCTCCCCGTCCCGGTACGACCGGTACGACGTGATCCTCGTGTCCTCGTCCGCCCGGTGCCCGCTGCGCGGCCGGCACCGGATGCCCGTGACGAACGCCTGAGAGCGCCCGAGTACGTCGACGCCCCTGCCCTGACCCGGCTCTGACCGGGCGGCAGGTCACGCTCGCGTGCCCGCCCGCGCCTACGTACCGTCCCGGAATCGCGCTGACCCCTTTTCGCATCCGGACCACCCGGATCATCCGAAAGGCCACGGGCCGTGCGCACCAACCCGAACCCCAACCCCCTCGCCGTCGTCCGCAACCTCGGCATCCTCGCCCATGTCGACGCCGGCAAGACCACCGTCACCGAGCGGATCCTCTACACCACCGGCACCACGCACAAGCGCGGCGAGGTCCACGACGGCACCACCGTCACGGACTTCGACCCGCAGGAGCGCGACCGCGGGATCACTATCTTCGCGGCGGCGGTGAGCTGTGCCTGGGACGGTCACCTGATCAACCTCATCGACACCCCCGGCCACGTCGACTTCGCCGACGAGGTGGAGCGTGCGCTGCGCGTCCTCGACGGCGCGGTCGCGGTGTTCGACGCCGTCGCGGGCGTAGAGCCACAGAGCGAGTCGGTGTGGCGGCAGGCCGACCGGCACGGGGTGCCGAGGATCGCCTTCGTCAACAAGCTGGACCGTGCCGGGGCCGACCTCGACACGGCCGTCGAGTCGATCCGGGAACGGCTGCATCCGGCGCCGCTCGTCGTGCAGTTGCCCATCGGCGCGGAGGACGGATTCCGCGGCGTCGTGGACCTCGTACGGATGCGGGCGCTGGTGTGGGCCGACGGCACCGACACCGCTGTGGAGCAGGACGTTCCGGAGGAGCTGCGGGAGGAGGCCACCCGGCGTCGGCGGCTGCTGGAGGAGGCCGTGGCCGAGCTGCACGCCGGTGCGCTGGAGGAGTTCTGCGCGCGCTCGGTCCTCTCGCCGGGGACCCTTCGGCTCGCCCTGCGCGAGCTGACCCGCGGCGGCGACGGCGTGGTCGTGCTGTGCGGCTCGGCCTACCGCAACCGGGGGATCGAACCGCTGCTGGACGCGGTGGTGGCCTATCTGCCGTCGCCGCTGGACGTGCCGCCCGTACGCGGCCTGCGGGACGGCGCCGACGAGGAGCGGCCCGCCGATCCGCGGGCTCCGTTCGCGGCGCTGGCGTTCAAGGTGAGCGCCACGCCGACGGGCCGGTTCACCTATCTGCGGGTGTACTCGGGAACGGTCGAGAAGGGAGACACCGTGTGGGACGTGGGCGCCGGGCGCACCGAGCGGATCGGGCGCATCCTGCGGATCCAGGCCGACCGGCACGCGCAGGTGGACCGGGCAGTCGCCGGGGACATCGTGGCCGTGGTCGGCCTGAAGTCGGCCCGCGCGGGCTCCACCCTGTGCGCACCGGCCGCACCGCTCGTCCTCGAACCGCCCGGTGTCGCCGACCCGGTGGTGTCCGTGGCCGTCGAGGCCCGCAGGTCCACCGAGACGGACCGGCTGGCCTCGGCGCTGGCACGGCTGGCGGAGGAGGACCCCTCCCTCGTCGTACGGACCGACGCCGAGACCGGGCAGAGGGTGCTGTCCGGCATGGGTGAACTGCATCTGGAGGTCGCGGTGGAGAAGATCCGGCGCGACACCGGGCTGGAGGTCAACGTCGGACGCCCCCGGGTGTCCTGCCGCGAGACGGTCGGCCGAGGGGTGTCCGGTTTCGTGTTCCGACATGTCAAACAGGACGGCGGGGCAGGGCAGTTCGCGCATGTCGTCCTCGATGTCGAGCCGCTGGACCCGGAGTCCGGTTTCGAGTTCCGCTCGGCCGTCGTCGGCGGCAGCGTGCCGCAGGAGTACGTCCGTGCCGTGGAGGCGGGCTGCCGCGACGCCCTCGCCGAGGGCCCGCTCGGCGGGCACCCGGTGACGGGGCTGCGCGTCACGCTCACCGACGGGGCGACCCATGTGAAGGACTCCTCCGACACGGCGTTCCGCACCGCGGGCCGGCTCGGCCTGCGCGACGCCCTGCGCGCCTGCGCGATGCTCCTGCTGGAGCCGGTCGTCGAGGTCACGGTCACCGTGCCGGAGGACGCCGTCGGCGCAGTCCTCGGGGACCTCGCGGCTCGGCGCGGTCGGGTCTCGGGCTCCGTCACCAGGGCGGGCGCGGCGGTCGTCACGGCGACCGTGCCGCTGGCCGAACTCTTCGGCTATGCGACGCGGTTGCGCAGCCGGACGCAGGGCCGCGGCACCTTCACGGCCCGGCCCACAGGCTATGCGCCGGCGCCGGACACGACGTCGGTCACGACGCCGGTCCGGTGACCGACGGGGCGGCCCCACTCCTGGGTGAGTGGCACCGCCCTCGCGGTGTTGCCCGTGCCGTTGCGCTCAGGGATACGCCACCACGGTCGACGGCACCGTGGACGTCCCCGAAGTCGGCGCCCCGGCGTCGTTGATGACGCACTCGTACTGACCGTTCCCGCCCAGCGAGACGACGAGCAGGTTGTGGAAGCGCACCCCGGGCCGCACGGGGGCGGCGAAGCCGTGGTGCTGCACGATAGACGGGTCGACGTTGTAGTAGCAGTAACTGCCCAGGCCCCAGCCCTCGTGCGAGGTCACGGTGTCCGAGACCTTGTAGGCGGCGTAACCCTTGATCGCCCCGTTCTGGACGGCGGCCTGGTCCGGGGCGTCGTACGCCTTCTCGTTCTGGAAGAAGATCGTGCGGCCGCGCTGGCCGAACCACTGGACGTCGTACTTGTTGAAGTGCTCCACGAACAGGCCGGTCGCCAGCACGTCGTCGCCGTTGACCACGACGCCGTAGTCGGCCCGGTTGGTCTCCCAGCCGACCCCTTCGCCGTGGTCGGCCCGCCACACCCAGGTGTGGTCGACGATGGTGTGTCTGCTGTTGATCACCATGCTGGTCGTGGCCTTGCCGGCGCCCGCGCCGCCGATGCGGACGAACACGTCCTGGACCGTGATCGGGTTGGCCGAGTGGTCCCTGGAAGCCCCGTGGGGCCCGATCTCCAGCAGGGTCGGGGAGTTGACCGGCCCGGCGTCGACCAGGAACCCGGCGAGCCGGACCCCGTCGACGTCGGCGACCTGGACGGCCGTGGCGCCGCCGTCCGGGATCAGGGTGGCGTAGCCGAGGCCCAGGACCACGGTGTTCGGGCGGTCGATCCGGATCGGCCGGTCGAGGTGGTAGATCCCCGGGGTGAGCAGGAGGTGCAGTCCCTGCGCCAGTGCCTGGTTGAGCGTGGCCGCCGGGACGCCGGGCCGGGCGACGTAGAACCGCGTCAGCGGCAGCGAGGTGCCTCTCGGGGTGCCGTTGCCCCAGGTCACACCGCGGGCGTTCGTCCGCTTCTCCGGCAGGAAGACCCGGAAGTCGCCGCCCTCGACGTACAGGAACGGCTTCTCCCGGGAGACCGGCGTCGTGTCGAGCGTGGTGTACGGGGGGTTCGGGAAGCTCTGTGCCGGGGCGCCCTCGACACCGGAGAACACCATGTTCCACACACCGTTGAGCCAGCTGCCGATCGCGCTGTCGCGGGTGTACCACTGCTGCTGTGAGTACGGTCCGACCTGGCCGTCGATGCGGCTGTCCGCGATGTAGCCGCCGCTCGCCCAGCCGTATCCGGTGGGGGAGAGATTGAGGCCGCCGCGGACATGCATCCGGCGGAAGGGGGCCGCCTGTGCGACCGCCCAGCGGTTGGTGCCGTTCGCGGGGACGAGGGCCAGGTTCTCGGCCGAACGCCAGAAGTTCTGCGTGGCGTTGCCGTTGAACCAGCCGGCGTCGACCGTGACGTCGCCGTTGATGGTGGTGTCGTCGGGGGACAGGCCGAGGCCCGCGACGGAGGTGTAGAAGCCGAGCTGGGCGTTGAGGCCGTGGTAGGTGCCGGGCCTGAACAGCAGCGCGTAGCGTCCGGTGCCGAACTGCGCCGCCTCCTGCCGCCGGAACACCTCGTCGAGGCGGGCCTGGATGCCGGGCGTGGAAGGGTCGAAGACGAGGACGTTCGGGCCGAGGTCGCCGCCGCCGGGGAGGGCACGAGGCTTCTTGCGGGCCGACGGCGCGGCCGACGGTGCGGCGGAGGCCCCAGCGGCCCCGCCGAGCACGACGGGTGTGGCCGCCGCGGCCGCGCCGAGCAGCGTGCGGCGACCGATCGAGGGCAGCCGGGAGTGCGGGGAGGAATCAGACATGGGGCGGCTCTCCTGGTTCAGTAAGTGAACGTGGTGAGGTCTGGGAGCGCTCTCTCGCCGGTGAATGGTTCAACCGCGAAACGAAAGAGTCAAGAGGTTCGACCAGAGTCCGGCGAGTGCGTCAAAAGCCTTGACGCGGGCTCGTCCCAAGGCTTAACTCACGCTCTAAATTAAGCAGCAGTACTCCCGGAAGGGACACCTGGAGCCATGCGCACAACGCGAGCCGCGGCCATAGCCGCCGTCACCATGTCTCTCGTCGTGACCGCCTCGGCCTGCGGAGGCGGTTCGTCGACCGACGGCGGCGGGTCCAACGACTCGCCGAAGACCCTCACGTACTGGGCCTCCAACCAGGGCGCGAGCATCGAGGTCGACAAGAAGGTCCTCCAGCCCGAACTCGACAAGTTCGAGAAGCAGACCGGCATCGAGGTGAAGCTGGAGGTGGTCCCCTGGTCGGACTTGCTCAACCGGATCCTGACCGCGACCACCTCCGGCCAGGGCCCCGACGTCCTCAACATCGGCAACACGTGGAGCGCCAGCCTCCAGGCCACCGGGGCACTGCTGCCCTGGGACGACAAGAACCTCGCCGCGATCGGCGGCAAGGACCGGTTCGTCGACTCCGCGCTCGGCTCGACCGGTGCCGAGGGCCAGGACCCGGCCGCGGTGCCGCTGTACTCGATGGCGTACGCGCTCTACTACAACAAGAAGATGTTCGCCGACGCGGGCATCTCCAAGCCGCCGGCCACCTGGGAGGAGTTCACGGCCGCAGGCAAGAAGCTCGCCAAGGGCGGCAAGTGGGGCATCGGCGTCGAGGGCTCGAACCCTTCGGAGAACATCCACCACGCCGTCGTCTTCGCCAAGCAGCACGGCGCCGACTTCTTCACGGCCGACGGCAAGCCCGACTTCACCTCCGACCAGGCCGTCGCGGGCGTCAAGCAGTTCGTCGACCTGATGGCCAAGGACAAGATCATCGCGCCGGGCAACGCCGAGTACGCCCAGAACCAGTCCGTCAGCGACTTCGCCAAGGGCAAGACAGCGATGCTGCTGTGGCAGTCCGCCTCCGCCAACCTGAGGTCGCAGGGCATGAGCGAGGACGCCTACGGAGTCGCCCCCGTGCCCGTCCAGTCCGGCACACCCGGCTCCGGCACCGGCGTCAACTCCATGGTGATGGGCATCAACCTGGCCGTCTTCAAGAACACCGACAACATCGACGGCGCGACGAAGTTCGTGAAGTTCATGACGAGCGACGAGGAACAGAAAATCCTCAACACCGCCTACAGCTCCATCCCGCCGGTCAAGGGGGCGCAGTCGGACGCGGCCTTCAACACCCCGGCGAACGCGGTCCTCAAGGACACCCTCGCGAAGAGCGCCGTGGCGGCACCGCAGGTCGCCGACGAGTCCCAGTTCGAGACGGCGGTCGGTACGGCCGTCAAGGAACTGTGGGCCGACGCCGCCGCCGGACGCCCGGTGACCGAGGCGTCGGTGAAGGCGGCCCTGGAGAAGGCTCAGCAGCAGATGCCGACGAAGTGAGCACGATGACGACCACGGTCCCCACCGAGGCGGCCGTGCGTCGGAGTTCCCCCGGGACGGCGGACGGCCCCCGCCGCCGTCCCGGGCGGATCCGCCGCATCGGGCTGCCGTACCTGCTCCTCCTGCCCGCCCTGCTCCTCGAACTCCTGGTCCACCTGGTGCCGATGGTCATCGGCATCTTCATGAGCTTCAAGGAACTCACGCAGTTCTACATCCGGGACTGGACCACGGCCCCCTGGAACGGCGTCGACAACTATCGGATGTCGGTGGACTTCAACGCCCCCGTCGGCGAGGCGCTGCTCCACTCGTTCCTGGTCACCGTCGCCTTCACGCTGCTCTCGGTCGGCCTGTGCTGGCTCATCGGCACGGCCGCCGCGATCTACATGCAGGACACCTTCCGCGGCCGGGGCCTGCTGCGGGCCCTGTTCCTCGTCCCGTACGCGCTGCCGGTCTACACGGCCGTCATCACCTGGGTCTTCATGTTCCAGCACGACAACGGCCTGGTGAACCACGTCCTGCACGACCAGCTCGGCCTCACCGACAAGCCTTCCTTCTGGCTGATCGGCGACAACAGCTTCATCGCCCTGCTGACGGTGTCGGTGTGGAAGGGCTGGCCGTTCGCCTTCCTCATCGTCATGGCCGGCCTGCAGAACATCCCGAAGGAGCTGTACGAGGCGGCGGCCCTGGACGGCGCTGGCCTGTGGCAGCAACTGCGCCGCATCACGCTCCCGTCGCTGCGTCCGGTGAACCAGGTCCTGGTCCTGGTGCTGTTCCTGTGGACCTTCAACGACTTCAACACGCCGTACGTCCTGTTCGGCAAGACCGCCCCGGCCGCCGCCGACCTCATCTCGGTCCACATCTACCAGGCCAGCTTCGTCACCTGGAACTTCGGCACGGGCTCGGCGATGTCCGTACTCCTGCTGCTGTTCCTGCTCCTGGTGACCGGCGGGTACCTCTGGCTCACCTCGCGCGGACGGAGGACCGCCGATGTCTAGCTCCCCGATGGCACCGCCCAGGTCCTTCCGCTGGTCCCGGCGGATCTTCCTGACCCTGCTCACCGGCTTCGTCCTGGTCCCCGTCTACGTCATGGTCTCCAGTTCGCTGAAGCCGCTCGCGGACGTCACGGGCAAGTTCCGCTGGCTGCCCAGCGAGCTGACCATCCGCCCGTACATCGACATCTGGTCGACGGTGCCGCTCGCGAAGTACTTCGTGAACTCGCTGATCGTGGCGGGCGCGGCGACGGTCTGCTCGGTGGTGATCGCGGTCTTCGCGGCGTACGCGGTCAGCCGCTACGACTTCCGCGGGAAGCGGGTCTTCACGGTCACCGTGCTGTCCACACAGATGTTCCCCGGCATCCTCTTCCTCCTCCCGCTGTTCCTCCTCTACGTCAACATCGGCAACGCCACCGGCATCGCCCTGTTCGGCTCCCGCGGCGGCCTGATCCTGACGTATCTGACCTTCTCCCTCCCCTTCTCGATCTGGATGCTGATCGGGTACTTCGACTCGGTGCCGCGCGATCTGGACGAGGCGGCGCTGGTGGACGGCTGCGGACCCCTCGGGGCGCTCTTCCGCGTGGTCGTGCCGGCGGCCATCCCCGGCATCGTCGCCGTCGCGGTCTACGCCTTCATGACGGCCTGGGGAGAAGTGCTGTTCGCGTCCGTCATGACCAACGACACCACCCGCACCCTCGCCGTCGGCCTCCAGGGCTACTCCACGCTCAACGACGTGTACTGGAACCAGATCATGGCCGCGTCGCTGGTCGTCAGCGTGCCGGTGGTCGCCGGTTTCCTCCTGCTCCAGCGCTATCTGGTCGCGGGCCTGACGGCGGGCGCCGTCAAGTGACCAGCCGTCCTCGACGGAACAACACCCCCCATTCCGAAGGGATCTCCGTGTCCGACCGCATCGACCTCGCCGCACTCCCGCACGACTTCCTGTGGGGCACGGCCACATCGGCGTACCAGATCGAGGGAGCCGTGGCGGAGGACGGCCGTTCCCCGTCGATCTGGGACACCTTCTCGCACACACCCGGCAGGATCGCGGGCGACGACCACGGTGACGTCGCCTGCGACCACTACCACCGCTGGCGCGAGGACATCGCACTGATGCGTCGACTGGCCACGAACGCCTACCGGTTGTCGATCGCGTGGCCGCGCGTCGTGCCGGGCGGCGACGGCCGGATCAACGAGAAGGGCCTGGCGTTCTACGACGAGCTGGTCGACGGCCTGCTGGCGGCCGGCATCACCCCGTCCGTCACCCTCTACCACTGGGACCTGCCGCAGGCGCTCCAGGACCGCGGCGGCTGGCCCGAGCGGGAGACAGCCGAGCACTTCGCCGCGTACGCGGCCGTCGTCGCCGAACGACTCGGCGACCGCGTCACCCACTGGGCCACCCTCAACGAACCCCTGTGCTCGGCGTGGATCGGCCACCTGGAAGGCAAGATGGCCCCCGGTCTCACCGACCTGACGGCCGCAGTCCGGGCCTCCTACCATCTCCTCCTCGGCCACGGCCTGGCCACCCAGGCGATCCGCGCCGCCGCTCCCGGGGCCGAGGTCGGCATCGTCAACAACCTCTCCACCGTCCACGCCGCCACCGACCGCTCCGAGGACGAGGCAGCGGCCCGCCGCATGGACGGCCACACCAACCGCTGGTGGCTCGACCCGATCCACGGCCGCGGCTTCCCGACGGACATGCGGGAGGTGTACGGCGTCGAACTACCGGAGCGTGCGGGCGACTTGAACACCATCGCCGCCCCCCTGGACTGGCTCGGCCTCAACTACTACTTTCCGGCGACCGTCACCGACGACCCCACGGGACCGGCCCCGCGCGCCCGCCAGGTCCGCCGCGCCGGCGTCCCGCGCACCGGCATGGACTGGGAGATCGACGCGAGCGGCATCGAGACGCTCCTGCTCCGCCTCACCCACGACTACGGCGCCCGTCGCCTCTACGTCACCGAGAACGGCTCCGCCTACCCGGACGTCGTACGCCCCGACGGAACCGTCGACGACCCAGAGCGCCAGGAGTACCTGATCCAGCACCTCGCGGCCTGCGCTTCCGCGGCCCGCAAGGGGGCTCCGCTGGCGGGGTACTTCGCGTGGTCGTTGCTGGACAACTTCGAATGGGCGTACGGCTACGCCAAGCGGTTCGGCCTCGTCCACGTCGACTACGGGACACAGGTCCGCACCATCAAGGGGTCCGGGTACCGGTATGCGGAGGTCATCCGCGCGCACGGGGCATGGGCCGAGCGCGCGGCCTGACGGTCAGCAGTCCCGGAACTCCGGCGACTGGTTCAGCACCTGCGACCGCACCGACGTGAACCGCGTATACGTCTCCCCGTCCCGTGCCTCCGGCCGGAACGCCGCCACCCGGTGGCAGTTCTGGAAGGCGAGCGTCACGCCGAAGTGCCGTTCCAGGCTGCCGCGGATCGCGTCGCTCGCGAGGGCGCGCAGGAGTTGGCCGCGTTCCTTCTCGGACGGGGGAGGGGTCTGGTTGTCCGTGAAGTCGGCCGTTCCCTCGCGGAGTTCGATCGCGAGGGAGGCGATCAGGTCGTAGGCGTACGGCAGCGAGGTGCGGACGGTGTCCACGAAGTCCTCCTCGCGGATGTCACCGTGTTCGGCTTCGGCGAGGAGCTTCGGGGAGACGTCGAGGGACATGGGTGTGCGTTCCTGTTCGTGAAGTGGTGCGAGGAGTTGTGGTGGAGGCGTCAGGCCAGGGCCGGCGGGCCCGGCACGAAGTCCGGGTCGACCTGGGCGGCCAGGTCACCGCCCGTCCGGTCGTCCGCCCACGCGCGGGCGTTGCGCAGATGGAACTCGACGGCGTGGCCGTGCGTCGTGGCCCAGTCCTTCGGCAGTGCGTCGACCGTCTCGCGCAGGATGTTCAGGGCGTGGACGTTCTGGTACTCCAACTCGCCCTGCTCCCGGCCCTGTTCGGCCGCGCGGACCCAGGAGGAGTGGACCAGGTGGGTGAGGAGGTCGTCGCCGACCTCCTCCTTGAGGAAGAGCAGGTCGTCCTCGCCGGTCACCTTGTTGCCGATGACCGCGATGCGGATGCCGAACTCGCGGGCGTGGTCGCGGTACTGGCGGTAGACCGAGACGCCCTTGCGGGTGGGTTCCGCCACGAGGAACGTCATGTCGAAGCGGGTGAACAGGCCCGAGGCGAAGGCGTCGGCGCCGGCCGTCATGTCGACCACGACGTACTCGCCGGGGCCGTCGACCAGGTGGCCGAGGTAGAGCTCGACCCCGCCGAGCTTGGAGTGGTAGCAGGCCACTCCGAGGTCGCTCTCGTCGAACTCGCCTGTGACCATCAGCGGTACGTCGCCGACGCGCCGGACGTGCCGGGCGTGCAGTTCGTCGTCGCCGAGCAGGGTCAGCAGACGGGAGCCGCGGCCGGGCGGAGTCGTCTTGATCATGGCGTCGGCGGAGGGGATGCGCGGGTTGCTGCCGCGCAGGTACTCCTTGATGTCCCGCAGGTGGGCGCCGAGGGGCGGGGCGTCCAGGGAGTCGCCGTCGTGGCCCAGTGCCTCGGCGAGGTGCTGGTTGATGTCGCCGTCGATGGCCAGCACGGGCGCGCCGGAGCGGGCCAGGTGGCGGGTGAAGAGCGCCGACAGGGTGGTCTTGCCGCTGCCGCCCTTGCCGACGAACGCGATGCGCATCAGCGGCACCCCGCCTTCGCCGCCAGGGTACCCTTTTTGAAAATGGATGTCATGTGGCAAGGTTGGCGTTGATCTTCGAGCACTGTCAAATCGCGTGAGACGTAAGGGTGTTGTCCGGGTGGGCGGGGTGGGCGGAAAGGCCTTTCGCCCTTGATGCATATGATGTGCAAGTGCATGACTACAGCATCAGGGCGGCGAGCCCGGACGACCTCGACGGTGCGCGAGCCCTGATGCTCGACACCGTCTACCACGACTTCGGCACCGGCTATGTGCCGCGCTGGCACGCGGACATCATCGACCCGGCCGCCGCCTATCTCGCCTCGCCGCGCCACACCCTCCTCGTCGCCGTCGACCCGCACGACAACGGTGTCGTCGCCACCGCCGCCCTCGACTCCCGCGGCCCGGCCCACCCGCCGAACCCGCGCGACCTCGCCGAGCGCTACCCCTCCGGCGACACCGCGCAACTGCGCCGCGTCTACGTCCGGGCCCAGCACCGCAGGCGCGGCCTCGCCGGGCGGATGGTCGACGAGCTGCTCGCCTTCGCGGCGGCGGACGGCGGCTACCGGGCCGTCTATCTGCACACCGACCCGAAGGTGCCCGGCGCCGAGGCCTTCTGGCGCTCGCGCGGCAAGGTCGTGCTGGACGAGCGCGTGGACCCCGACGGCGCCTTCGGTGTCGTCCACTTCGAGATACCGATGGAGCGATAGCCCGTGCGACGCCGACTCCGCCCGCTCCTCGCCCTCGTGCTGGCCCCGGTTCTCGCCGGCTGCTTCGCCTCGGGCGGCGGGACCGACTCCGCCGACAGCGCCGACGGCGGCTCCCGCCTCCGCGTCGCCCTCGCCTTCCCGCCGGCCGAGAACCTCTCGCCGTACGGCGCCGACTCCACCATCCTCAGCCGCCTCGGCGTCACCGAGGGCCTGACCGCGCTGGACGCCAACGGTGCCGCGGTTCCCGCCCTCGCCGCCTCCTGGCGCCAGGAGAACGACCGCACCTGGCTCTTCAGCCTGCGTGAGGCCACGTTCCAGGACGGCTCCACCGTCACCCCGGCCGCCGTCGCCACCGCGCTCACCCACGCCGCACAGGCCAAGCCGGCCCCCGCCGCCCTCGCCGGAGTCACGTTCACCGCGAAGGCCGACGGCAGCACCGGCGTACGGATCACCACGAAGACCCCCGACCCCGTGCTCCCGCTGCGTCTGTCCAGCCCGTCCCTCGCCATCCTCTCCGGCAAGGCGTACGGCACGCAGGACAAGGTCGACCCCGTCGGCACCGCCACCGGACCCTTCGAGCTCACCAAGGTCCTCGGCTCCACGGCCGTCACCCTCGACCGCTACGACGACTACTGGGGCGGCCGCGCCCAGGCCCCCGGCATCGACGTCAAGTTCGTCGCCGACGGCACCGCGCGCGCCAACGCCCTGCGCACCGACCAGGTCGACCTCGCCGAGGCGATCCCCGTCGCCCAGGCCGCCACCCTCGACAAGGACACGGTCGAGGCGACCGCCACGACCCGCACCACGAGCCTGCTCCTCAACACCGAGAAGGGCGCCTTCAAGGACGCCGCGCTACGGGCCGCCGCCCGCGAGGCCGTCGACACCTCCACGCTCGCCAAGGGCGTCTACGAGGGGTACGCCGACCCCGGCGCCGGCATCTACGGCCCCGCCGTCACCTGGGCCGCCGGCAAGCGGACCGAGCCGGCCGGACGCGCGAAGGCCGGCCGGCCCGACGGGACGCGCATCACGCTCGCCACGTACGACAACCGGCCCGAACTGCCCGAGGTCGCCCAGGTGCTGAAGCAGCAGCTGGAGAAGGCGGGGTTCGAGGTCACGCTGGAGGTACGCGAGTACGCGCGGCTGGAGAGCGACGCGCTGGACGGCAAGTTCGACGCGTTCGTCGGCGCCCGCAACAGCCTGGTCGACACCGGCGACCCCGTCGGTGTCCTCGCCGGCGACTACACCTGCGACGGCAGCTACAACCTGGCCCTGCTCTGCGACAAGAACGTCGACCGGGCCGTGGCCAAGGCCGCGGACATCGCCGACACCGCCGAGCGACAGGACGCGGCGATGGCGGCCGAGGCCGAGATCCTCGGCACCGACGCCGTCGTACCGCTCGTCCACCAGCGCATCATCACCGGTGTGGGCGGCTCCGTCCGCGGCGCGCTCCTCGACCCGTACGAGCGCACCCTCGTCGGCATCGGCACCCGGCGCTGACCCGTGCGACGCCAGGCAGTCACGCTCCTGTGGCGTGCGGGGATCGCGGCCGCCCTGGTGTGCGCCATCGGCGTACTGCCCTGGCTCACGCACACCGACCCGGCGCTCACCGTGCTCAAGGCCCGCTCGGCGGACCGCGACCCCACGCCCGAGGTGCTGGCGGACATCCGCGCCCAACTCGGCCTGGACCAGGGCCCGTTCCAGCTCCTCGGTGACTGGCTGGGCGGGCTGTGGCACGGGGACGGCGGCCGGTCCTGGATCTCCGGCAACGAGGTCACGCCCGCCGTCCTCCAGGCCCTCGGCGTCTCCCTGCTGCTGATGGCGGTGGCCCTCGCGGTCGCCGCCCTCACCGCCGCGCTGATCTGCGCTCGCACCCTGTGGCTGGGCGCCCACCGCCGACTCGACGGACGGCGCGCGGGAGGCAGCGGCTCCGCGGTCCTCGCCGCACTCCCCGAGTTCCTCACCGCGTCCGTACTCGCCACCGTCGTGGGGGTCCAACTCGGCTGGCTTCCGGCCCTCGGCTGGTACGGCCCCCAGTGGACGATTCTCCCCGCACTGGCCCTCGGCCTGCCCGCCGGCGCCGTGCTGGGCCGGCTCCTCGACGACCTGCTGCCCGGTGCCTTCGCCGAGCCCTGGGCCCTGGCCGCCACGGCGCGCGGACTTCCGGGTCGCAGCGTGGCCCGCCAGGCCCTGCGCCGCTGTCTGCCAGGACTCCTCCCCAACACCGGCCTGTTCGTCGTAGGCCTGACGGGCGGATCGGTCACCGTCGAGCAGATCTTCGACATCCCCGGCCTCGGCCGCACCACCCTCCAGGCCGCCCTCGCCCAGGACCTGCCCGTCCTCCAGGGCGGCACCCTGGCCCTGATCCTGCTCGCCGCGGTCGCCGCCGGACTGGCCCACACCCTCGCCCGTCTGCTGATCGGCCCGGCCCTGCGCGACGGCGCACTGCCGTCCCTGCACCGCCCGACACCGCCCGCCCGCACCGTCCTGCCGTTCGTCCACGCGGGCCTGCTCCTCACCGTCATCGCCCTCGGCCTGCCCCGCGACCCACTGGCCCTCGACACCACCGAACGCCTGGCCGCGCCCTCCCCGTCCCACCCGTTCGGCACCGACGCCCTCGGCAGGGACGTCCTCGCCCGCATCGCCCACGGGGCCCTCGACACCCTGCTGCTCGCCCTCGCGATCACCGCCGCCACCCTGCTCACCGGCTTGGCGCTCGGCCTGCTGCCCCGGCTGTCCGGCCCGCTCGTCGACACCGCCACCGCGCTGCCGCCGGTCCTCGTCGCCCTGCTGGTCACCGCGGTCGTCGGCAGCGGAACCGCCACCCCCGCCCTCGCCGTGGCCGCCGTGGCCTGGGCACCGCTCGCCGCCCACACCTCCGCACTGCTCCGACAGGAACGCGCCGCCCTCCACCTCACAGCCACCCGAGCGCTGGGCGCGGGTCCCTGGTACCTCCTACGCCACGAACTCCTCCCCGCTGTCGTCCCACCCGTCACCCGACACGCCCTGCTCCGCCTCCCCGGCATCGCCCTCGCCCTCGCCTCCCTCGCCTTCCTGGGCCTCGGCGCCCAGCCACCCTCGCCGGAATGGGGCCTGCTCCTCGCCGAGAACCAGCCCTACGCCGAGCGCGCCCCCTGGGCGGTCCTCGCCCCGGCCGCCGTACTCGCTCTGCTGGGCGCGCTGGCGGTGACGACGGCCGGAGGCGTAGGGCGCCGACGACGGTCCGATGCCACCGAAACCGCGCCACCGTCCCAAACCCGCCCACCGGCCAGGGAGCTGGTGAGAACCGGATGACCTCCCTCGTGACACGCGGCCTGCGTCGCAAGGCGCCGCACCACCGCCCCCTGTCTCCTCTCCTCCGCCTCCTCATCCTCACCCAACTCGCCTTCAACATCGGCTTCTTCACCGTCCTGCCCTTCCTCTCCGAACACCTCGGACAGGCCGTCGGCATGGCAGGCTGGATGGTCGGGTTCGTGCTGGGGCTGCGGACCTTCAGCCAACAAGGCCTGTTCGTGGTGGGCGGGGCGCTGGCCGACCGGTACGGCATCCGGCCCGTCGTCCTCACGGGCTGCGTCCTGCGGATCGCTGGGTTCGCATGGCTCGGGTACGCACGCGAGACCTGGGCGGTCATAGGTGCGGTGCTGCTGATCGGGTTCGCCGCAGCGCTGTTCTCACCGGCCGTGGAGTCCGAGGTGGCCCGGCAGGCGGTGCTCTGGGAGGAGTCGGGGGCCGGTTCCCGCACCCGCGTTCTCGCGCTGCTCACCGTGGCCGGACAGGCGGGCGCGTTCGTCGGACCGCTGCTCGGCGCACTCCTGCTCTCGGTGGACTTCCGCACGGTCTGCCTCGCCGGCGCCGGCGTCTTCGTCCTCGTCCTCGCCGGGCACGCGTGGCTGCTGCCGCAGCGCATACCCGGGCGGGGCGGCGTGAGGTTCCGCGGCGGTATGGGGAATCTGCTGCGCAACCGCCGCTTCCTCGCCCTGTGCTGCGCGTACGGTGCCTACCTCCTGGCCTACAACCAGCTCTACCTCGCCCTCCCCGACGAGGTCGAGCGTGCCACCGGGTCCCAGGCTGCCCTGGCCTGGCTGTTCGCCCTGTCCTCGCTGCTGGTGGTGACCGCCCAGCTGCCCGTCACCCGGTGGGTGGGGGAGCGGCTCACTCTGCGCCGGTCCATGGTGGCCGGGCTGGTGCTGATCGCGGCGGGCTTCACCGTCGTGGCCGCTGCCCGGCCCGCCGGCTGGACGGGCCCGGCAGGTCTGTTGCCCGCGGCCGGCTTCGTCGTCCTGCTCACCCTCGGCCAGATGCTCGTCGCCCCGGTCGCCCGGGCGTGGGTCGCCGACCTGGCCGAGGAGGGGCGAGTCGGTCTCTACACCGGCGCGTTGTCCTCGGTCTCCGGTCTCATCGTCCTCATCGGCAGCTCGGCGACCGGCACGCTGCTCGACCCCGGCCTGCCGGCGGCTGTCCCCTGGCTGGTGCTGGCGGTTGTGCCGGTGGCTGCGATCGGGTTGCTGCCGCGCCGATGAGCCAGCCCACACCAGGTCTCCTCCTGACCGTTCCTCGCCCCCGCCGCCCCTACCCGTCCCATCCCAGGGGCTCCGCCCCTTCGACCCCGCCAGGGGGCTGTGCCCCCCGGACCCCCTCTATCGGCCCTCCGGGCCTCGTCCTCAAACGCCGGACGGGCTGAGAGTGTCTGGGCCTTTGTGGGTGGG
>CBFGZZ010000195.1:0-16252 GCA_965653385.1 uncultured Streptomyces sp. | reverse complement strand
ATCAGCGGCCCCACCGTCTTCCCCGGCTACGTCCAGGGCCGGGACGCCGACGGCTTCCTGATCAGCGATCAGGGCAAGGTGGCCGACGGCTGGCTGGACACCGGCGACCTCGGCCACCTCGACAAGGACGGCTTCCTCCACCTCACCGGGCGGGCCAAGGACCTGATCATCCGCGGCGGCCACAACATCGACCCCGCGGTGATCGAGGACGCCCTGCTCGCGCACCCCGCGGTCACCGGGGCCCAGGCCGTCGGGCAGCCGGACCGGCGGGCGGGCGAGGTCCCGGTGGCGTATGTGACGGTCACCGACCCCGCCGTGACCGAGGACGACCTCCGGGCCTGGGCCGCGGCCCACGTCAGTGAGGCGGCCGCCGCCCCCAAGGCCGTCCGCGTCCTCGACGCCCTCCCCGTCACCGCGGTCGGCAAGCCGTACAAGCTTCCGCTCCGAGCCGACGCCGCCCGCCGTGTGCTGACCGACGTCCTCGCCGACCTCGATCACGTGGAAGGCGTCAGCGCCGAGGCCGACTCCGGGTCCGTGACGGTCACCGTCACCCTGCGCCCCTCGACGCCGGCCGGCACAAGGGCCGAAGTCGAGCGCCGGGTCGCCGGCTTCGCCGTGCCCTGCCGGATCGTCGGGCGGCACGGAGGGGACGACTGAGGTGCTCCCCCGAATCGAGGACGCCCCGAGGCCCGGGACGGTCGAGAAACACCGGGTCGCCTCGCGGGTGCGTTGTGCTCCACGCCGTGCGGGGCGGCACGCTGACGTTCACGCGGCACTGCTGCTGCGGGGCATTCCGTGCCGGCACGTCACGTCGTGCTCGCTGCCGAGGCTCGTCCACCAGCGTTCGCAGCACGCCGAGTCGATCTCCGCACGGATGATCGCCTCGGCGGCATCGCCCCCGCGCCCGGCCCGCGCGGCCAGCTCCAGCAGCCAGCGCCGCTGTTCGCCGATCACGGTCTCCCGTACGACGGCGATCACCGGCACGAGGCTGGCGGCGGCGAACAGGCACGCGGCCCAGGCGGGGCCGTAGCGGACTTCGAGGACCGTGGTCCACGCGAGCCCCGCGCTCGTGGCGATGTAGAGGGCGCAGAGGAAACGGCTGGAGCAGTTCATGGGCGTACACCGTCCTTGGGGAGGATCGATACCCCTTGTCCAACTGCTAACGGCCCGTGTGGACTCGGGTGATTTATCCCACCGTGACTGACGCGTCCGTCTTCCCCTGGAACGCGGCGCGATAGGCGTGGGGCGTGGTGCCCACCACCCGGCGGAAGCGCTCACGGAAAGCCGTCGGCGACCCGAACCCGGCCTGCCGTGCGATCCGTTCGATCGGGTGGTCGCTGTTCTCCAGCAGATACTGGGCCCGCCGCACCCGCGCCCGCAGCAGCCACTGGAGGGGAGTGGTCCCGGTCTGCTCACGGAACCGGCGGCTGAAGGTGCGCTCGCTCATCCCCGACCGCCCCGCCATCGCCCCCAGGGTGATCTCCCCGGCCAGATTGTCCTCGATCCACTCCAGCAGGGGTTCGAGCGCCGAACCGCGTGGCACGGGCGGGTGCTCGTGCACGATGAACTGCGCCTGCCCGCCCTCCCGTTCCAGCGGTACGACTGACATGCGCGCGGTGTGCGCGGCCACGGCCGAGCCCAGGTCCCGCCGGATCATGTGCAGGCACATGTCCAGTCCCGCGGCGGCTCCGGCGGAGGTGAGGATCCGCCCGTTGTCGACGTACAGCACGTCCGGCTCGACATGGACGTCAGGGAAGCGGCGCGCCAGGTCGTCCGTGGCCATCCAGTGGGTGGTGGCGCGCAGCCCGTCCAGCAGTCCGGCCTCGGCCAGGACGAAGGCGCCCACGCACACGGAAGCGATCCGGGTACCGGCCTGCGCCGCCTGCCGCAGGGCCGTCACGACCTGGGGGGAGGGCGGCCCGGTGTCGTCGCAGCCCGGCACGATGATCGTGTCCGCGTCCGCCAGCCCGTCGAGGCCACGCTCGATCCGCAGGGCGAAGCCTTCCGTGGGCACCTCAGGCGACTCGGCGCACAGCCGGACCCGGTAGGGGCGGCGGCCGTCCGGCAGCCGGGTCCAGCTGAACATCTGGAAGGGGGCCGCCATGTCGAACGGCACCACGCTGTCGAGAACCAGGATCGCCACGGGGTGCATGTCGGACACCCTAGGCGGATTCCCGCCAGGGGCATAAGGCCAGGTCATGTGAGTGGGCTGGGCCGATGGTGAGGGCAGGGGCGTTGGCGGGAACCCGTTGGAGGCTGTCGTTTCAGCCTCTGTCCGATCATCCGTGACATCCCTAGCGTGGGGCGGGTGACCAAGATCCTCCTCACCCTTCACGTCCTGGCCGCCATCGTCGCCGTCGGCCCCGTCACCGTCGCGGCCAGCATGTTCCCGCCGGCGGCGCGCCGCGTCCCGGCGACGGACGGGGCCGTGGCGGTGGGCACCGTCCGGCTGCTGCACCGCATCTGCCGCCTCTACGCGGCCGTCGGGGTCTCGGTACCCGTCCTCGGCCTGGCCACGGCACTGGCGATGGGCGTGCTCGGCAGCGGCTGGCTCATCACGTCCATCGCCCTCACCGCCGCGGCCGCCGGCGTCCTGATCGCCTTCGTTCTGCCCCGCCAGGAGGAACTCCTCGAGCAACTGGGTGCCGAGAGGGCCGTGGAGCACGTGGCCACGGTGCGACTCGCCATGTTCACCGGCGTCTTCAACCTGCTCTGGGCGACCGTCACCGTCCTGATGATCGTCCGGCCCGGTTCGACGACGGGTGCCTGAGGCGACCGTCGGGAGGTGCCTCGACGATGCCGTAGTGCCCGTGCGGCGGCCGTCAAGCGCTCTGGCAGAATTCGTACTTCAGTGTGCGTCGGCGCCTAGACTCGACAGCCGTGCCCAAATGCACACGGGGCCACGACATGAAAGGCGCGTTGACGGGTGTTCCAGGATTCCCCCATTTACGACCGGCTCATCGCGGAGCGCGGCGACATCCCCCTCCAGGTGCGCAGGGAGGCCGAACGCGTCAGCAGGGAAGTCGAGTTCGCCATGCAGCCGCTGCTCCAGTCCGGGCAGTCGCTGCTGCCGCCCGGCGGCCCGGCGGCGGCCCCCGGACGCCCGACGCAACCGGCCCCGACCTGGCAGCGCAGTGCCCTGCCGCCCGGGCCGCAGCAGCGCTGAGCCCGGTCAGGGAACCTTCGCGCCGGCCCCGTTGGCGTGCGGCTGTTCCCCCGAGGCGGGCCGGGCGAGCCACTCGGCGATGCTCAGCGATATCGGCTGGCCCGTGTCCACCTCGATGAACCCGAACTGCCCCGACTGGTTGCACTCCAGGAACCACCACGTGCCGTCGGCGTCCTCGACGAAGTCGAAGGCGCCGTAGGCGAGTTCGGCCTCCCGCATATAGGCGCGGACCGTTTTGGCGACGCGCGGCGCCACCTCGACGGGCTGCCACGGCGCGTTCGAGGCGGCGAAGCGGACGTCCACCTCGGCCTCGGCGTCGGCCACCTTCGCGGCGGCCAGCATTCGCTCGCCCACCACGGTCAGCCGGATGTCGGCCCGCTTGGCGACACGGCGTTGCAGCAGGGTGGGCCCGAACGCGACGGCGGAGAAGTCGGCGTCCGGGGCCACCCTGCTGGTCGGCACCGCGCGGGGCGGATCCTGTGGATGGGAGCCGGAGACCGGCTTGACCACCAGATCCGGATAGCGCGCGGCGAACTCACGGGCGGCCTGCGGGAACGTCGTGATCAACGTGGCCGGAACGGGCAGGCCGCAGCGCTGGGCCAGCCTCAGCTGCCACGGCTTGTAGCGCGCCCGGCGGGCCGCGTCGGGATGGTTCATCCAGCGCACGTCACAGCCGCGCAGCATGCCGTACAGCGCCTGCCCCGCCTCCTCCGTCAGCCAGGGCGACGGCGCGGCCGCGCGCGCCGCCGCCGCTCCCGGCCTGCGCATCCATATCGACCGCAGCCCGTCGACGCTCACCAGGCGTCCCGCGGACGACAGATGGCCGCGGAAGGCACCGTGCACGAACTCACCCGACAGGGCGACCCCGCCGGTCAGGTCGGCGGGATCGAGTCGGACCACCGGGACACCGGACGCGTTCAGGTGCACGACCACCATGTCCGCCGTCACGTCCTCTTCGTTGGTCACAATCAAGACGGTCATCGTCGGCGACCTGCGTTCAGTCGTCGAAGTGGGTCTTCGAGCCCGCCGTGGACGTCGTGGTTCCCAACTCCCGCAAGAGCGCGTGATCACGGGCGGCTATCCGCCCGTCACGCAGCACGTTCAACTGCAGACCGGAGTCGTAGACGTACGCAGCGGTGACCTCCAACTCCGCTGCCGGCCGTGCATAGTTGAGCGCGAACGGTTGCATCGTCTCTCCCTCACAGGTGCTGCTCCGATCGAGCTGGTCGCCCACTGGCGTCACTCACCGCGCCGGCGCTTTTGGGCTCCCTCTTACTTAAACGAATCGAACGAGTGATTGGTTTCCTTACTTTCTGTAACCAGCGGCGTCCGGGGGCCCCGCCTCGGGAGAGCGGCGCAGGGTACGCAGTGCCAGCAAGAGCACGCCGATGTCGTCCAGATACACCGGATCGGGCACCAGATCGGCGGGCAGTACGAAGTACAGGACGGCACCCCAGAACACCCAGCGCGGCCCGGTCGGCAGCCCGGCGCGCCGCATCAGGCGGCGGGTTCGCACGAGCCGCACCAGCAACCGGACGGCCACGGCGAGCACGACGGCCGCCAGGACCACGGCGACGACGATCACCTCGGTGGTCGACCCCACGGACCCTCCTCCTGCCGACGGCGCGCACCGATGCGCACCTGCCGGTCGGATTCCCCCTTGCGGCGGGTGCATTGCATGGCGGCCGTCACTCGGCCGCACACCATCACTCGTCAGGACGGAAGACGCACAATCGGCCCGGTCACCTGCTCGGGCAGGCGCCCGAGCCGTCCACCCACGCACCGATGCGCGCCCGCTCGACGCAGTACGCCCCACCCACGGATACGGCGCAGCCGCACTACGTCCACTGAGGCGGCACGCGGTGCCGCCTCATGCCGGACCGCCCGGGGTCAACGGTCAGCAGACTTCGGCTGCGCCTCGACGGCCTTGCCTTCCTCTGTCTCGCCCGCGTCGGAGGAGGGGGTGGGGACGGGCGAGGGGGAGGGCCTGCGGGTCCGGGCTGAGCCCTTGAGGCGTTCGAAGGTCCGCGTCAGCTGCTGAAGCGGGGACGCGGCAGGGGAGGCGGGCGACTGGGGCCGGGGCTCGGGTGCGGCGTCGGCGGACTCGCGGAAGGCGGCCAGCGCCGCATGGGCCTGCTCGGCGGCCTCCCGGTACAGGTCGCGGGACTTCGTCATCGCGTCGAGCGCCTCGGCGTACATCGCCACGAGCTTGCGTTCCCGGTCGAGTTCCTCCTCCAGGGTCAGCAGCCGCCAGTCCTCACGCAGCGCGGTGACGGCGTCCTCGGCACCGTCCGGCAACGGACGCGGCAGCGCCGCGAACCGCGTCACGGCGTGGATGAGCTCGGCCGGCTCGGAGCCGTCCAGGAAGACCGTGCGCACGGCGAATTCGTCCGCGTCGTAGCCTTCCGGCACCGGAGACCCGGGCAGCACCACGGCACCGCCGCGCGGCACCTCCACCCCGAACTCCCGCAGCGCCCAGTTCACGACGCGCAGTTGGCTCGGCGCGGCGCGATGCTCGACCACCCGGTGCCGCAGACTCGTCGGCAGCATCCCGGCCAGGGGCGTCAGGCCGCGTTCGTCGGTGGTCATGGCCTCGTGGACGACGACGTGGACGCACCAGCCGTCGCGCGCGGCGTCCCGCAGTATGCGCCGTACCGCCTTGTCGTCCGAAGGCAGGGGGTTGATGTCCGTCAGGCGCAGGCCCGCGACCGCCTCGTGGTCCCAGCCCGCGTCCGGTCCCTGCGGCCAGAACATGGCCACCGGGGACGGCCAGCGCGGATCCCACGGCGCTTCGGCCTCGGCGACCAGCGTCCACTCCTGCCCGTCGCCGAGGTCGCGCCCGACGGTCAGCCGGGCGCGCACGGTCACCGACCCCGCGACACGCCAGCGTGCCTCGAAGACCGAAGCCTGGGCGCCCTCGGTCTCGGGCAGTTCCATGTGGTCGTCGATGGTCCGGCTGTCCTTGAGCTGCTGGAGAGCGGGCCGGAGTACGTCTTCGGCGGCGGGCCCGAGGTGGCGGCCACGGGCCGACCACACCGAGGCGGGAGCGGTGGGGCGGGTGCTGGAGGAGCTGGGCATGGGTCCATCTGCTGGCCGGGGGCACACGTACGCGTACCAGTATCGTCGCCGCAGGCGGATGCCGACGGAGCGGGGGGTGCGCACACGGGGTGTGTGCGGTCCGCACCGGCCGGCCGTCGCTCACTCGTGGTCCGCGCCGCGTCCGGTCATGAGAATGACCCGGTGAGCAGGACCCGCCCACCATCCGCATCGGGGCGGGTCCTGCTCATCGCCGCGATCCCGCTCAGTTGTGGTACGTGATGTAGCCGTTGCCGTCCCGGTCGTTGCCGCTCTTGGTGTAGGAGTGCGAATCCGCCCCGGCGCCCGAGGGCTTGTACAGGTAGATCGAGTCCTTGTCGTTGTTCCACATGAAGTTGCAGTTGTCGCGGTAGACGACGTTGCGCGTGTCGGAGTCCGTGCCGTTGCCGCCCCGGAGCTTCACGTAGTCGCCGGGCTGGAGGTAGTGGTTGGCGGTGAACCTGAACCGGTTGCCGGCCTTGTCCTTCACCACGTAGCCCTTGAGGTTGACCGTGGTGCCGGACGAGTAGTTCTTGATCGTCAGGTACTCCTCGTCCGTGTTGCCGGTGCGGCAGTTGTTGGAGTCGCGGCCGGGCGCGTCGTACTGGATGCCCTTGATCTTCAGCGCGGACGAGTACTCGGTGGCCTGGGCCGGAACGGCCGACAGCGCGGCGAGGGTGCCGGCCGCGACAGCGGTTGTGGCGAAGATGCGTATGCGCATGGAGAAATACCCCCCTGTATGGAGCTTCTGTGAAGATCAGGAGTGTATGTGGGTCGCGAGCCGACTGGGGCGACTTCACCGGAATGTGAGACAAAAGCGCGTCAGTGCGGGTACGCCCGCGGTGGCCGCTGGCGCGGGAGTTCGTCGCGGAACTCCGCGATGACCGAGCTGACCTGGCGCATCAGCGCGGTGTTCGCGAGCCGGTCGAGATAGAGGTTGCGCCGGGCCAGGGCGGGCGCGTCGACGCAGAAGTACAGGGCCATCAGCGGATTGATGAACAGCTCGCTGTCCTTGGTGCGCTCGGTGAACCGGACGTCGCCGAAGTCGCCGCGTACGGCCGCCGCCACGGAACCCTGGACGATGCTCGGGTGGTCCGGCGTGCACCGCCGGGCGTGCTCGACCGCGTCGAGGAACAGGCTGCCCTCGCGGCTGTGGCGAGGCAGCGAGAAGGTGCCGAGGTAGCCGCCCTCGCGCTCCAGCGCGGCGAGGTTCTCCAGCACGAGGGAGTGGTTGACCCCGTGGTAGGAGTCCACGCCGAACCCGAGACAGGCCACGAGTCGTACCGGGACCTCATCGAGTCCGGACACGGCGGCGAGGCTCGCCATGTCCTCCTCCGGTGTGCCCAGCCCGTGCTCGTCGCCGCGCATCAGGATGTCGGTCCCGCCGTCCACCAGCACGATGGCGTCCACGCCGCCCAGGTGCTCCAGCAGGGACCGGTAGGCGTCCCTGAGGGGCCGGACGCCGGTGAGCGGGAAGGCGTACACCGTGTCGGGCAGGTCCTGGAGGGCGAGCCAGCCGGCGAGAGCCCGTTCGGGGAAGTAGTCGCCGCGGATGGTGGTGTCCGGGCGTATCGCCGCGACGTCGTGGTCCACCCACACGTCGAGGTCCAGCCCGTACAGATCCGAGAAGGACAGGTTGGCCAGGTGGACCTCCTTGCCGGCCGCCCGCAGCGCGAGGGCCAGCGGCACACCGGCGTACACGTCGAAACCGCCGCCCGCGCCGGCGACGAGAACCCGGCGCGCGTCACGCAGCCGGGTGAAGAAGGGGGGCTCCAGTAGTGAGAACACCGGGGGACGTTAACAGGCGGCGATCACCGCGCAGCCCGTAAAGCCCGTGAGAAGCCGGAGAGGGTCGGGGACGAACCCCCGGCCCTCTCCGGCGTCGTGTCACCGCTCGCGACTCACGCGCCGCTCTCGCGCAGCATGTCCTCGCGCTCGACGAGCTTCACGCGCTCGCGGCCCTGCGGCTCGCCCAGTGCCTTCTCGGCGGCGTCGAGCTTGTACCAGCCCTCCCACGTGGTGAAGCGGACCTCGCGCTCGGCGAGGAAGGCGTCCACGGCCTCCGGCTCGGGCGAGACAGGCGTCTGCAGACGGCCGTTCGCGAAGTCGTCCAGGAGGTTGGCCACCGTCTCGTTGGCGTCGCCCTTGGTGTGGCCGATCAGACCCACCGGGCCGCGTCGGATCCAGCCGGTGACATACGTCGACTGAAGGTGCTCGCCGCTCTCCTGTATGACGCGGCCGCCCGCGTCCGGGACCGTGCCCGACTCGATGTCCCAGGGCAGCTTGGGGAGTTTGTCGGAGAGGTAGCCGACGGCGCGGTAGATCGCGGTGACGTCCCAGTCCTTGAACTCGCCGGTGCCCTTGACGTTGCCGGTGCCGTCGAGGGTGGTGCGCTCGGTGCGCAGGCCGACGACCTTGCCGTCCTCGCCGAGGATCTCCGAGGGCGACTCGAAGAAGTGCAGGAAGAGCTTGTGCGGCCGGTTGCCGACGTCGCGGATCGCCCAGTTCTCCAGGGTCTTGGCGACCATGTCGGCCTGCTTGTTGCCGCGCCGGGTCTCGATCGAGCCCTCGTCGTAGTCGATGTCCTCGGGGTCGACGATGACCTCGATGTTGGGGGAGTGGTCCAGCTCCCGCAGCTCCATCGGGGAGAACTTCGCCTGCGCCGGGCCACGGCGGCCGAACACGTGGACCTCCAGGGCCTTGTTGGCCTTCAGTCCGTCGTAGACGTTCGGCGGGATCTCCGTGGGCAGCAGCTCGTCCGCCGTCTTGGCGAGGATGCGGGCCACGTCGAGGGCGACGTTGCCGACGCCGAGGACGGCGACCTTCTCGGCCTGAAGCGGCCAGGTGCGCGGCACGTCCGGGTGGCCGTCGTACCAGGAGACGAAGTCCGCGGCGCCGTACGATCCGTCGAGGTCGATGCCGGGGATCGGCAGCGCCCGGTCGGCCGTCGCGCCGGTGGAGAAGATCACGGCGTCGTAGAACGCGCGCAGGTCGTCCAGGTTGAGGTCCGTCGGGTAGTCGACGTTGCCGAAGAGGCGGATCTGCGGCTTGTCGAGCACCTGGTGGAGGGCCGTGATGATGCCCTTGATGCGCGGGTGGTCGGGCGCCACGCCGTAACGGATCAGGCCGAACGGCGCCGGCATGCGCTCGAAGAGGTCGATGGACACGCCGGGTTCGGCGGCCACGTCGGACTTGAGCAGAGCGTCGGCGGCGTAGATCCCGGCGGGGCCGGCTCCGACGATGGCTACCCGCAGGGGGCGGGGCATGATCAGGGTCCCTTCGAGTGGTGACAAGCGATCTCGTCGGGAAGCCTAAACTAAGGCAAGCCTAAGTCGGTACGCGGGTCCAACCTATGAGCTCATAAATCGATTCTATGGGTAATTCCGGGGTTGCCGTACCACGCGGCGGAACGACAACCCCCGGTCGCCGTCAGCCTATGTGGTAGCTGTCCCCGTACACCTTCCAGTCGAGCGGCGGATCGAGGTCGAGGTTGCCCTCGCGCAGGAAGACCCGCTGGGCCGTGTCGACCCTGCTGGTGTCGCTGTGCGCCTCCTCCTGCTTCATGGCCCACACCCGCGCGTCCAGGAAGGCGTGCAGATAGGTCACCTCGTCGCCGCCCTGCGCCGGCGGCTTGGCCCGGTTCAGGGCGCGCTTACGGATGTTGCGGAAGCCGGCCGGGTCGCTGCCGTCGCCGTGCATGACGATGGCGTCGTAGTACGCGAACTGCCCGAGCACGCGCAGCCCGTCGGTCTTGCCCTGTCGCACGGCCGGGTCGAAGTACACCCGGTCCCGTTCGTCGTTCTGCGCCCGCCGGAACTCCTGGTCCTGCGCGGCCCGGGCCCAGTCGCGGGGGAAGTCCGGGTCGAGTCCGTCGTGCGAGTCGGAGCCGTTCACCCGGCGCAGGGCCGGCAGGTACCGGGCTAGGGCGTTGCCGGGGCGGCGGTGGGCGTACAGCTCGACCAGGTCGAGCATGTCGCCCGTGCCGGAGCAGAAGCCGATGATCCCGGCCGTGTAGCCGCGGCCGTCGCCGATGTCCTCGATGTACTTGTACTGCGCCTTCCAGTCGAGCGAGGAGTTCTCCGCGCTCGACACCAGTTGCATGGCGATCTCCTTCTTCGCCGGGTCGTCGAGGCCCGCGGCGGTGGCGCACAGCGCGGCGGCATGCGGGGAGTTGAGGAGCGGGACCGACGCCAGCGACGCCCCGGACAGGGCGAGGAGGGCGCGGCGGCGCGAGAGGTGCGAGGGGTGCTTCACGGCGGCTCCAAGTGATGGTGGGGGGTGGGGAGTTGGCCGTTGGATACTGATAGGAAAGTTTCCTACCAGAAGCGGAGTGCGAGGGGCACCGGTCGCGTCAAAGGTTCGTACCTATGCACAAACAGCCGCGGGACTACGGCAGCGGCTGCTCCGCCCAGATCACCTTGCCCGCAGGCAGATAACGCGTGCCCCAGCGGTCGGCCAGCTGCGCGACCAGGAACAGTCCGCGCCCGCCCTCGTCCGTCATGGTCGCGTACCGCAGATGCGGCGAGGTGCTGCTGCTGTCGAAGACCTCGCAGATCAGACTGCGGTCGCGCAGCATCCGCACCCGGATCGGCTCACCGCCGTACCGGATCGCGTTGGTGACCAGCTCGCTCAGGATGAGTTCCGTGGTGAACGACAGCTCCTCCAGGCCCCACACCTGAAGAGTCCGGGTCACGGCCGAGCGCACCTGGCCCACGGCCGCCGGATCGGACGGCACCTGCCACTCGGCGACCAGGTCCGTCCCGAGCGCCCGGGTACGCGCCACGATCAGTGCGATGTCGTCGCTCGCCCGGCCCGGCTGCCGGGCCTCCAGTACGGCCTGGCAGGTCTCCTCCGGTGACCGGCCGGCCCGGGCCAGCGCGGCGCGCAGCAGCTCCAGACCCTCGTCGATGTCCCGCCCCCGGTCCTCCACGAGCCCGTCCGTGTAGAGCACCAGCCGGCTGTCCTCGGCCAGCTCCAGCTCGGCCGTCTCGAACGGCAGCCCGCCCAGACCGAGCGGCGGACCGGCGGGGACGTCCGGGAAGTCGACCGAGCCGTCCGGCTGGATCAGGGCCGGCGGCGGATGGCCGGCGCGGGCGATCGTGCACCGCTGGGACACCGGGTCGTACACCGCGTACAGACAGGTCGCTCCGGTCACCGGGGCGGTGTCGGCGTCCTCCTCCGTCTCGTCCTGGTCGATCCGGGCGACCAGCTCGTCCAGGAGCGCGAGCAGTTCGTCGGGCGGCAGGTCCAGGGCGGAGAAGTTGTGCACCGCCGTCCGCAGCCGGCCCATCGTGGCCGCCGCGTGCAGCCCGTGGCCCACGACGTCCCCCACCACCAGCGCGACCCGCGCACCGGACAGCGGCAGCACGTCGAACCAGTCCCCGCCGACACCGGCCTGCGCCGGCAGATACCGGTAGGCGATGTCGAGCGCGTTCTGCTCGGGCAGGCTGCGCGGCAGCAGACTGCGCTGGAGCGTCACCGCCATGCTGTGCTCGCGCGTGTACCGACGGGCGTTGTCGATGGACACCGCGGCCCGGGCGACCAGCTCCTCGGCGAGAGCCACCTCGTCGGCGTCGAACGGCTCGGCCTTCCGCGACCGCCAGAAGCTCACCACACCCAGCACCAGGGACCCCGCCCGGAGCGGCACCGCGACCAGCGAGTGGATGCCGAAGTCCACCACCTGCGCCGACCGCTCCGGATCCTGGGCACGCCAGCCCGGCGCCTCCTCCAGCCGCGGCTCGACGACGGCCTGCCCGTCCTTCAGCGCGCGTGCCTGCGGTGAGGAGTCCACGAACCGGATCTCCTCGCCCACCGGGTACAGCGGCGCGTCCTTGCGTATGCCGCCGCACGCCGTGCGGCGCAGCCGCGTCACGCCCTCCGGCTGCCCGCCGCCCAGCACGGCCTCGAACAGGTCGACGGTGGCGAAGTCCGCGAACCGGGGCACCGCCAGCTCCGCCAGTTCCTCGGCGGTCCGGGTGACGTCCAGGCTGGTGCCGATGCCCACACCGGCGTCGTACAGCATGTTCAGACGCTCGCGGGCCTCCTCGGCGCGGCCGGACAGGGCCCGCAGCTCGGTCGAGTCGCGCAGCGTGGCGACGCTGCCGGACGGGCGGCCCCGGAGCGTGGTGGGGCGCTGGTTGACCGCCAGCAGCCGGTCCTTGACCAGGTGCACCTCGTCGGTGGCCATTCGGCCTGAGTCCAGCAGTTCGGCGGTGTCCGGCGCGAGGCCGAGGTGCAGCACCCTGCGGCCCTCGGCGTCCGCGGGCAGATCGAGCAGCCGGTGCGCCTCGTCGTTGGCGAGCAGCAGCCGCCCTTCGGTGCCGACGATGATCACGCCCTCCCGGACGGCGTGCAGAACGGCGTCGTGGTGCTCGTACATCCGGGTCATCTCGTCCGGCCCCAGACCGTGCGTCTGCCGCAGCAGCCGCCTGCTGACCAGCGCCGTACCCGCTGTGGCCAGGGCGAGTGCCACCGCCGCGGCGGTGAGGACGAGCGGCAGCTGCCGGTCCGCCGTGCCGCCCACCGTCGCCGTCGTGATTCCGGCCGACACCAGCCCGACGACCTTCCCGTCGGGATCCTCGACCGGGACCACGGCCTGCACCAGCGGCCCGATGGTGCCGGTGATCTGCTCGGTCACGACCCGGCCCTGCAGAGCCGGTTCCAGGTTCCCGACGAACTTCTTCCCGATCCGGTCCGTCTTCGGGTGGGTGTAGCGGATGCCGTCGGTGTTCATGACGACGATGAAGTCCACGCCCGTCGCCTCGCGCGCCGCCTCCGCCCGTGGTTGCAGCACGGCCGTGGGGTCGGGGCCGTCCAGCGCCTCCCGGGTGCCGGGAGCGTTGGCGAACGACTCGGCGACCGCCACCGAACGGTTGCGGGCCTCCTCAGTGGTGTCGTACCGCACCTGGAGCACCAGGGCCACCACCGCGGCGACCACCAGCAGCAGCACGATCACCACTTGCAGCACGAACACCTGACCGGCGACGCTGCGCCCACCGAGCGTCGCCCGCACCCCGGGGAACCGTCCCTGGCGCTGCTCCTCGCGCGGCAGCACGCCCGCGGACACCCCGCGGACGCGGCCGGGCGCCTCCCCTGTGCGCACACCGCTCGGACGACGGGCCGACCGGGCCCCGGAGCGACCCCATAGTCGGACCATGTGCCCATGTCTACACTGCCGGGCCTTCGGAGGCGAGAGACGCAACAGCCCGTGACAGCGCATGCCGCGTCCCCCACACATCCGCCACAGGTGTGAAGCGCAGGATCCGCGCAACTCCCGCCCCCGCAACAGGGTTACGCCGCCGGATCCCGGCCGCTCGCGGGGTCACTTCCGGCGCGGGGCGGCGGCCCGTCGGGTGGCCAGCAGCAGCGCGATGTCGTCGGGGCGGTCGGCCGAGTGCCGGGCGGCCGCGGTCAGCCGGTCGGCGACGCCCGCCAGCGTCCGCCCGCCGGGCCGGGCACCGGGCGCACCGGCCTTGGCCAACGCCACCCGCAGCGCGCTGATCCCGTCGTCGATGTCGACCCCGGGCCGCTCCACCAGCCCGTCCGTGTAGAGCGCCAGGACGGCGCCCGGCTCCATCCGCAGCTCCGCCACCGGATAGGTGGCCTGCGGGTCCACGCCGAGCACCACCCCGCCGGGCAGGTCGACGACCTGCGTGCGGCCGTCCGGGCGGCGCAGCAGCGGCGGCGGATGCCCGGCCACGGCGGCCTGGGCGATGCCGGTCGCGGGGTCCAGCCGGATGTAGCAGCAGCTCGCGAACAGACCGGCGTCGAGGTCGATGAGCAGGTGATTGGTGCCGCTCATGACTTCGTCGGGCGGCCGGTCGCCGAGGGCGAAGGCCCGCACGGCGCTGCGCAGCTGGCCCATGGTGGCCGCCGCCTGCACCCCGTGCCCCTGCACATCGCCGATGACCAGGGCCAGCCCGTCGCCGGCGGCGACGACGTCGTACCAGTCGCCGCCGACCTCCATGCCCTGGGTGCCGGGGAGATAGCGTCCGGCGGTCTCCATCAGCGGGTGCTGCGACAGCCGCCGCGGAAGCAGCGCCTGCTGCAGCCCCCTGGCCAGCGCGGCCTCGCTCTCGTAGCGCTGCGCCTTCTCCATGGCGTGGGCGATCAGCCCGGCCATGGCGGTGAGCACCGTGCGTTCCTCGGTGCTGAAGCCGCGCGGCCGGTCGAAACCGAGGATGCAGGAGCCGACCGGACGCCCGGAGGCGATCAGCGGCAGGAAGGCGCGCGCGCCCTCCGTCGCGTCCAGCGCGATCCCCGGATAGGCGTCGGCGAGCTGCTGCATCGAGTCGAAGAACAGCGGGCGCCCGCTGGTCAGCGTCTCGACCCCCGGCAGCCGCTCGTCCAGCCCCACTCCGTCGAACGGGGCGAGGAACCCCTTGGGGAAGCCGGTCTCCCAGGCCAGGTACAGATGCCGCTCCTGGAGCAGATAGATGGCCAGCCGACGCCCGCCGAACGCGGGCAGCAGCTCCCGCATCACCACGGCGGACACCTGGCGGGCGGTGACCGCCTCGGTGAGTGCGATGGCGAGCACGATGGGCCGGTACAGGGGGCTGAGCGACGGAGCGCCGGCCGGTTCCGGCGCGCCGAGCGCATCGGGCAGGGCGGGGGCGGACGGGCTGTCCGCCACCCGGTGGCCCAGCCGGATCGTGCAGGTCAGCAGGTCCGGGCCGGGATAGACGGACAGGGCCAGCCAGTCGCCCGCGATGGCGGGCGCGGCGGGCTCACGTCCATGGGCGGACGGTCTGCGGACATGGAAGTGCACCGGGTCCGGGGACAGCAGCGCTCCACGCAGATGGTCCTCGAGGGTGGGCTGATTGAGCCACGGCACGCCCTCCCACAGGGGCCGGCCCAACAGCTCGGTGCGCGGCCGGCGCAGCAGCCGGGCCGCGTGCGGATTCGCGTAGACGACCGCCCCGAGCCGGTCCAGGCACAGCACCCCGTCCGGCAGCAGATCGGCCGCCGCGTCCGCCACCGTGCCGGGCCCCGGGTCCAGGACGACACCCCGTACGGTCGCCGCCCGGGGCAGGCCCGAGTCGTCGTACGGTCCCCAGACCTCGACCAGCCGGGGCGCACCGTCGGGGCCGCGCACGACCAGCGGCAGGGCGGGCGGACGGCCACCGGCCGCCTCCCGCAGCGCCGCCAGGATCCGCTCCGCGTCCCCCGGAGCGACCGCGTCCGCGAACCCTTCCGCGGTGCCGTGGGCCTCGGCCGCGGCCGAACCCAGTTCGACGTTCAGGCGCTCGTCCGCCGTCAGGAGACCGCTCACCGGATCCCAGGCGAACCGTCCGAGGTGCCCGGAGGGCGGGCGGCTCGCGGGCGGCCGGACACACAGGGGCCCGCCCTCCCAGGCCACCGCCGACGGGTCCTGGTCCTCCAGCTTCTCCAGGGCCGTGCCCAGCTCCTCGGCGAGCTGCGCCATGCGCTCGCGCACAGGCAGCAGCTCCGTGGCGTCCGCCGCCGACGGCAGCAGCGCCGTCAGCACTCCGTAGATGCTCGACCGGCCCGCGACGGGCGCGTACAGGGAGCCGAACGGGAAGGGCAGACCGGCCGCGTACTGCGGATAGCGGCGCATCGCCTCCGTGGCGTTCGGCAGCACGACCTCGACGCCGAGCCGGTAGGCGTCCGCCACGGGGAACGGCCGGTCCACGTGCACGCGCCACCATGGCCGGAACAGCGGGCCGGGCAACCCTTCCAGCACCGCCAGCCGCAGCAGCCCGGGCGTGCCGGAGCGCAGATATACCCCGCCGACGCGACCACCGGCCGCGCTGATCGCCTCCGCCGAGGCATCGATCAGCAGCGCCGCCAGCCTGCCGGGCGTGCGCTCTGCGCCCTCGGCGCTCCCAGTCATCGGCCCTACCTCGTCCGTACGCCTTCACGCGCGCGACACAGCAAGAATGCGCCACGAGCCCCCTCGCCCGCACCTGGGGCGGCCCACTTCGCCGCCTCGCCGAGCCGCCGCCGCACCGAGGGCCGGGTACCCAGCGGACCCGGACCGACGCCGTTCGG
>CBFGZZ010000194.1:0-16273 GCA_965653385.1 uncultured Streptomyces sp. | reverse complement strand
TGGGCCTCGGTGGCCTGCCGTTCGAGACCGTGGAGACCGAACTGGTCGAGGGCAGCCTGATCGCGCTGTACACCGACTGTCTGCTCGAGGCGCGCGACCACGACATCGACGAGGCCCTGGACAAGATGTTCGCCACCCTCGCCCGCCCCGCGCCGACGCCGGACACGGTCTGCGACCGACTCCTCGCCGCCATGCTGACCCACCCGCCGGACGACGACGTCGCCCTGCTCGCCGCCCGCACCCGCTGCCTCGGCGCCGACCGGGTCGCCACCTGGGAGCTGGACTTCGAACCCACGGTCGTCGCCCGGGCCCGTCGGCTGGCCACCGACCAGCTGGCCGCCTGGCAGTTGGAGGAGGCCGGCTTCATCACCGAACTCGTCGTGAGCGAGCTGGTCACCAACGCCCTGCGCTACGGCCGCAGGCCCGTACGGCTGCGCCTGATCCACGAGGGCCGCACCCTCATCAGCGAGGTCTTCGACTCCAGCAACACGGCCCCGCACCTGCGCCGCGCCAGGGTCTTCGACGAGGGAGGACGGGGCCTGCTGCTGGTCGGCCAGCTCGCCCAGCGCTGGGGGACTCGGCACGAGGCCACCGGCAAGACGGTATGGGCCGAACAGTTCCTCAACCGGGCCTGACACAGGCTTGGGGAGCGGGGGTGCGCGGGGGTGATGACCGGGACCGGTGCCCGACAGTCGGCCCACCGGGCGCCGCCCCTCGGCAGGTCGGCGGGGTCCGGACGCCGCGCGAGGGCGCGTGGATGCCGCACGGGCCGCGCAGGGGGCGATCGAGCGAGGGTGGGCTGTCTGGGCGAGGCCGCGCTGCCAGAGCTGTGCGGACATGGGCGGTGTTCCTTTCGGGAAAGAGTGACGGGGTGAAGGTCTGAGTGCCTTCACCCCGTCGGAGTGGGTGTCGTGCTCCGCCGTCCGGACTTACACGGCCGGGGCGGGCTCGTCGACCAGGACTTCCGGCTCGGGCTGGGCGTCGGTCTGGGGCTGCACCTCGGTGTCGGCGCCTTCGCCGCTCTCGGTGCCCTGCTCGGCCGTGCCGTCGTCGGTCTGGGTGCCGTCCTCGGTCCCGGTGCCGGTCCCGTCCTCGGTGCCGGTCCCGTTCTCGTCGCCCTGGTCAGCCGTGTCGTCCCCGGCGTCGGTGCCGTCCTCGGTCCCGGTCCCGGTCCCGGTGCCGTCCTCGGTACCCTCCTCGGTCCCGGTACCTTCCTCAGTCTCGGTCCCGTCCTCGGTACCTTCCTCGTGCTCGCCGTTCTCCTCGTGCTCGTGCTTGTCCTTCGCCTCGTCCTCGTCCTTCCAGTGGTCCTCGTCCTCCCAGAAGTGCTCGTGGATCTCGACCTTCCATTGGTTGTAGTGCTTCTCGAAGTAGTGGTAGTCCTTGTGGCTGTCCCAGAAGTAGCGCTTGGCGTGCTTGATCACTACGAAGTAGCACTCGTACTTCTCGGACCAGTAGAACTTCTTACCGCCCGCCCAGCAGTAGTACTTCTTCTCCCACTTGTCGTGCTTCTTGTCCTTGCGGTCCTTGCCCTTGCGGTCCTTGTCCTCCTCCTTGAAGCGCTCCTTGTGGTCGTCACTCCAGCAGTAGTTCTTCTTGCCCTTGTGCTTGTCCTCGGGCTTGTCCTCGCGCTCGTCCTCCCCCTTGTCCTCGCCCCCGTCCTTGCCCTTGGCCTGGGGCACCACGGACGCCGCCGACTCGGAGGACATCGGAGCCGCCGTCGCGGCGGTGGCCGGCAGGATGACGCCTCCGGTGACGACCGCGGCCGACACCGCCGCCATGGTCAGGCCCAGACGGCGCTTGGAACGGACGTTGTCGCGGGTGCGGGTGGAAGAGTTCATGGTTCCTTCTGGAGTGACTGGCCCTTGGCGGAGCCCCGGTGCCTCGTTCGATCCGGCGTTTCCGGTGAGGCGCACTTCCAGTAGGCCCGCTTCGTCCCGCTTGGTCACGTTCCGAAGG
The DNA here is from genome assembly GCA_965653385.1 of uncultured Streptomyces sp. Classification (GTDB taxonomy): domain Bacteria; phylum Actinomycetota; class Actinomycetes; order Streptomycetales; family Streptomycetaceae; genus Streptomyces. Next base: position 14,314 of record CBFGZZ010000194.1, on the reverse strand, counting down.
CTCGGGACTTGACGGGCCCGAAGCGGTGAGGTAGCGGCACAGCTGACAGGTCAGTGACCGGGCCGACGGTCGAAGACGGGCCGGGCCCACAGCGGCGGACGCGGAAGCGGCCCCACCGCCCGGTCCACCTGGGTCGGCGGATGCGGAGCCTCGTGCGACTCCGGCTCGCGCTCGGCACCCCGTGCCGTTTCACGCAGCGCCGCCACGAAGTCCAGGCAGCAGTCGTAACGATCCTCGGGGACCTTGGCCAGGGCCCGGGCCACGACCTCGTCCATCTCCGGCGGGGTCCCCGGCCGCCTCTCGCTCAGCGCGGGCGGCTGGTCGTACTGGTGGGCCCACAGCAGTTCCATGCTGTCGTCCCGCTGGAAGGGCGGCCCGCCCGCGAGGGTCTCGTAGACGACGCACGCGAGGCTGTACAGATCGCACCTGCCGTCCACCGGGCGACCGGCGATCTGCTCCGGAGCCACATAGTCGAGCGTCCCGACGAACTCGCCCACGGACGTGAGCCCGGTCAGCGACAGCGACTTCTTCGTCAGCCCGAAATCCGTCAGGTAGACGTGCTCGGGGTGGTCGCTGTCCGTGCCCCGGGCCACCAGCACATTGCCGGGTTTCACATCCCGGTGCACCAGATCGTGTTCATGGGCCGCGTCCAGGGCGGACGCCACCTGTGCGGCGATACGTACCGCCGTCGCGACCGGCAGAGGGCCGTCCCGGTCGAGCAGGGCCCGCAGATCCAGCCCCGGGACGTACCGCATGGCGATGTACAGGACGCCTTCCGTCTCGCCGGCCTCGAAGATCGGCACGATGTGCGGGTGGTCGAGTGCCGCGGCCGCCCGCTGCTCGTGCGCGAAGCGGCGGCGGAAGGTGTCATTGCGGACCATGTCCGGGGTCAGCAGCTTCAGTGCCACCGTGCGTTCCAGACGCAGGTCCCTCGCCCGGTACACCACGGCCATGCCCCCACGACCGAGCTCGCACTCCACCTGGTAGCCCGCGATCCGCGCCCCGACCAGTCCCGCACCCATCGCCGCGCATCACCCACCGAAAAACGCCCCGTACATGGACAAATTATCCAGCGGATCCGCTCGCGGGGCCACACCCCTCCAGGGACGCCGCGGCCCGCTCCATCGCCCGCTCGAAGAGCCGCTCCGCCTCGGCGACCGCCGAGCCCAGCCCCTCACCGCCGGCGACGACCAGCGCCCCGATGACACCGTCCACACCCCGCAGCCCGGCCCGCTCCAGCAGCCGCTTCTCGTTCGTCACCCATTCCCCGCGCGCCGCCAGCACGGCGTGCCCGGTCTGCGCGGCAGCGGTGGCCAGGGCACCCGCGACCTCGGTGAGCCGGCCTGCCGGAGCATGGTTGGCACGCGCATACCCGAGGGTGGCCCGGGCGGTGCCGTACCAGCGCTCGCTCGCGCTGCGACGCAGCGGCTCGGGATAGGCGGCCGGCCTCGGCAGCTCGCCCCGCAGCACCCGGTTGATCGCCAACTCGGCCACCACCAAGTAGCTGGGAATCCCCGCGAGATGGAACAGCAACGGCTCCACCCGGAACCGCCCCTCCGCCGCCTCCGCCAACTCCCGCTCCACCACGTCGAGATCGCGATAGTGAACGTCCACCCGCCGCCCCTCGACCGTCAGCCACGCTCCCCCGTTGAACACGCCCCCGCCCCAACCACCGACCTCGGACACCTCACCCTCCCAACCGAGAGCACGGAGATCCTCCGGATCGAAGGCCCCGCGGTAGTAGACGGCCAAGTCCCAGTCACTGTCCGGCCCGTGCGTGCCCTGCGCCCGGGATCCACCGAGGGCAACGGCCTGGACGGTGGGGAGGGAGGCGAGGCGGTCGGCGGTGTGGGCGAGGAAAGCGGAGTCGGGGAGGACAGTCATAGGCGCAGCGTAGGCGGGTGCGCACGAGGGCTCCACGCCATTTCCCCCCGGCCCGGAGCCCCCGCTTCGCCGCGTTGTCAGTGGCACGCGTTATCAATGAACTCGTCACTCAGCGTAACGGCGACGGGGGAAGCAGTGATGACGACGCACGAGAAGACCCAAGGGACGCACGACCGCGCTCAGCAACCGCCCCAACCACCCCGCACCCACCTCTCCACAGCCGGCCTACGAGCCCGCGGCTGGACCCCCGGCATGATGCGCCAACTGCTCGGCGAACCCGACCTGTTGCGCACCCACCCGCACTTCGACTCCGCCCCGCAGACCCGTCTCTACAGCATCGAGCGCGTGCAGGCCGTCGAGCGGAGCGAGGAGTTCCGCGCCGCCGCGGCGGTCGCCGCGAGGCGTTCCGCTGCCGCGCGGGCCGCCGCGCTGCGCAGGCGGCGGGAGGTGCTGGCGCGGATCGCGGCGGAGCGCATCGAGGTGCCGCGACTGACCCCGGACAGGCTGGCGGCACTGGCGGTCGAGCACCGCAACCGCGTGGACGAGGAGCGGGCGTCGTGGCGGTCGGGCCATGCCCCGGCACCTGCCACTGTCGACGGCGCCGAGCCCAGCGCGCTCGCCCGCTGGAAGGTCGACTATCTGCGCCATCGACTCACCCGCTACGACGAGATCCTCGACGAGCTGTACGGTCGCACCGGCCGCGCGGCAGCCGAGCAACTGCTGCGCCACCGCGTCTACGCCGCCATCTCCGAGGTGTACCCGTCCCTTGCGCAGGAGTGCGAACGCCGGCTGCGCGAAGGGGAGTGCGGTCCACCGCCGGGATGACATCCCGGGAGCAGCTTCCGGGACGGAAATTCGGATGCGTATGCGGCTCCGCCCCCGGATGATCGGCAAGTTGTCACCACGAGACCACTCCCCACCGCTCACCACTGTTCACCACCACGTCTCAGGCACCCCCAGGAGCTCCCATGATCCGGCGAGTCACCTCCCCCGCCCTCTTCCCTCCCCCCACCTACTCCCACGCCTCCGTCGTCGAAGCCGGCACGAGACTCGCCTTCCTCGCCGGTTCCGTGCCGCTGGACGGCGACGGGAACCTCGTCGGCGAAGGAGACCCGGTACGGCAGGCCGAGCAGGTGATCGCCAACCTGGAGGAGCAACTGCGGGCGGTCGGCAGCGACTTGGCGCACGTGCTGTCGACCGAGGTGTACGTCGTGAGCGGCGACACCGCCGTGCTGTCCGCCGTCTGGGAGGTCGTCGAGGCGTCGGGACTGAGCGCGGGTCCCCACTCGTCGACGCTGCTGGGTGTGGCCTGCCTCGGATACACCGGGCAGCTGGTGGAGATCACGGCCACGGCCGTCGTTCCCGAGGGGCCGGCAGGAGAGTCACGGCCATGACGCCGGTCTCGCTCCGCCGGGCCACCGCGACCGACGCCGGTGCCGCCGCCGACGTCTGGCTGCGGTCCTTCGCCGCGGCCCTGCCGACGGTCGCGCGACCGCACTCCGACGACGAGGTGCGGGCCTACTTCCGGGAGGTGGTGGTCCCGTTCAGGGAGACCTGGGTCGCCGAGGCCGCCGACCGCGTCATCGGCCTCATGGTCCTCGACCGCGACGAGCTCTCCCAGCTCTACCTCGATCCCGACCGGCGGGGCCGCGGCATCGGCGACCGGTTCGTCGACCTCGCCAAGCGACGCAGACCGGGCGGGCTGAGCCTGTGGACCTTCCAGGTCAACAAGCCCGCCCACCGCTTCTACGAGCGCCACGGATTCGTCGCCGTCGAGCACACGGACGGCAGCCGCAACGAGGAGCGGGAGCCGGACGCGCGGTACGTCTGGGCTCCCTCCCCCGTCACTGCGGTCAGCCCTGCGACGCCCCCCACGCCCGCCGCTTCGGCAACGGCTTCGCATACGTCCCGGCCCGGCTCGTCGTCAGCCCCAACCCCACCAGCGACTCGGCGAGTTTGACTGCCGCCCCCACCCCGTCGACCACCGGAACCCCCAGCTTCTCCGCCACGGTCCGCTGCAACCCGGTCATCCCGGCACAGCCCAGCACCAGGACCTCGGCACCGGCGTCGCGGGCCCGTTCGGCGGCCGCCAGGAAGGCGGACTCGGTGCGCTCGCCGTCCGCCAGCTCCAGCACGCCGAGCCCCGTACCGACGACGGCGACGCAGTTGCGGCCCACCCCGGCGGTCTCCAGGCTGTCCTCGATCTGCCCGCACGACCGCTCCAGCGTGGTCACCACGCCGTACCGCCGCCCGAGCAGACAGGCCAGATGCGCGGCGGCCTCGGTGATGTCGACGACCGGCACGTCCACCAGCTCCCGCACGCCCTCCCTCCCGTGCTCCCCGAAACCGGCCATGACGACCGCGTCGTACTCGGGGCCCTCGTACGTCCGCAGCGCGTCCATCACGGCCGCCGCCGAGAGGTAGCTGTCGAGCCAGCCCTCCGCCGACTCCGGCCCCCACCCGGGGGTCAGTCCGAGCACGGTGGTGCCCGGGCCTGCGGCGGCCCGGGCACCTCGTACGATCTCCTCGGTCATCTCCTGCGTGGTGTTGCAGTTGGTGACGACGATCCGCACGTCCTTCAGACCTCCCGCGTCACGGGCTTGGCGGCCTGCGCGGCAGCGGACTCGGCCCGCTCACCGCGGCACAGCAGCAGGTACAGCCCCGCAGCCATCGCCGTCCCGATGAACCAGGAGTACGGCGACACATCGCTGAACGTCTTCACCAGCGCCAGCACCGCCGCGACCGCCGCCGACGGCAGGAACGCCCACAGCGCCTTGGGGTTGACGCCCTTGCGGTAGTAGTAGCGCGAGCCGGGCTCGGCGGAGAACAGCTCCTCGACGTCCACCCGGCCGTGCTTGACGAGGTAGTAGTCGACCATGATCACGCCGAACAGCGGGCCGAGGAAGGCGCCCAGGCCGCCCAGGAAGTAGTTGACGACCGTCGGGTTGGAGAAGAGGTTCCAGGGGGTGACGACCAGCGCCGCCACCGTGCTGATCATGCCGCCGACCTTGAAGGTGATCTTCTGTGGCCAGACGTTGGCCAGGTCGTACGCCGGTGAGACGAAGTTGGCGACGATGTTGACGCCCATGGTGGCGATGGCGAACGTCAGGGCGGCCAGCACCAGGACCCAGGTGTTGCCGACCTTCGCCACCAGCTCCGCCGGATCCGTGATGGCCTCGCCGAAGACCTCCAGCGAACCGGCGGTGACGATCACCGAGACGACCACGAATGCCGTCGAGTTGATGGGCAGGCCCCAGAAGTTGCCCTTGCGGACCGTGCGGTAGTCGGGCGCGAAGCGGGAGAAGTCGCAGAAGTTGAGCATCAGCGTGCCGTACGTGGCGAGGATCAGGCCGATCGCGCCGAACCACTGCCGCCACTGCTCGCCGACGGAGACCGGGTGCGGGGTGGACGTGAGCGAGATCGTCCAGCCGGCCTTGGCCAGGATCCAGACCGCCAGCGCGATCATCACCACCCAGATCGCCGGACCGCAGAAGTCCTGGAACTTCCGCACCGACTCCATGCCCTGGCTGATGATCAGCGCCTGGATGAGCCAGAGGGAGAGGAAGGACACCCAGCCGAGCGCGTGCAGGCCCAGGAAGGAGCTGTGCGTCCAGGACTCCAGGCCCGGCCAGGCGGCCAGCAGCATCACGTTGACGGCCACGGACGCCAGATAGGTCTGGATGCCGTACCACATGATGGCGATCACGGCCCTGATCAGCGCCGGGATGTTGGCGCCCCAGACGCCGAAGCTGATCCGGCTGACGACGGGGAACGGGACGCCGTGGCGCTGGCCGATCTTCCCCATCCAGTTCATGCCGACATAGATGAGCACGAAGCCGACGAGCAGGGACGTGAAGACCTGCCACACGTTCATGCCGAGGACCAGCAGACCGGCCGCGAAGGTGTAGTTGCCGAGGTTGTGGACGTCGGACATCCACAGCGCGAAGAGGTCGAAGACCTTCCAGTTGCGCTTGTCCGCGGGCGCGAGGTCTTCGTTGGTGAGCCTGGGATCGGGGACGAACTCTGGTGTGCCGGTGACTTCGGCACGGTCGGCGAGGGACACGGGGCCTCCAGGAGCCAAGGGACGGAGGACTGCTTATGGAGGGAACTGCTGTGGGAACCGTCGCGAGCGGTGTTTGGTATACCAAACTGCGGACATGGTCCTCCCGTCAACAGTTCTGACCGATGTCGCTCTTGTTAACGCTCCGTAAAACGCTCCTCGGTTCGGCCAAAATGGCCCCATGAGCTCCACGACGAAGATCGAACCCATCGGCGCGGTACGGGAACGCGTCCTGGTGACCCTGCGGCAGGACATCATCGCCGGGCGCCTGCGGCCAGGAGACCGGCTCGTCGAGCGGGAGCTGGCCGAGCGCCTCGGGGTCTCGCGGGTGCCTGTCCGCGAGGCGATCCGCGCCCTGGTCGTCGAGGGCTTCGTCCACTTCGAGTCGGCACGCCGTACGGTCGTACGACGGCTGACCCCGGCCGACGTCAAAGAGCTCTTCGAACTGCGCGAGGCGCTGGAGGTGTACGCGGCCGGACTCGCCGCGTCACGGGCGACACCGGAGGACCTTGCCGAGGTCGAGCGGCTCCTCGAACAGGCGGCCGCCGCGACGGATGCGGGCGACGCGGAGACCATCACGGACGTCAACAGCCGACTGCACGACCGCATCATCGCCATGGCCGGCAACAACCTGCTGATCGAGGCCCTGGAACCGGTCGCCGGGCGCCTGCGCTGGATGACCCGGCGGAACGAGGAGTGGCCCCAACTCCTCGTGGAACACCGCGAGTTGTACGAAGCCATCGCCTCCGGCGACCCGGCACGGGCCAAGTCGCACGCACTGGCCCACGTGCGGACCAACTACCGGTCGACGATGCGGCAGCTGTTCGGGGAGGACGCCGACCAGAGTCCTGCCGACCAGAGTCCTGCCGACCAGAGTCCCGCCGATCAGAGTCCCGTCTGAGCCGGCTCGCGTCCCGCGTACCTGTCCGTCGCCGCGACCAGCGCGTCCGCCATGCCCGGCGCCCCGGCGTTGTGCCCCACGTCGTCGATGACGATCAGCTCGCTGTCCGGCCAGGCGTGATGCAGACGCCACACGATGCCGAGCAGGTTGCCGGGGTCGAGGCTGCCCTGGACGAGGGTGCCCGGAATTCCTTTGAGCAGGGGCGCGTCCCGCAGGACGACACCCTCCTCGTGATCCCCGCCGTGGCCCTCGCCGTGGCCCTCGCCGAGGAAGTGGTCGTTGCCCCAGTAGTGCGTCACGGTACGAGCGAAGCCCATGCGGAACACCGGGTCCTCGTAGCGCGGGACGGAACGCGGCGGTGCGGCGGCCATGGCCGTCTCCCAGTCGGTCCACGCGCGCGCCGCCCGCGCCCGTACCTCCGGATCCGGCGACTCGATCAGCCGGCTGTAGGCGGCGGCGAGGTTCCCCGTCCGCTCGGCCTCGGGCACCTCGGCCACGAACCGTTCGAAGGCCTCCGGGAAGAACTGCCCGAGCCCTCTGGTCAGCAGGGCGACCTCGGCGTCGGAACCGGTGGCCACGCCCGTGAGGACGAGCTCCGACACGACTCCGGGATGCGTCTGCGCGTACCGCAACCCGAGCACCGAGCCCCACGACACCCCCCACACCAGCCACCGCGCGATCTTGAGATGCCGCCGCAGCAGCTCCAGGTCTGCCATCAGGTGCGCTGTCGTATTGACGCTCATGTCGGTCTCGTACGCACTCGCGTGCGGCGTCGAGCGCCCGCATCCGCGCTGGTCGAGCAGCACGATCCGGTAGGCGGCTGGGTCGAACAGGCGCCGGAACCAGGGGTTGCTCCGGCTCCCCGGCCCGCCGTGCAGCACCACCGCCGGCTTGCCTCGCGGGTTCCCGCAGGTCTCCCAGTAGACGCGGTTGCCGTCACCGACGTCGAGCATGCCGTGGTCGTACGGTTCGATCTCCGGATAGAGAGGCATCCGGGCAACGTAACGTCCGCACGGCCCTCCGGTCGCCTCATTTTCAAGGGAGAGAGGCCGCTCGCGCCGCCGCGCCCAGTACGTCCCGCAGCATCTCGGGCGTCAGCCGGCCGGTGAAGGTGTTGCGCTGGCTGACGTGGAAGCACCCGAAGAGGTCGAGCCCGTCGAGACCACCGACACCGTCCAGCGCCACCCGCGCCCCGTGCGCGAACACCGGCCGCGGCCGGGGCACATTCCACCCCGCCTCCACCAGCGCCGGCAACGTCGCCTGCCAGCCGAACGCCCCCAGTACCACGATCGCCCGCAGCGTCGGCCGCAACAGCCCCAACTCCCGCACGAGCCAGGGCCGGCAGGTCTCCCGCTCCCCCGGCGTGGGCTTGTTCGCGGGCGGAGCGCAGTGCACCGGGGCCGTGACCCGTACGCCGTACAGCTCCAGACCGTCGTCGACGGCGACCGACGCGGGCTGCGAGGCGAGGCCCACGTCGTACAGCGCCTGGTACAGGACGTCCCCGGAGCGGTCCCCGGTGAACATCCGGCCGGTCCGGTTGCCGCCATGGGCCGCGGGGGCGAGCCCGACGATCAGCAGCCGGGCGTCCGGCGGGCCGAAGCCGGGCACCGGGCGGCCCCAGTACGTCTGGTCGGCGAAGGCGGCGCGCTTGGTACGGGCCACCTCCTCACGCCAGTCCACGAGGCGCGGGCAGGCCCGACAACCCGCGATCCGTCGGTCGAGGTCGGTGAGGGCGTCCACGTTTTCCACCGTAATCACAGTCGCGCCGGTACGGCCGTCGCTGCCGCCTGCGCGGGCTAAGGTCGAGGCATGGCTTCCGAGGATGACGAGGACGACAAGGGGACGATCGGCGGCTCGGCCGAGGGGCCGCCCGACGCGGCTGACACGGACCCGGCCGTCGACCCGCAGGTCGCCGCGGCCGTGGCAGCCGCCGAGGCCGCCGGTGCGCGCAGCGGCGAGAGCGTACGGATCGACAGCTGGATCTGGTCCGTACGCCTGGTCAAGACCCGCTCCATGGGCGCCACCGCATGCAAGGGCGGCCACGTGCGCGTGAACGGCCACAACGTGAAGCCGTCCCACTCGGTGCGCGTCGGCGACGAGGTGCGGCTGCGGCAGGAGAACCGGGAGCGGATCGTCGTCGTCAAGCGACTCATCAGCAAACGGGTCGGGGCGCCGGTGGCGGTCCAGTGCTACGTCGACAACTCGCCCCCTCCCCCGCCGCGCGAGGCCGTCGCCCCGGCCGGCATCCGCGACCGCGGCACCGGCCGGCCGACCAAGCGGGACCGACGCGAGATGGAACGCCTGCGCGGCCTGATGGACGGCGGCAGCGGACAGCCACGCGGGCGGTGACATCCGGCGCAGCGACGACAGAACGGCGATGAACGAACGGCGGTGGGGGGCGGCCCCGGCGCGCGGCCCCCCCGCCGCCCCCCCCCCCGGGGGCGCCCGCCGGCGGACCCGGCGGACCCGCCCGCCCGGCCCGGGCTCTCGGCCCACCGGACGCCACCGCGCCGTTCGACTCCGTCGTCAGTACCGTCAGTCCGGTCAGTCCCGTCGCCGCACCAACCGCAGCAGCTCCGCGTTCGAGCCTCGCCGAGCCCACGCGATGAGGGCGAGCGGCAGGATCAGGATGAGCGGGGTGACGGCGTACTCGCCGTCGAAGTAGGTCATCTGCACGACGAAGGCGCCCACCATCAGCGCGCTCAACGCGACCGCCGCCACCGACTGGAGCACCGGGATCAACAGGGCGACGGCCCCGGCCAGTTCGAGGACACCGATGGCGTACATGCCCGCGCTGCCCCACCCCATCTCCTCGAAGCTCTCGGCGGCCGACGGGTGCGCGATCAGCTTGGGCAGTGCGCTCGCGACCGCGTAGAAGAGAGCGAGCACTATCTGGAGGCCGCGCAGGGCGATACGGGCCCGGCGACCGCGCGGAGTCGCGGACTCGGCGATGGCGGTGGCGGTGGTGCCGGCGGGAGCGGAGGCGGTGGTCTCGGTCATGGGGGTCTCCTCGTGAAGCGGTCCGTCGTGCTGTCACAGAGGTAGACCGGGCGTCGCCCCGGAACTCATCGCCGTACGAAGGAAACTCACGCGCTCCCTTCGGACGGGCCGAACGGGCCGAACGGGTTCAACGGCAGCCACCCGTGCCCGATGTACCAGTGCCCGCCCGCCCGCAGATGGTCCCCGACGGCACGCTCCACCGCCGTACGGCGCGGCAGGCTCTGGACCGGCAGCTCCGGGTCGCCGAAGACGAACTGGACCGGTTCGGTGTCGGCCGGCTCCCGGTCCTCGCGGGCGACACCGAAACGCTCCTGGAACCGGACGATGTTGGAGTCCCCGGGAAGGTACTTCCTGAGCTGCGGGTCCAGCAGCCAGGAGTGGCAGAGCGCCACCCGGTACCGCTCCCGTGGAAAGCGCAGGGCGAAGAACTCCCGGGCCAACGCCAGGGACCGGTCGACCGCGGCCGGGGCCAGGGGCCCTAGGAAGTCGGGGATGTGCAGGTTGAGGCAGGGCGAGCCCGGACGCACGTCGAGTCCGGCCGCAGCGAGCCGAGTCCCCGTACGCTGCCCGAGCCGCGCCCGCTCGAACTGCAACCGTCCCAACTGGTACAGCTCGCCACGGAAGTGATGGACGAGCCACCACGGCGCCTGCACTCCCGCCCGGCCGTACCGCCTGCGGTACACGGCCATGTTCCGTCCGAGATCGGCGAGGGTGCGCCGGGTGACGTCGGCCGGGACGCCGAGCTCGCGGTGGTACGCGCGCGTGGCCGGCAGTGCCGCGACGAAGACGTACACCGGGAAGCAGCGCTGAAGAGCGCCCGAGGCCCAGTCCAGGTCAGGCAGGTCGACCGGTCCTCCGACCTCCCCCATCCCCTGGACGAGCTCGTCGACGGACCGCTCCAGCGCCTGCCGCAGCTCCGGGTCGTCGGTCACCCGTCGGGCCATCCGCACGAGGTCGTTGATGTCCTCGTGGGGTACCCCGAGGTCGAGCAGCACCTCGGCCAGTTCATCGGTGTCCGGCAGCACGAGGCCCCCCGCGAGGAGTACGTTTCAAGAAGGAGTGGTGATCCTGATGCGTACGGGCAGTGAGCCGACGACAGCGCGCAGTGCACTGCGAGCCCGCTTCTGGCTGTGCGTGTGGGGCCTGGTCTGGACGATCTTCGGCACCGCCGCGTTCGCGCTGGCGGGGCGCCCCGGCTGGGCGGCGGCCTGCGGGGCGCTGTGGCTGGTGATCATGATCGACACGGCCATGGTCCTCAGACACATCCGCCAGGGCCCGCACTACCAGCCCGGCCGCGACATACCGCCGTATCGCCCACCCGAGAACCGTCCCTACGGCCGGACGCCCGACAGCCGTCCCCACGGCCGGGCACCCGAGAACCGCCCCTACCGGCCACCGCCGGAGGACCACCCCTAGGCACCGAAGCCTCATCCCCCCTGACCGCCTCTCACGCGTCGAACCGGGCCGCCTTGAGGTACTGCGGGTTCGGGTCGAGCGCGGCGGCCAGCCGGAAGTGGCGCTTGGCCTGGCCGCCCCGGCCCTGCCGCTCGTAGGTCCTGGCGAGCGCGAAGTGCGCGAACGCGTTGTCCGGCTCTCGCTCCAGGACGATGGTGAACTCCAGCTCGGCGGGCCGCAGTTGCGCGGCGGCGAAGAAGGCCCGTGCGCGCAGCAGCCGGGCGGCGGTGTTCTCCGGGTGGACGGCGATGACCTCGTCGAGCAGCTTCACCGCGCCCCGCGGGTCCCGCGCGGCGAGCAGTTGCTCGGCGGCGCGGTAGTCGATGACATGCGTCTCCGGAGTACGTCCGGTCGAACCGCTGGTCTCGGGCACGGCAATGTCCTTCCCTCGCTGGAGGGCTTCAACGCGCGGACGGGCCGCCGCTATTCCTGGGACGCCCGGGGCTGCCGGCTTCCCTGTGCCTCATGAGCTCGGCGCACGAGTTCGTCCCACACGTCCTTCACGCGTCCTTGGAGCTCTTCCAGCCGCACGTCGTTGTCGATGACGATGTCCGCGATCTCCCGGCGCTGCTCACGCGTGGCCTGCGCGGCCATGCGTGCGCGTGCGTCCTCCTCGGTCATGCCGCGCAGCCGGACGAGGCGGTCGAGCTGGGTCTCGGGGCCGGCGTCGACGACGATCACGAGGTCGTACAGCGGCGCGAGGCCATTCTCCGTGAGGAGCGGGACGTCGTGCACGACGACGGCGTCCTCTGCGGCGGCCTCTTCGAGTTCGCGGGAGCGGGCGCCGACGAGGGGGTGCACGATCGAGTTCAGCACGGCGAGCCGGTCGGGGTCGGCGAAGACGATCGAGCCCAGCTTGGGCCGGTCGAGGCTGCCGTCCGCGGCGAGCACGTCCTCACCGAACGCCTCGACGACGGCGGCGAGCCCGGCCGTACCGGGCGCTACGACCTCGCGCGCGATCCGGTCCGCGTCGATCAGCACTGCTCCGTGCTCCACGAGCAGCCGCGACACCTCGCTCTTACCGGCACCGATGCCCCCGGTCAGGCCCACCTTCAGCATGTCCCGAAGCTTAGGCCCTGCCACTGACAGCGCATCCGGCAGGACCAGCCCTTCCCCCTCAGTTGTCGCCCTCCCGCTCCGCCAGGAACCGCTCGAACTCCCGCCCGATCTCGTCCGCCGACGGGATGTCCACCGGCTCGGCGAGCATGTTGCCCCGGGACTCGGCACCCGCCATCGCGTCGTACTGGTGCTCAAGGCCCTCGACGAGGTTGGTGAGCTCCTCGTCGCCCTCGCGGATCTGCCGGTCGATCTCGTTCTGCGTGCGGTGGGCTTCCGTGCGCAGGGAGTGCGCGATGCCGGGCAGGACCAGCCCGGTCGCCGCGGTGACGGTCTCCAGGACGGTCAGGGCGGCGTCCGGGTAGGCGGAGCGGGCGATGTAGTGCGGGACGTGCGCGGCGACGCCCAGCACATCGTGCCCGGCCTCCATCAGCCGGTACTCGACGAGGGCCTCGGCGCTGCCGGGCACCTGCGCCTCGTCGAAGGGGCTGCTGTGGCCCGGGACGAGGTCGGTGCGGTTGCCGTGCGGGGTGACGCCGACCGGACGGGTGTGCGGGACGCCCATGGGGATGCCGTGGAAGTTCACCGAGAGGCGTACGCCGAGCCGCTCCACGATCTCCTTGACCGCCGCGGCGAAGCGCTCCCACTCCACGTCCGGCTCGGGCCCGGACAGCAGCAGGAACGGCGCCCCGGTCGCGTCCTGTACGAGCCGTACCTCTATGCCCGGCACCTCGTACCCGGCCCAGCGGTCGCGCTTGAACGTCAGCAGCGGTCGGCGGGCGCGGTAGTCCACCAGCCGGTCGTGGTCGAAGCGGGCGACGACCTGGTGGGGCAGCGAGTCCAGGAGTCCGTCGACGATCTGGTCGCCGGTCTCACCCGCGTCGATGTATCCGTCGAAGTGGTAGAGCATGACAAGACCGGCCGACTCCTGGGCGAGCGCCATGTCGACGACAGCCAGCCCCTTCGGCTCCCACGCGTACAAACCCTGCGGATCAAGCACAGTGACCGCTCCTCCTCGTGTCCGTACGTGACAACACCCTTACGGGCACGGGCATTCCCCGAGGAAAGGGTCAAGATCACGAGAACGCCACGGACAACGCCCTCGCTTTTAGGGGCGCGGGGAACGGCGCGACAAGCCCCCACCGGCCGGCACACGATGGACCACGTACAAACGCCTGAGGGACCGCACCTCGAAAGGTACGGCCCCTCAGTTACCGGCTAAGCCTCAGCGGCTGGGGGTACCCCCTCTGGGGGAGTTCAGCTCTGCCCACCCGCCAGCTTCTCCCGCAGCGCGGCAAGCGCCTCGTCCGAAGCCAGCGCACCGGAGTTGTCCGGACCCTCGGAGGAGTACGAACCGCCACCCGCGGCCGGAGCCGCACCCGCGGCGTCGCCACCTTCGGCGGCAGCGGCAGCGTCGGCCTCGCGGCTCTTGATGACCTGCTGCTGGTGCTGCTCGAAGCGGGTCTGCGCCTCGGCGTACTGGTGCTCCCACGCCTCGCGCTGGGTCTCGTAGCCCTCGAGCCAGTCGTTGGTCTCGGGGTCGAAGCCCTCGGGGTAGATGTAGTTGCCCTGGTCGTCGTAGGACGCGGCCATGCCGTACAGGGTCGGGTCGAACTCGACCGTGGCCGGGTCGGCACCGAAGGCCTCGTTGGCCTGCTTCAGCGAGAGGCTGATGCGGCGACGCTCGAGGTCGATGTCGATGACCTTGACGAAGATCTCGTCGTTGACCTGGACGACCTGCTCCGGGATCTCCACGTGGCGCTCGGCCAGCTCGGAGATGTGGACCAGACCCTCGATGCCCTCGTCCACGCGGACGAACGCACCGAACGGAACCAGCTTGGTGACCTTACCCGGGACGACCTGACCGATCTGGTGGGTCCGGGCGAACTGCTGCCACGGGTCTTCCTGCGTCGCCTTCAGCGACAGGGAGACACGCTCGCGGTCCATGTCGACGTCGA
>CBFGZZ010000193.1:0-16452 GCA_965653385.1 uncultured Streptomyces sp. | reverse complement strand
GCCCCCGTTGTGTAGCGGCCTAGCACGCCGCCCTCTCAAGGCGGTAGCGCCGGTTCGAATCCGGTCGGGGGTACACGGTGAAGGCCCTCCACTTCGGTGGGGGGCCTTCGTCATTCCTGGTCACCGAAGCCGTACCGGCGCGCCGACTCCTCCTCCTGTGCCAGCCGGTGCAGTGCCTGAAGCATCGGCTCGACGAGGATCGCCCCCAGGACCGCCGTCTCCACCTTCTCGGCCTCCGACGCATGGGTCTCGACGAAGTCCAGGTCGAGAACCGCCGCCCCGTGCATCAACCGGGCGTACTCCAGCAGCAGTTGAGGATCCCAGTCGTAACCGAGCCGTCTGAGCGCGGCCATGGCCACCACCAGCGAACGGTAGGAGGGCGAGATCGTCACCAGCGCCTTGGCGTTCGACCAGCCCAGGGACTCCAGCAGTTCGTCCGCCACGTCGTGCGCGGCCCGAACGTACTCGTCGTCCTCGTCCGGCTCCGGGACCTGCGGCAACGCCCACAGGGCCGCACCCAGGCGGATCGTCCGGGGGAGGGCGTCGTCGTCGACATGCCCGAGCACCTCCCGGACCGTCGCCACCGGCACCCGTCCGACCTGGATCATCGCGCGCACCAGACGCAGCCGGCGCAGATGCTCCTCGTCGTACTCGGCGGTGCGGGCGTTGATCTGGCGGCCGGGCGCCAACAGGCCTTCGCGCAGGTAGTACTTGATCGTCGCGATGGGCACCCCACTGCGCTCGCTGAGCTCCGCCAGCCGCATCTCTTGCGCCCCTCCTTGGGAAGTGCCACTATCCAAACACCGATCAGAAGGATAGTGCCGCTATCCGGTTGCGGAGCCAGGGGGCCTCATGTTCGCCAAGCCGGTGCTGGGTCGTACGACCGCGGATGCCGAGGGCGATGTGGTGGTCCTGCTCATCGGGATGCGGATCAACCACTTCTGGGCGGTGCACCAGTGGCTCCCGGTCATGCTGTCGATGTTCCGCATGCTGGGGGAGCTTGCGCGGGACGGCGACCGGGGGCTGCTGGGGCGTGTACTGCTGACTGCTTCACCGCGGACGTACTACGTCGTCCAGTACTGGGAGTCCAAGGAGAAGCTCTACGCGTACGCCGCCTCGCCGGACATGTTCCATCACCGGGTGTGGGGGATCATCAACCGCAAGGAGCGGGCGGGGAAGGTGCGGGGGCACGTGGGGCTGTGGCACGAGGCCTACGTGGTGCCCGAGGGGGCGTACGAGTCGATCTACGCGGACATGCCGGCGTTCGGTCTGGCGGCGGCGCATGGGCAAGTGCCCGTGGAGTCGCGGGGCCGGTATGCGAAGGACCGGTTCGCTCACAGATCCGGGAGTGCGACGTCCTAGGGATGCGGGGAACTGCGCGATCAGCCACGATGGCGCGGTCGTCGGCGGACAGCTGGTGGTGGCAGATTCTGCGCCGTGGGATCTTCGGGTAAGGGGCGGGTGCGTGCGGGCCGACTGTGGCTGGTCGCGCCGTTCTCCGCGCCCCCCTTGGGTGCGTCACCTGAGCGTCGGAGGAGGGCCGCCGCGGCGTTGAGGCTGCCCTTTCCCGACGTACGGCGATGCCGTCAGCCCGTGCGGCGCAGGGCCTCCGAGAGGCGGGCCGCGGCGTCGATGACCGCCTGGGCGTGCATGCGGCCGGGGTGCCGGGACAGGCGCTCGATGGGGCCGGAGACGGACACTGCGGCCACCACGCGGTTCGACGGGCCACGCACGGGCGCGGAGACGGACGCGACGCCCGGCTCGCGCTCGCCGATCGACTGGGCCCAGCCCCGGCGCCGTACGCCCGAGAGGGCCGTGGCCGTGAAGCGGGCGCCCTGGAGGCCGCGGTGCAGACGCTCCGGCTCCTCCCAGGCCATGAGGATCTGGGCCGAGGAGCCCGCCTTCATCGTGAGCGTCGAGCCGACCGGGACCGTGTCCCGAAGGCCGGACAGACGTTCCGCCGCCGCCACGCAGATGCGCATGTCGCCCTGGCGGCGGTAGAGCTGTGCGCTCTCGCCGGTGACGTCACGGAGGTGGGTGAGGACCGGGCCGGCGGTGGCGAGGAGACGGTCCTCACCCGCTGCCGCGGCCAGTTCCGCCAGCCGAGGGCCGAGAATGAAACGGCCCTGCATGTCACGCGCCACCATGCGGTGGTGTTCCAGAGCCACGGCCAGTCGATGGGCCGTGGGTCGTGCCAGTCCGGTGGCCGAGACGAGCCCTGCGAGGGTGGCCGGACCGGACTCCAGGGCGCTCAGGACAAGGGCTGCCTTGTCCAGAACGCCGACGCCGCTACTGTTGTCCATGCAACGATACTCGCGTCTCACTCTGTGAAACGCAAGTTCAATTTTCCGTGGAACACGCCACTCTGGAAGAACGAAGGCAGAGCGGCCCGTAAACCGAACGGGCCTGGCGGCGGACGCCCGGAAGCAGGGGCGCGGGCGGTGGCCGCCTTCTCAAGATCTCTAGTTGGGCCGGCGGACCGTAAGCCGGCCGGAGGGAAAGCGATGGGTAGGACACTCGCGGAGAAGGTCTGGGACGACCATGTCGTCCGGCGCGCCGAGGGCGAGCCCGACCTCCTCTTCATCGATCTGCACCTGCTGCACGAGGTGACCAGCCCGCAGGCCTTCGACGGCCTCCGCAAGAGCGGCCGCAAGGTGCGCCGGCTCGACCTGACCATCGCCACCGAGGACCACAACACCCCGACCCTCGACATCGACAAGCCCATCGCCGACCCGGTCTCCCGCGTGCAGCTGGAGACGCTGCGCGCGAACGCCGCCGAGTTCGGTGTGCGCCTGCACCCGCTGGGCGACGTCGAGCAGGGCGTCGTGCACGTCGTCGGCCCGCAGCTGGGTCTGACCCAGCCCGGCATGACCGTCGTCTGCGGTGACTCCCACACCTCCACGCACGGTGCCTTCGGCGGCCTGGCGTTCGGCATCGGCACCTCCCAGGTGGAGCACGTGCTGGCCACCCAGACGCTGCCCATGGCCCGCCCCAAGACCATGGCCATCACCGTCAACGGCGAACTGCCCGACGGTGTCACCGCCAAGGACCTGATCCTGGCGATCATCGCCAGGATCGGCACGGGCGGCGGCCAGGGCTATGTCCTGGAGTACCGCGGCTCCGCCATCGAGAAGCTCTCGATGGAGGCCCGGATGACCATCTGCAACATGTCGATCGAGGCCGGTGCCCGCGCGGGCATGATCGCCCCCGACCAGACCACCTTCGACTACCTTCAGGGCCGCCCGCACGCGCCCAAGGGCGAGGACTGGGACGCGGCCGTCGCGTACTGGAAGACGCTGAAGACGGACGACGACGCCGAGTTCGACGCCGAGGTCGTCATCGAGGCCGCCGAACTGTCGCCCTTCGTCACCTGGGGCACCAACCCGGGCCAGGGCGCCCCGCTTTCGGCGTCCGTCCCCGACCCTGCTTCGTACGAAGACGCTTCGGAGCGCCTCGCCGCCGAAAAAGCCCTGGAGTACATGGGGTTGGAGGCCGGTCAGTCGCTGCGCTCCATCAAGGTGGACACCGTCTTCGTAGGCTCCTGCACCAACGGCCGCATCGAGGACCTGCGTGCCGCCGCCGAGCTCGTCAAGGGCCGCAAAGTCGCCGACGGGGTACGGATGCTGGTCGTCCCCGGCTCCGCGCGGGTCGGTCTCCAGGCCGTTTCCGAGGGTCTGGACGTCGTCTTCAAGGAGGCCGGCGCCGAATGGCGGCACGCGGGCTGCTCGATGTGTCTGGGCATGAACCCCGACCAGCTGGCCCCGGGTGAGCGCTCCGCGTCCACCTCCAACCGCAACTTCGAGGGCCGGCAGGGCAAGGGCGGTCGTACCCACC
This sequence comes from uncultured Streptomyces sp., assembly GCA_965653385.1. Classification (GTDB taxonomy): domain Bacteria; phylum Actinomycetota; class Actinomycetes; order Streptomycetales; family Streptomycetaceae; genus Streptomyces. The sequence goes on along the minus strand of CBFGZZ010000193.1, from coordinate 12,618 downwards.
TGGTGTCGCCGCAGGTCGCCGCGGCCACCGCGGTCCTGGGCCACCTGGCCTCCCCGGCCGACCTGTCCGACGCCGAGACCCGTACGCCCGCTGGAGTCTGATCAGCCATGGAAGCATTCACCAAGCACACCGGCCGGGCCGTCCCGCTGCGCCGCTCCAACGTCGACACCGACCAGATCATCCCTGCTCACTGGCTCAAGAAGGTCACGCGGGACGGGTTCGAGGACGGGTTGTTCGAGGCCTGGCGCAAGGACGAGACGTTCATCCTCAACCAGCCCGAGCGGCAGGGCGCCACGGTCCTGGTCGCCGGTCCCGACTTCGGCACCGGTTCCTCCCGTGAGCACGCCGTGTGGGCGCTGCAGAACTACGGCTTCAAGACGGTCATCTCCTCCCGCTTCGCCGACATCTTCCGCGGCAACTCGCTCAAGAACGGCCTGCTCACGGTGGTTCTGGAGCAGAAGATCGTGGACGCGCTGTGGGAGCTCACGGAGAAGGACCCGCAGGCCGAGATCACCGTTGACCTGGAGGCCCGCGAGGTGCGCGCCGAGGGCATCACCGCCTCCTTCGAGCTGGACGAGAACTCCCGCTGGCGGCTGCTCAACGGCCTCGACGACATCTCGATCACCCTCCAGAACGAAGAGGACATCGCCGCCTACGAGGCGAAGCGGCCGTCGTTCAAGCCGCGCACGCTTCAGACCTGAGCCCGAGATCGCTCCGGTTCGCACCGAGGCCTGAGCGCAAGGCGACTTTCGGACACCGCAACACCCCCTCAGTACCCCCGATCAGCCCGATCGGGGGTACTGCCATGTCTGCACCCGAACGGCCCTGCGCGGCTTACGTGCCGGACTCAACTTCCCACGTTACGAGGGATGTTGCGGGGGTACGCGAGTGGTGTAACCGTGACTTCCGCAAGTGCCCGGAAGGCCATTTGAGGCCGGAGTTGCACCCCTGGCAGGCGACAACTCGCCCCAGATGGCACAATCTGTGCATGGAACACGACGGCCAACTCGAGCTCTATGCGGCAGTCGCGGACCAACTGAAGGAAGCGCACACAAGGGTGCGCGCACTGCAAGTCCCGGAGGGCGTACGGATGGCGCTGACCCGGAAGCTGCTGGTCATTACGGCCGCGGCCAAGCACGACGTCGCCGAAGCGGCAAGGCGTCTGGAGCGGTTCATGGCGGATCTCGACGCGGGGCGATTCCCCGAAGAGGAACGCTGAACACCTTCGAGACAGTCGAGTCTGTTGCGGCACAAGGGTGATTAGCCCGTTTCGTGTTTGATTTGCGGTATATATCTGCCTAACGTGCGAAAAAGCTTGAACACTTTCGTTCTGGCGATGTCTCCGAAGGGGAAGACGTGAACAAGGCGCAGCTCGTAGAAGCGATTGCCGACAAGATGGGCGGCCGCCAGCAGGCCGCCGATGCTGTCGACCATGTACTGGACGCCATCGTCCGCGCGGTCGTCGCGGGTGAGCGGGTCTCGGTCACCGGCTTCGGTTCGTTCGAGAAGGTCGACCGACCTGCTCGTTACGCCCGTAACCCCCAGACGGGCGAGAGGGTTCGGGTCAAGAAGACCTCCGTTCCGCGCTTCCGCGCCGGTCAGGGCTTCAAGGACCTGGTCAGCGGCTCGAAGAAGCTCCCGCGGGGCGGCGAGGTCGCCGTCAAGAAGGCGCCCAAGGGCAGCCTGACCGGTGGTGCCGCGGCGACGGTCAAGAAGGCCGCCGCGAAGAAGACCACCAAGGCCGCCGCGGCGAAGAAGACCACCGCGAAGAAGACGACGGCCAAGAAGACCACGGCCGCCGCGAAGAAGACCACCGCGAAGAAGGCTCCGGCGAAGAAGACCACGACGGCCGCCAAGAAGACGACCGCGGCGAAGAAGACGACCGCCAAGAAGGCGACGGCCAAGAAGGCCCCGGCGAAGAAGGCGACCGCCAAGAAGGCGCCCGCCAAGAAGTCGACGGCTCGCAAGACCACCGCCAAGAAGGCGACCGCCCGCAAGAGGTAGGACCGCAGGGGCACTCACGCGCCGGGCCGGACTCCGTGTGGAGTCCGGCCCGCGGCGTGTTGGAGCCGCTGCTCAGAGCGTTTGCAGGGTCACCAGCGTGATGTGCAGGGACTCGCCCTCGCCCTCCGTCTCGATACGGACCCGCTGCCCGGGGCGCAGCAGCCGTAGGCCTCCGGCGTCGAAGGCGGGGGCGTCGAAGGGGACGGGGGTGCCGTCGTCCAGGAGGACGCTGCCGGAGCGGGTGTTCTCGTCGTAGGTGTACGCGGTGGCCTGCATGGCGGTAACCCTACGACGGGTTGTGTTTCGCGTGCGGGGCCGTGGGGACTGGTCGGGCAGTTCCCCCGCCCCTTGGCGGGGTTGCCGTCACGGCTCCTTGATCAGTAGCCGTGCTGCCATCGCCGCCGTTCGTGGGCCCACTCCCAGAGCCAGTGCCGCCCGTAGATCCTCGCCGGTGTCCACGTCCTGGCGTACGGAGCCGACGTCTTCGAGGCCGAGTTCCACTGCCCCCGAGGCGCGGTGCCGGAACCGCGAATCCTCGCCGAATTCGGGCAGTAATTCCTGGCCGGGCGCAGCCCCGAGCAATGTGGTGCCGATGGCTGCCGCGTCGGGAAGGAAAGCGCGGGGGAATTCCGTTGCCGCATCCAGGACCCGGGCCAATTCCAGGGGGCGCAGTGCCGGAAGATCGGCGTTCAGGGCCGCTACGGGGCTTTCGGGGCGCAAGGAGCGTACGACGGCCGTCGCGTGTGCCAGTGCCGCGTTCAGGCCGCCTCCCGGCTCGTCGGGGACGATATGCGCGCCAAGTGCGCCCAGCTCGCGGCCGGCCAGGGCGTCGTTCGTGACGACTGCCACATCCTTGACCGCCGGGCAGGCCAGCGCCGCCGCCACCGTGTCCTGCGCGAACGCGAGGGCGAGGCCGGGGCGCAGCCCGTCCGACGCGGTGTCCGAGAGCCTGCTCTTCGCCCGCGCCAAGGGCTTCAGGGGTATGACCAAGGTCCACTGCACGAGCGTTTCGCTCCCTCTCTAGTCCCGGCCATTGTCACTCAGCCGTCACCGGCGTCATCTGGCGGTGACGGTAATGGGAGGCCTGCGAAGCTCCTTGCAAGGGTGGGGGTGGGAGACGGGCGGGCGTACGGTGTTCTCGACAGACCGGCGGCCTGGGGCGACACTTGTGCGGCCCCCCGGCCCGATGTCCTTGATCTCTAGAGGAAGGTGCACGCGTGCCCCGCCGCAGAATCGGCTTCTGGTACCGCTTCGCCGCGGTGATCTGCAAACCGCCGCTGGTGGTTCTGATCAAGCGGGACTGGCGTGGAATGGAGCACATTCCGGCCGAGGGCGGATTTATCACCGCGGTGAACCACAATTCGCACATCGATCCCTTCGCGTACGCGCACTTTCAGTACAACACCGGCCGGGTTCCGCGATTCCTGGCGAAGAGTGGACTTTTCAAGAAGGGATTCGTCGGCGCCGCCATGCGCGGCACCGGACAGATCCCCGTCTACCGGGAGACCACGGACGCGCTGAGCGCCTTCCGGGCCGCGATCGACGCCGTGGAGCGCGGCGAATGCGTCGCGTTCTACCCCGAGGGCACCATCACCCGCGACCCGGACCAGTGGCCCATGACCGGCAAGACCGGCGCCGCGCGCGTGGCCCTGCAGACCAAGTGCCCGGTGATCCCGGTCGCGCAGTGGGGCGCCAACGAACTGCTGCCGCCCTACGCCAAGAAGCTCAACCTCCTTCCGCGCAAGACCCACCACGTGCTCGCCGGCCCGCCCGTGGATCTCGCGCGCTTCTACGACAAGGAGATGACCCCGGAGCTGCTGAAGGAGGCGACCGAGGTCATCATGGCCGCCGTCACGGCCCAGCTGGAGCAGATCCGCGGCGAGAAGGCGCCGAAGACGCCGTACGATCCGCGTCAGGAGCGCATCGAGCAGCGACGCCGCACTGCCGCGCAGAACCGGCAGACGCAGCCGAGGGCCGAGCAGGAAAAGGCCGAGCAGGAAGAGGGGCAGGGCACGTGAGCAAGCCCGTCAAGGCGGCAGTTCTGAGTGCTGGTTCGTGGGGGACCGCCTTCGGCATCGTCCTCGCCGACGCGGGATGCGAGGTCACCCTGTGGGCGCGTCGCCCCGAGGTCGCCGACGCCATCAACTCGACCCGTACGAACCCGGACTACTTCCCCGGCGTCGAGCTCCCGCAGGGCATGCGGGCGACCACCGACCCGGCCCGGGCCATGGCCGGCGCGGACTTCACCGTGCTGTCCGTCCCCTCCCAGACCCTGCGCGCCAACCTCGCCGAGTGGACGCCGATGCTGGCGCCGGGCACGGTCCTGGTGTCCCTGATGAAGGGCGTCGAACTCGGCACCGCCATGCGGATGAGCGAGGTCATCGACGACGTGGCCAAGGTCGGCCAGGACCGCATCGCCGTGGTCACCGGGCCCAACCTGGCCCGCGAGATCGCCGCGCGGATGCCGGCCGCCGCCGTGGTCGCCTGCACCGACGAATCCGTCGCGCAGCGCATCCAGGGCGCCTGTCACACGCCGTACTTCAGGCCGTACACCGAGACCGACGTGGTGGGCTGCGAGCTGGGCGGTGCCGTGAAGAACGTCATCGGGCTCGCCGTCGGCATCGCGGACGGCATGGGCCTCGGCGACAACGCCAAGGGTTCACTCATCACGCGCGGACTCGCCGAGACGGCGCGGCTCGGTGTCGCGCTGGGCGCCGACCCGATGACGTTCGCCGGACTCGCGGGCCTCGGCGACCTGGTGGCGACGTGCTCCTCGCCGCTGTCCCGCAACCACACCTTCGGCACCAACCTCGGCAAGGGCATGACCCTCCAGGAGACCATCGCGGTCACCAAGCAGACCGCCGAGGGCGTCAAGTCCTGTGAGTCCGTGCTGGATCTGGCCCGCCGGCACGGCGTCGACATGCCCATCACGGAGACCGTCGTCGGCATCGTCCACGAGGGCAAGCCGCCCGTGGTCGCCCTCAAGGAGCTCATGTCGCGCAGCGCGAAGCCCGAGCGCCGCTAGGCGCTCCGCTGGGTGCCGGGGAGTGTCGTCGGGCGGCTGCGGCGCCGTTGTGGTTGCTCGCGCCCGCGCGGCGGAGCCGCAGGTGGATAGAGCCCCGCGCCCCTTTGGGGGCGCTGCGCGAACCGCCATCGTCAACGGACGCTGACTCCGGCCCCTACCACCGGGTACTCTCAACGCGATATGAGCACCGAGAACCTCCCCCAGAGCCCTGACCAGCCGCCCCGCAAGCCGCGCGTGGCCGTCGTGTTCGGCGGTCGCAGCTCCGAGCACGGGATCTCCATGGTCACAGCCGGCGCCGTGCTGCGCGCGATCGACCGGACGCGGTACGACGTGCTGCCGATCGGCATCACCCGCGGCGGCCGCTGGGTGCTCACCGCCGACGATCCCGAACGCATGGCGATCACCGACCGCCGTACGCCCGAGGTCGACGACCTCGCGGAGTCCAGCGAGGGCGGCGTGGTGCTCCCCGTCGACCCGGCGAGCCGCGAAGTGGTCTACAGCGAGCCCGGATCGGTGCCCAAGGCCCTCGGTGACGTCGACGTGGTCTTCCCGGTGCTGCACGGCCCGTACGGCGAGGACGGCACCCTCCAGGGCCTCCTGGAGCTCTCCGGCACCCCGTACGTGGGCTCGGGCGTGCTCGCCTCGGCCGTCGGCCAGGACAAGGAGTACATGAAGCGGGTGTTCACCTCGTTCGGGCTCAAGGTGGGCCCGTACGTGGTGATCCGGCCGCGCGAGTGGGAGCGGGACGAGTCGGCAGCCCGCAAGAAGATCGTCGACCTGGCCGGCGAGCACGGCTGGCCGCTCTTCGTGAAGCCCGCACGCGCGGGCTCGTCGATCGGCATCACCAAGGTCGAGGACATGGCCGGTCTGGACGAGGCCATCGCCGAGGCCCAGCGGCACGACCCGAAGATCCTCGTCGAGGCGGCCCTGCGCGGCCGTGAGATCGAGTGCGGGGTGCTGGAGTTCGAGGACGGCCCGCGCGCCTCCGTCCCGGCCGAGATCCCGCCGCCGGACGCGCACGCGTACTACGACTTCGAGGCCAAGTACATCGACTCCACGCCCGGCATCGTGCCGGCCCCGCTGACGCCAGATGAGACGGCCGAGGTCCAGCGGCTCGCGGTGGACGCCTTCGAGGCGGCCTCCTGCGAGGGGCTGGTGCGCGCGGACTTCTTCCTCACCGAGGACGGGGAGTTCGTGATCAACGAGATCAACACGATGCCCGGCTTCACACCGATCTCGATGTACCCGCAGATGTGGCAGGCGAGCGGGATCAGCTACCCGGAACTGGTGGACCGGCTGATCCAGGCGGCGCTGAGGCGGTCCACCGGGCTCAGGTAGGGTCCGCCACGGTCAGGTCGGCGATCCCCGTGGGGATCGCCTTCTTGATGGCCGGAGCCAGGTCGATCAGCGCTCCCGAGCTGTCCAGTCCTTCGGGCACGGTGACCTCGACGTACGCGCGGCGGCTCGCGGAGGTGAACCGGTACCCCCCGCCGTCCTGCTTCTCCATCAGCCACTTGACGCCTTCCACACCTCCGGCCACCGCGTCCGGATCCCGGCCCTCGGCCACCTTGGGGTCGATCATCTTCGGCGGCCGTACGACACCGCAGCGCAGTATGATCGCCGGGTCGTCCCCCCAGCCCGCGGTCAGCGGGGACGCGGGCGAGGGATCCGCACGGCGCTCACCGTCGACCTTGGCCGGCAGTGCTTTGTCCAGGTTCTGACACAGCTTCGCCGCCGTCCTGCCGGGACTGGGAACCGCCGCCGACGCGCTGCCGTCTGCTGATGAGCAGCCCGCAGCGGTGATCAGCAGCACGAGCGCGGGCAGCCCGAGGACAGAAGTGTGCCGGTGACGGAAAGAGTTCACCGGCCAAGGGTAGACGGGGGCTACAGATGTACGACCGGGCAGGTCAGGGTGCGGGTGATGCCGTCCACTTGCTGGACCTTCGCGACCACCATGCGACCCAGGTCGTCGACCGTGTCGGCCTGGGCGCGCACGATGACGTCGTACGGTCCTGTCACGTCCTCGGCCTGGATGACTCCAGGGATCTTGCTGATCGTCTCGGCGACGGTCGACGCCTTGCCGACCTCCGTCTGGATCAGGATGTACGCCTGTACCACGGAACCTCCAGGGCGGCCACGAGGATCATGTGGGGAAAAGGAACGCCACGGTATCGCGTCGCCGCTCGCCGCGGGGAGACCTGCGATGGCCGGGGCTTGCGCGCCGGGGTACCGGCACGACAGAAGTTGACGTACACCTCGACCGTAACGAGGACCGAAGTGACGCGCGACCGGGTGCGGACAGGGACAGAAGGGGCGTAAGGGCAATGAAGGGCACTGTTGGTGAGCTCGGCGAGTTCGGGCTCATCAGGGAGCTCACCTCCCGTCTCACCACCACCCCGGCGGTCCGGGTGGGCCCCGGCGACGACGCCGCGGTGGTGGCCGCGCCCGACCGCAGGGTGGTCGCCAGCACCGACATCCTGCTGGAGGGGCGGCACTTCCGCCGCGACTGGTCCACGGCCTACGACGTCGGCCGCAAGGCCGCCGCGCAAAACCTCGCGGACATCGCCGCCATGGGTGCCGTACCGACCGCGCTGCTGCTCGGCCTGGTCGTGCCGGCCGAACTCCCGGTGACCTGGCCGACCGAGCTGATGGACGGCCTGCGCGACGAGTGCCAGGTCGCGGGCGCCTCCGTGGTCGGCGGCGACGTCGTACGGGGCGACTCGATCATGGTGTCGATCACCGCGCTCGGCGATCTGCGCAACCAGGAGCCCGTGACGCGGGCCGGCGCACAGCCCGGCGACCTCGTGGCGGTGACCGGCTGGCTGGGCTGGTCCGCCGCCGGATACGCCGTGCTGGCCCGCGGCTTCCGCTCGCCGCGGGCCTTCGTGGAGGCCCATCGGCGCCCCGAGCCGCCGTATCACGCTGGTCCGGCCGCCGCGGGGCTCGGCGCGACCGCGATGTGCGACGTCAGCGACGGGCTGATCGCCGACCTCGGGCACATCGCCGAGGCCAGCAAGGTCCGGATCGACATCCGCTCCGGCGCGATCGACATCCCGACGCAGATGAACGACATCGGGCAGGCCGTCGGCGTCGATCCCATGCAGTGGGTGCTGACCGGGGGAGAGGACCACGCGATCGTGGCGACCTTCCCGCCGGACGTGAAGCTCCCGGCCCGCTGGAAGGTCATCGGCGAGGTCCTCAACCCCTCCGCGCTGCCCCAGGTGACGGTGGACGGGGCGCCGTGGACCAAGAAGGGCGGCTGGGACCACTTCGGCGGGGACATCGAGTCATGATCCCCAACCTCGGGATCCCCAACGTCCTTACGGTGGCCGGCTCCGACTCCGGCGGCGGCGCGGGCATCCAGGCCGACCTGAAGACGATGCTGGCACTCGGCGTGCACGGCATGAGCGTGATCACCGCGGTCACCGCGCAGAACTCCGTCGGCGTGCAGGGCGCTTGGGAACTGCCCGTGGAGGCGGTACGCGCCCAGTACCGCAGCGTCGTCGACGACATCGGCGTCCAGGCGATCAAGACGGGGATGCTGGCGTCCGCCGAACTGGTCGAGACGGTGGCGGAGTTGATCGGGGGCACGGACGCGCCGGCGGTCGTCGACCCGGTCGGCGTCTCCAAGCACGGAGACCCGTTGCTCGCGGCCTCCGCACTGGACTCGGTGCGCACGAAACTGCTGCCGGTGGCGACCGTGGCGACGCCCAACCTCGACGAGGTGGCGCAGCTCACCGGCGTCCGGGTCGAGGCGGAGGAGCAACTGCGCCAGGCCGCGGCGGCCGTGCTGGCGTACGGACCGCGCTGGGTGCTGATCAAGGGCGGCCATCTGTCCGGGGACGCCGTGGATCTGCTGACGGACGGTTCCGAGGAGCACTGGCTGCGGGCGCCGCGCTACGACAACCGGCACACCCACGGCACGGGCTGCACGCTCGCCTCGGCCATCGCCTCGGGGCTCGCCAAGGGGCTGTCGGTCCCGGAGGCGGTGGCGGCGGCCAAGGAGTACGTCACCGGGGCGATCAAGGCGGGGTTCGCGCTCGGCGGGGGGATCGGGCCTGTGGACCACGGGTGGCGGTTCCGCGAGGGCTCGTAGCGAGCCGGCGGCCGCCCGGGCACAGCAAAAAGCCGGTCCACCGAGGTGGACCGGCTTACTGCAGCGAACCAGCAGTGGCCGCGCGCTCAGCTGTGGGCGTCAGCGCGAGACCTTGCCGGCCTTGATGCACGAGGTGCAGGCGTTCACGCGCTTCGGCGTCCCGCCGACCACGGTACGGACGCGCTGGATGTTCGGGTTCCAGCGACGGGACGTACGGCGGTGCGAGTGCGAGATGTTGTTGCCGAAGCCCGGCCCCTTGCCGCAGACGTCGCAGTTGGCAGCCACGGGTCACTCCAAAGACTTCAGATGCTCTTACGGATAATCCCGGCATGCCGGGATCGAGATCTACTATCAGAGATCTGAGTGGCGTTGCCAGGGGAACGGCCCGATTTTCATCGGGCAACCGGAGCAGCATACAACGACTGCGCCAGTCCAACGAAACTACCATGCCTGCTCAGGGGCCCGCCCCCGGCCCGCTTCCGGCGCGCACCCGCCCTGGGTCTACGCTGCGTGCCACGGTCGGCAGCTCAAGGAGGCGCAGGTGGCGCAGGTGCCGCAGACATTCTTCGATGCTCTCGCGGTGCGCACCTGGTGCGGTCTCGCGCTGGAGTCACTCGGTCGGGCGCGTGAGGAGATCGACGCGATCAACGTCTATCCCGTGGCCGACGGGGACACGGGGACGAACCTGTACCTGACCGTGGAATCGGCGGTCGCGGCCGTGGAGGCCGTGTTCACCGCGTACGACGTCGGTAGGCCCACCCTCGCGGACGCGGCCCGCGCGATGGCGCACGGGGCCCTCATCGGCGCCCGGGGGAACTCCGGGACGATCCTCGCCCAACTGCTGCGGGGCATGGCCCAGGTGCTCGCCGCCGACGGTGAGACGGCTCACACCGACGGCTCCGGTCTCCGGCTCGCCCTGCGGCACGCGGCCGACTCCGCCCGCCAGGCCGTGGCCCACCCGGTCGAGGGCACGGTCCTCACGGTCGCCTCGGCCGCCGCCGACGCGGCAGGCGGGGCGAAGGGCGACGACTGCGGGGCGGTCGCGCGAGCGGCCTACGAGGGGGCACGTGCGGCGCTGGCGGCCACGCCCGGGCAGTTGGCGGTCCTGGAGCGCGCGGGGGTCGTCGACGCCGGGGGACGAGGGCTGGTGGCGGTGCTGGGGGCGCTGGTGGAGACGTTCACGGGGAAGGCGGTGGCGGTCCCCGCGGTGGTGTCCGGGGCGCACGCGCGCGTGGAGCCCGAGACGGCCGAGGAATGCGCCGACTCCCTGGACGAGAGCGGTCCCGCCTTCGAGGTGATCTATCTGCTGGAGGCCGAGGACGCCGCCGTGGACCGGCTCCGGGAGCGGCTCGACGGCCTAGGGGACTCGCTCGTGATCGTCGGCGGTGACGGGCTGTGGAACGTCCATGTGCACGTCGACGACGCCGGGGCCGCGGTGGAGGCCGGCGTCGAGGCCGGACGGCCGTACCGGATCCGGATCACCCACTTCGGTGCCGGTGATGTGCACACCACCGGTGCCGAGCGGCCGCCCCGGGAACGGGCCCAGCGGGCCGTCGTCGCCGTCGTGCCGGGCGAGGGACTGGCCGGGCTGTACGGCGAGGCCGGCGCGACCACCGTCCTCGCGCGCCCCGGGGAGCCGCCCGCGAGCGGGGAGCTCGTGGAGGCCGTACGGCGTGCCCACGCGCGCGAGGTCGTGCTGCTGCCCAATGACGCCGAGCTGCGCCACACCGCGGCCGCCGCGGCCGAGCAGGCCCGCGCGGAGGGCATCCGGGTGGCGCTGATCCCGACCCGCTCCGCGGTCCAGGGCATCGCGGCGCTCGCCGTGCACGAACCGGAGCGCCGCTTCGACGAGGACGTCGTGTCGATGACCTCGGCGGCCGGCGCGACCCGCTACGCCGAGGTCGCCGTCGCCGAACGCCAGTCCTGGACCATGGCCGGCATCTGCCAGGCCGGCGACGTCCTCGGCCTCGTCGACGGCGACGTCGCCGTGATCGGGACGGACGTCACCGCCACCGCCGAGACCGTCCTCGACCGGATGCTCTCGGCAGGCGGCGAACTCGTCACCCTCGTCCTCGGCGACGAGGCACCCGAGACGATCGCCGAGCACCTCGAAGCACGCGTGCGTGAGGCCTATCTCGCCGTCGACACGGTGGTGTACCGGGGTGGGCGGCAAGGAGCGCTGCTGCTCATCGGCGTCGAGTAGCTCCCGCTACTCGGCGTCCTGTTCCTCCATGACCTGAAGCATCTGCTCGGCCTCGGCGCGCCGCTCCCGCGCCGCCTCGTCGGCCTCGTCGCGGCCCTCGTACGCCGTCAGCACCGCACGCGCGCGTGCCGCGGCCCGCTCCGGGCGGCTCAGGTCGGCCTCCAGCCAGCCCGCGGCGAGTTCGGCGCCGGTGCGGTTGTGCAGCGCGTCGTCGCCGAGGGCGGCGAACACCGCGACGGCCTGGGTCACTTGGGCCAGGGCCGCCTCCAGCGCGGCACGGATCGACTCGTCCTCGGCGTCCTCCGTGGCCGAACGGGCGAGCAGGTCGCTGAACTGCCGGTGCGTATGGCCCAGTTCGGCGACCAGCAGCCGGCGTGCCTCCTCGTCGTCCGCGGAGTCCAGCGCCGCCGTGCACGCGTTGATCGCGCTCGCCATCAACGCGGACGCTGTGTCGTCCCCGCCGTCCCGGCGGCCCTCCGTGCCCTCCAGCCGCAGCGCCAGCCACGCGCGGGCGCGCAGGGAGCGGACGAGGCCGTGGACGTTGCCGAGCTCGCGCCACAGGGCGCCCGCGCGCGCGTACGCCTGGTCGGCCTCGGTGTGCAGGCCCGCGTGGCCGAGGGACTCGGCGGCGAGGTGGGCGAGCGTGGCGTGGTCGTGCTGTTCGGGCCAGTGCCGGGCGATCTCGGCGGCCTGAAGGCGGCGTTCGGCGGCCTCGCGGTGTTCGCCGAGCTCGCTCAGACAGTCGCCGAGCCACCACAGGGTCTGGACGACCGCGCCGTCGCCGTGCATCTCGGCGGTCAGGTCGGGCAGCGCCGACTCCAGGACCTCGGCGGCCTCGGCGAACCGCCCCTGATGCAGCAGGAACCCGCCGAGCTGCTGCCGCGCCCAGGCCCCCAGCGTCCGGCTCTCGCCCGCCTCGTCGGCCCAGTGCGCCGCCTCCAGGGCGTGCTCCGCGGCCTCCTCGGCCAGCCCCCGGCCACCGAGCACCTCGGCCAGCTGGAGGTGCAGCTGGGCCCGCCCGGGCGCCTCCAGGTGCGGCCCGCCGTGCTCCAGGGCCGCCCGCAGCGCCCGCTCGGCCTCGGCGGTGTCGCCGAGATGGTGCGCGAGCCCGGCCAGCCGGGCCTCGTACTCCACCGCGAACCACGGCAGCCCCGCCCCGACGAACGCCTCCGAAGCCCGGGCGAACAGCTCCGCGGCCCGCTCAACGTCCCCGGCGAGCGCCGCCAGCTCCGCGAGCATGGCCTGCCCCTCCGCGGCCCGCGCAGCCAGCCGTACGTCGTCCCCGGCCCG
>CBFGZZ010000192.1:0-16500 GCA_965653385.1 uncultured Streptomyces sp. | reverse complement strand
CAGTGCGAGACCAGCTCCAGGGCGAGGTTCAGCACCTCGGTGTCGGTGTCCCGGGTCGGCGTCAGCACCCAGGGCCGCCCCTCGAAGAGGTCGCCGGTCGCGGCCAGCGGCCCGGACTTCTCCCGGCCCGACATGGGATGCGTGCCGATGTACGACGACAGGTCGAGCCCGAGCGCCTCCAGCTCACGCCGCGGCCCGCCCTTGACGCTGGCCACGTCGAGGTAGCCGCGGGCCACGCCCCGGCGCATGACGTCGGCGAGGACGCCGGCCACGTGCGCGGGCGGGGCGGCGACGATCGCGAGGTCCACGGGGCCCTCGGGCGCCTCGTCCGTGCCGGCGCCGAGCGCGGCCGCCGTCCGGGCCTGCTCGGGGTCGTGGTCGGCCAGGTGGACGGTGACCCCGCGCCCGGCCAGCGCGAGGGCGGCGGACGTACCGATGAGGCCGGTGCCGATGACGAGTGCGGTTCTCACTGGGCGATGTCCTTGCGCAGGGCGGCCGCGGCGCCGAGGTAGACGTGCGCGATGTCGGCGCGGGGCTTGTCGGACTCGATGTGCGCGAGGACCCGTACGACCCGGGGCATGGCACCCTCGATGTCCAGTTCCTGGGCGCAGATCAGCGGGACGTCGGCGAAGCCGCTGCCGAGCTTGCGGGCGGCGGCCGCCGGGAAGTCGCTGTGCAGGTCGGGCGTGGCCGTGAACCAGACGCTGATCAGGTCGTCCGCGGTGAGGTCGTTCCGCTCCAGGATCGCGGTGAGCAGGACACCGACCTGCTCGTCCATGTGGCCGGCCTCGTCCCGTTCCAGTTGGACGGCCCCCCGGACCGCTCGTACCGCCACGACGCTGCTCCTTGCTGACGTACGGATCGCTGTTCGGCTGTCCAGCCTAGTCAGCCCGGGTGCGCCGGGCCCATCTCGCCCGCCCGCTGAGACAGCCCGACCTGCCTGACGAATGCGTGAAACGCGCGTTTTTCCGCATTATGCCCCAGCTTGCTTCTTCTTAGATGCTTTCAGTGCAAAGATGCTGTTGCTCGGCTCGGAGCGACTTCCCGGCGCCCTCTGGTTCTTCCGCACTTTCGGAGTGACGACATGACCTACCGTCCGACGCGGCGCACGATCCTCATCGCGACGGGCGCGACAGGCGCGACGGCGCTCGTCGCGGGCTGTGGCGATTCCGGCGGCAACGGCGACTCCACCTCGACCTCCACCACCTCCCCCGGTCAGGACGACCAGGACGGCCAGACCGGTCAGGAAGGCAAGGAGCTGGCCACCACGTCCGAGATCCCGGTGGGCGGCGGCAAGATCTTCGCCGACGACAAGGTGGTGGTGACCCAGCCGGAGACCGGCCAGTTCAAGGGCTTCACCGCCATCTGCACGCATCAGCAGTGCACGGTCGCGACGGTCGCGGACGGCACGATCAACTGTCCGTGCCACGGCAGCAAGTTCAACATCACGGACGGCTCGGTGGCCCACCCTCCGGCGACACGGCCGCTGCCCGAGAAGAAGATCACCGTGGACGGAAATTCGATCCGCCTGGTCTGATCCGCCGCGTACGCTCCGGGCATGCGCCCCGAGTCCCTGGTCCGCGACCACACGATCTACGCCTGTGTGATGGGCTCGCGCGCCTTCGGTCTGGCGGCGGACGGCAGCGACACCGACCGCCGCGGCGTCTTCCTCGCCCCCACGCCCCTCTTCTGGCGCTTCGACAAGCCGCCGACGCATGTCGACGGCCCGCTGGAGGAGCAGTTCAGCTGGGAGCTGGAACGCTTCTGCGAGCTGGCCCTGCGCGCCAACCCGAACATCCTGGAGTGCCTGCACTCGCCGCTCGTGGAGTACGTCGACGACACCGGCCAGGAGCTTCTCGCCCTGCGCGAGGCCTTCCTGTCCCGGCAGGCCCTGGAGACGTTCACGCGTTACGCGCTGGGCCAGCGCAAGAAACTGGAGGCGGACGTCCGCTCCCACGGCGCCCCGCGCTGGAAGCACGCGATGCACCTCCTGCGCCTGCTGACGAGCGCCCGCGACCTGCTGCGCACCGGCCGCCTCACGATCGACGTCGGCGACCAGCGCGAGCCGCTGCTGGAGGTCAAGCGCGGCGAGGTCCCGTGGTCGGAGGTGGAGTCCCGGATGAGCCGGCTGGCACGGGAGGCGGAGGAGGCCGCCCGCCACAGCCCGCTCCCGGCCGAACCGGACCGCCGCCGGGTCGAGGACTTCCTGATCGGCGTCCGCCGCGCGTCAGCTCTCCAGCCGGGTCCGTACGACGAAGGCGTGCAGGGCGTCATGGACGGTCGGGGCATCGGGCAGCGCTGAGGCGGCCTGCGCCTCGTCCAGCGCGCCGTGCAGCCGCTCCACGTCGGCCGCCACGCGCGCGTGGTCGACGTCGGCGGCTCCGTGCTCCTGCTCGGCCTTGGCGGTGATCAGCTCCGGCACATAGCCGGGGGCATCGACCTCCCCGATCAGCGTCGGCAGATGTGGCTGCACCTCGCCACTGCGCATCAGATGGATCCCGGTGAGCAGCACACGGAAGGTGTAGAGCAGCGGCTTGAGTTCGCCGGTCTTCTCGAACAGCCGCCACTGCGTGTTCGCGAACCCACGGTAGTGGTGGGCGTGATGGCTGGTGAGCACGCCCGGCGCCAGCCCGGCCAGCTCCCGGTGGGCGTCCGTGGTGTGCACGACGAGCGGCGAGAGCAGCTGCTCCAGGACGTAGCCGTTGCGGCGCAGCATCAGCCGTACGAACTTGCGCAGGTCGTGGGTGACCAGGTCCATCTCGACGCCGTCCCGCACCCACATCCGCGACCGCGTCTCGTCCGGCTCCCGCAGCCCGACGAGGTCGGCGGTCGGCAGCAGATGGACGCCTCGCAGGTCGACGTCCGAGTCGCGCGACGGGAAGCCGTACAGATGCGCGCCGGAGACCGTCGCGAACAGCACCGGGTCGGGCTGCTCGGCGACGACGGGCACGAGGTCGATGTCCAGGGCGTCGATCATCCGTCAAGCGTCCCAGAGCGCCCCGAGGGTCAGCAGGTCGCCCCGGTACTCGATGCGGTCCGCCCACTCCGTCGGCCACGCCTCGGCGCCCAGGTGGGCGCCCGCGAACGCGCCGGCCAGGCACGCGATCGAGTCCGAGTCGCCGGACGTGCAGGCGGCCCGGCGCAGGGCCGTCAGCGGCTCGTCGACGAACCACAGGAAGCAGAGCAGCCCGGTGGCCAGGGCCTCCTCGGCGATCCAGCCGGCACCGGTCGCCAGGCACGGGTCGGTCTCGGGCGAGACGGTACGCACGGCCTCCTGAAGCCGGTCCAGGACGCCCAGGCACTCGTCCCAGCCGCGCGCGATGAAGTGCTCGGGCGTCGGGTCCTGACCGCGGGTCCACAGGTCGCCGAGCCAGCGCTCGTGGTAGCGGCCGC
This sequence comes from uncultured Streptomyces sp., assembly GCA_965653385.1. GTDB lineage: Bacteria > Actinomycetota > Actinomycetes > Streptomycetales > Streptomycetaceae > Streptomyces. Next base: position 13,107 of record CBFGZZ010000192.1, on the reverse strand, counting down.
GGTTCTCGTAGGCGTACGACCGCAGCAGCCCCACCAGGCCGGTCGGCTCGGCGCCCTGCGCGAGGAGGCGTACGGCGTGCGCGGTCAGGTCGGAGGCGGCGAGCGCCGTCGGATGGCCGTGAGTGAGCGCGGACTGCAACTGGGCGGCGCCCGCGCGCTGTTCGTCGCTCAGGCCCGGGATGAGCCCGATCGGCGCCACGCGCATGTTGGCACCGCAGCCCTTGGAGCCGATCTGGCTGGCGTCCTGCCAGGGGAGGTCCGTGCGCTCCAGGAGGTCGCAGGCCCTTAGGCAGGTGTTGCCCGGGGCGCGGTTGTTCTCCGGTGAGCGATTCCACGCGATGAACTCCGCGCGCACCGGCTCCACCATCGCCTCGGGCCCGAGCACACCCAGGTCCATTGCCGTCCGCAGCCCTTTCCCCAACGCCAGCGTCATCTGTGTGTCGTCGGTGACGATCGCCGGCGTCGGCAGCTCCATCCCGGTCCAGGGCCCGCACTTGGCGAGGATCGACGGCACATCGTTGAACTCGGTCGGGAAGCCGAGCGCGTCCCCGAGGGCGAGGCCGAGCAGGGAGCCGGTGGCGGCGCGCTTGCGGACGGTGGTCGTGGTCATGCGGGGCGTCCTTCCGGGGTGGGCCGCAGCAGGGGCGGGTGGAGGGTGGCGGCGGTGCCCGCGCGGTACAGCGCGGCCGGTTTGCCGCGGCCGCCGGTGAGCCGGGCGGCGCCGGGCACGGCTTCGACGAAGCCCGGCGTGGCGAGGACCTTGCGGCGGAAGTTGGGGCGGTCGAGGGTGGTGCCCCACACCGTCTCGTAGACCTGTTGCAGCTCGCCGAGCGTGAACTCGGGTGGGCAGAACGCGGTGGCGAGCCCGGTGTACTCCAGCTTGGCGCCGACGCGGTCATGGGCGTCGGCCAGGATCCGGTCGTGGTCGAAGGCGAGGGGTCCGGCCGTGTCGTACGGCACCCAGCGCGCCTGGGACGCGTCGCTGCCGCCGTGCGGTTCGAGCGAAGCGAGGTGGGGGTCCCCCCGGACGGAGTCCGGGGGAGGGTGGGGCAGCAGGGCGGCGAAGGCGACCGTCACGACCCGCATCCGGGGGTCACGGTCGGGCTCGCTGTAGGTTCGCAGCTGCTCCAGGTGCAGTCCGGAGACGTTCGACAGCCCGGTCTCCTCGGCGAGTTCACGCCGGGCCGCCGTCTCCGCCGACTCATCGGGCTGAACGAATCCGCCGGGCAGGGCCCAGTGGCCCTTGAAGGGCTCCTGCCCGCGCTCCACGAGCAGGACGCGCAGGGCGCCGTCGAGGAGGGTGAGGACGGCGAGGTCGGCGGTGACGGCGAAGGGTTCGTGCGCGTACTTGTCGTAGGCCGTACCCATGAGAACCGCCCACCCCCTCAACACTTTAATAGTCAGTACGACTATAAAGGGGCCGAGGGGGCCACCACAACCCCGGTCACGCACAGGACTCGCGGCGCCCCAGGAAGGCCAGCAGCCGGACGTCGGCACGCGCGCGTGGCCGCACCTCGACCGGCGGCCCGAACCGCACGCCCCGGTCCGCCTCGGTGACCACGCAGCGGGCGACGTTCAGCAGCTCGGCCGCGAGCGACACCGGGATGGGCCTGGGCCGACCGCAGGCCTGGGCGACGTCCCACCCGTGCACGGCGATCTCGACGGCACCGACGGCGCCCATCACCCGTACGTCGAGCGACCGTTCACCGACCAGCACCCGCTGCCCGGCGGGTCCGGCCGCCCAGGCACCGAGCACCGCGCACGCGCGCGTACGGAAGCCGCAGGCCCGGTCGGTACGCGGGAACGGCCCGATCCGCCCGCCCGTCAGCCCTTCGTAGAGCGCGTCCAGGGAGTCGTCGAGGTGCCCGAGCAACTGCCCCAGATCCCACCCGGCGCACGGCGTCCGGCCCTGGAGGCTCCCCGCCTCCACCTCGGCGACGCTCCCCAGCGCGTAGGCGAGCGAACGCTCCAGCAGCTCCCCGGACTCCCCGGAGGTCATGACAGCCCCCGCAAGGCCGTCAGCGGCCCCTCAGGCGCCGTCTGGGGCACCTCCTGGCCGGCCGTGTCCATCCCCGCGGTCGCGTCCGCTGTCGAGTCCATCACCGCTCCCTCCGTCACCGATACAGACCGGCGGAGCGGCGAAAACGAATCGGCCGGTCCTGGACGAATCCAGAACCGGCCGACGCCAGGAGGCGACCCACAGAGGCGACCTACAGGTCGACCTCCTGCATCAGCATCCCGACCTCGGTGTTCGACAGCCGCCGCAGCCACCCCGACTTCTGGTCGCCGAGGGTGATCGGCCCGAAGGAGGTGCGCACCAGCTTCTCGACGGGGAAGCCCGCCTCCGCCAGCATGCGGCGCACGATGTGCTTGCGGCCCTCGTGCAGCGTGACCTCGACCAGGTAGTTCTTGCCGGTCTGTTCGACGACCCGGAAGTGGTCCGCGCGCGCGTAGCCGTCCTCCAGCTGGATGCCGTCCTTGAGCTTCTTGCCCAGGTCGCGCGGGATCGGGCCGACGATGGCCGCGAGGTAGGTCTTCTTCACGCCGTACTTGGGGTGGGTGAGGCGGTGGGCCAGCTCGCCGTGGTTGGTGAGCAGGATGACGCCCTCGGTCTCGGTGTCGAGCCGGCCGACGTGGAAGAGCCGGGTCTCACGGTTGGTGACGTAGTCACCGAGGCACTGCCGCCCCTCCGGGTCCTCCATGGTCGAGACGACACCGGCGGGCTTGTTGAGCGAGAAGAACTGGTACGACTGCGTGGCGACGGTCAGCCCGTCGACCTTGACCTCGTCCTTCTCCGGGTCGACCCGCTTGCCCTGCTCCAGCACGATCTCGCCGTTGACCTCGACCCGCGCCTGCTCGATGAGCTCCTCACAGGCACGCCGGGAGCCGTATCCGGCCCGCGCGAGCACCTTCTGGAGGCGCTCGCCCTCCTGCTCGGCGCCCGGGAAGGTCTTGGGCAGCTTGACGTCCTTCTTGCCCGCGTAGCGCTCCCGGTTGCGCTCCTCGGCGCGGGCGTCGTACTCACGGGAGGTCGCCGGCGCCGAACGGCCCCGTCCGGTGCCGCTCTGCCGGCCCTGCTTGGGCCCGCCCTTGGCGCCGCCGCGCGCGGAGGCACCGCGTCCCGACTTCGGGCCGTCCTGGGTGGCGCCGGGGCCTACGTCGTAGCGCCGCTCCTCCGGGCGCGGCTTCTTCGGCCGACCGCCCTGTTTGTCGTCGCGGTTGTTACCGGCGCCGCGGTAGTTGCCGCGGCCCCCGCTGCTCCCGCCGCGGCCGCCGCTGTTGCCACCACGGCTCCCGCCGTTGTTTCCGCTGCTGTTCCTGCCGCTGCTGCTTCGCATCAAAGTTCCGTCTGGTCGTCTACGTCGTCGGTACCCCGGCTCACCGGGGTGCCCGGACCGTCATCGGGAGCGTCCGGGTCGAACGACGGCACCCCTTCCTGGGTCTCGGCCTCGATCGCCTCCGCCTCCGGGAGGAAGGGCGCGAGCTCCGGGAGCTCGTCCAGGCCGCGCAGGCCCATCCGCTCCAGGAAGTAGTTCGTCGTCCTGTACAGGATCGCACCTGTTTCGGGTTCCGTGCCCGCCTCCTCGACCAGCCCGCGCTGCAGGAGGGTGCGCATGACCCCGTCGCAGTTCACTCCGCGTACCGCCGAGACGCGGCTGCGGCTGACGGGCTGGCGGTACGCGACGACGGCGAGCGTCTCCAGGGCGGCCTGGGTGAGCCGGGCGGTCTGCCCGTCCAGCACCAGCCGCTCGACGGCGGCCGCGTACTCGGGGCGGGTGTAGAAACGCCAGCCGCCCGCGACGAACCGCAGCTCGAAGCCGCGCCCCTGCACCCGGTAGTCGTCGGCCAGCTCCCGCAGTGCGCCGGCGATCTGCCGGCGCGGCCGCTCCAGGAGCTTGGCGAGACGCTCCTCGGTCGCGGGCTCGTCCACGACCATGAGCATCGCCTCCAGGGCGGGCTTGAGGTCGAGGTCCGCGACACCGCGCAGCGCGGCCGGAAGCTCGGTGGTCTCCTCACTCACGCCTTCTTCTCCTCCTTCGGCGGCTCGGGCGGCCGGTCGAACTCGTCGGTCACCGTGGGCGTCTCGTCCCCGTCCCCGCCGGTCCAGCGGACGGTGAGTTCCCCGAGCGCGGTCTCCTGGTCCAGGGCGACGGCCTTCTCCCGGTAGAGCTCCAGCAGGGCCAGGAACCGCGCCACGACGGTGAGGGTGTCGTCGGTGTCCTCGACGAGAGCCCGGAAGCTGGCCTCGCCGAGCTCCTTCAGCCGCGCGACGACGATCCCGGCCTGTTCCTGCACGCTGACCAGCGGCGCGTGGATGTGATCGACGTAGACCTGCGGCTTCGGCTTGGGCTGCATCGCCTTGACCGCGAGCTTGGCGAATCCTTCCGCCCCGATGCTGATGACGACCTCGGGCAGCAGCTCGGCGTGCTGCGGCTCCAGCCCGACGGTCCGCGGATAGCGCCGCGCCTCGTCGTCGAGCCGCCGGCTGAAGATGTCGGCGATCTGTTTGTAGGCCCGGTACTGCAGCAGCCGCGCGAACAGCAGGTCCCGCGCCTCCAAGAGCGCGAGGTCGGCCTCGTCCTCCACCTCGGCGGCGGGCAGCAGCCGGGCCGCCTTCAGATCGAGCAGCGTGGCCGCGACGACCAGGAACTCGGTCGTCTCGTCCAGGTCCCAGTCCGAGCCCATGGCCCTGATGTGCGCCATGAACTCGTCGGTCACCTTGGACAGTGCGACCTCGGTGACGTCGAGCTTGTGCTTGGAGATCAGCTGGAGGAGGAGATCGAAGGGCCCCTCGAAGTTGGAGAGCCGGACCTTGAAGACGCCGTCGTCGGGTTCTTCCGGTTCGGCAGCGGGCGGTTCCGCTTCGTTGCCGCCGCCGTTGTGGGCGGCTGTTCCGCTGGGCGGAACGGGTGGGTACGACGGCCCACCGGCCGGAGCCGATGACTGGACCTCAGCCGACGACCCGCTCTCCGCCTCCGCAGGAGGCGAAAGCACCGGCTCAACCGGCGGAGCCACGGGCGGAGCCCCCGGCCCTCGCCCCAGCGCACGCCGACGACCGGCTGCTGCACCGGAGGCCGAGGCGGGAACGTCGTTCGAGGTCATGGCCCCCGCAGGCTACCGCTACCGCCCGCGAAGCCGTCGTACGAGGATGCTCGCGTCCCCGCGGGACTCCAGATCGGCCAGCACCACGGCCACCGCCTCCCGGACGATCCGCCCCCGGTCGACGGCCAGCCCGTGCTCACCGCGCAGCACCAGACGCGCGTGCTCCAGGTCCATGAGCTCCTCGGCGGAGACGTACACGGTGATCTTCTCGTCGTGCCGTTCACGCCCACTGGGCCGGCGCGAGGCGCTGCGCCCCCGCTTGCGCGGCGAAGCGGCGGCGGAAGCGGGAGCCGAACCGGAAGAAGCGGCACCGGACCCTGCCGAACCGCCGGAGGCACCCGCGGCAGAACCTTCCTGCGCCTCCTGCCGTCGCCCGGAACGCTCCGCGGCCCTGCTGCGTGACTCACCGGCGTCGACGGACTCCGCGTCGGCCGCCACATGCTCCGCGCCGTCACCGTCGCCGCCCTGCACGGGCACCGACTGCGGCGCGTCCTCGGCGCCCGCGGCGGGATCGCTCTCCCCCGCGGGAGCCGGCACCCGGGCCTCGCCGTTGGCCGGGCGCCGGGGAGTGGACGGCTGGAGCGCCATACCCCCTGTCGTACGGAACAGTTCGTCGGCCCCCGGCAGACTCACTCGGCGTGACACCGGGCGAGCACCTCCCTGGCGAGCTGGCGATAGGCGGCGGCACCGACGGAGTTGGAGGCGTACGTGGTGATCGGCTCACCGGCGACCGTGGTCTCCGGGAAGCGGACCGTGCGCCCGATGACCGTGTGGTAGACGTGGTCGTCGAACGCCTCGACCACACGGGCCAGCACCTCACGGCTGTGGACCGTGCGCGAGTCGTACATCGTGGCCAGGATCCCGTCGAGCTCCAGCTCCGGGTTGAGCCGCTCCTGGACCTTCTCGATGGTCTCGGTCAGCAGCGCCACACCACGCAGGGCGAAGAACTCGCACTCCAGGGGCACGATCACCTTGTGGGCGGCCGTCAGCGCGTTGACCGTGAGCAGGCCGAGCGAGGGCTGGCAGTCGATGACGATGAAGTCGTAGTCGTCCATCAGCGGCTTCAGGGCGCGCTGGAGCGTCGACTCGCGCGCGACCTCGCTGACCAGCTGGACCTCGGCGGCCGACAGGTCGATGTTGCTCGGCAGCAGGTCCATGTTGGGGACCGCCGTCTTCAGGAGCACCTCGTCGGCCGACATGCCCCGCTCCATGAGCAGGTTGTAGACCGTGAGGTCGAGCTCCATCGGGTTGACGCCGAGTCCGACCGAGAGCGCGCCCTGGGGGTCGAAGTCGACGAGCAGGACCCGGCGTCCGTATTCCGCGAGGGCGGCACCCAGGTTGATGGTCGACGTCGTCTTGCCGACGCCGCCCTTCTGGTTGCACATCGCGATGATCTTCGCGGGGCCGTGGTCGGTCAGCGGACCCGGGATCGGGAAGTACGGCAGCGGACGCCCGGTCGGGCCGATGCGCTCGCGGCGCTGACGGGCAGCGTCGGGCGCGAGGGTGGCCGCGTACTCGGGGTCGGGCTCGTACTCCGCGTCGGGGTCGTAGAAGTGCCCTTCGGGCAGTTCGTCGTAGTCGGCGAATTGGTTGTGGGGCGCGCCACTTCCGTCGCCGGCCATGGCGTTCACGTGATGGCCATCCATGCTCTGGTGTGCTGTCTGAGTCAACCCTGAGATCTGGTGACTCTGGTGGGCTGCGAAGGTGCGCACCGCAACGGAGCCGACAGCCTCGAATCCCGCGGGACCCTGGCCCCGTACCGGCATTCCTGGTTGACCACCCCCGGGAGAAAATGTCGACTCATTCACAAGTCGTCTTACCTCCTTGGTGACCAGGAAACTTCTAGACAGGTCAGCGTGGCACCATGCCGACAGTCGGCGACTCTATGGCGTGTCGGGCATCCGCAGCAACACAATCCGCCGGACCGGGCAGATGTGTCGACAATGAAACATCCCGCTGTCAAGGGCGTACGGCCGTCGCACGGCAGGTTTCACGGGTGTGCGAATCGGGCGAAGGGTTGCGTTCGAGGCGAGTTGACCGAGAGTCGCAAAGTGACCATACACACATCCGGCCGGACCTTTTCGGGCAAGGTCCGGCCGGGTGCGTTCGGTTGACGACTCGTGTTGACGTATCGCCTTTACCAGATAGTGACTTAACCGATCGGCTCAGCCGAGCAGCGTTTCCAGCTCCACGTGCTCCAGGCCGTGCGCCTCGGCGACCTCCCGGTAAACCACCTTGCCGTCATGCGCGTTGAGGCCCTTGGCCAGCGCGGCGTCGCGGCGCAGCGCCTCCACCCAGCCCCGGTCGGCGAGTTCGAGGATGTAGGGCAGCGTGGCGTTGGTCAGCGCGTAGGTGGAGGTGTTGGGCACCGCACCCGGCATGTTGGCGACGCAGTAGAAGACCGAGTTGTGGACCGGGAAGGTCGGCTCGGCATGGGTGGTGGGGTGCGAGTCCTCGAAGCAGCCGCCCTGGTCGATCGCGATGTCGACAAGGACACTTCCCGGCTTCATCCGGGAGACCAGCTCGTTGGTGACCAGCTTCGGGGCCTTGGCGCCCGGGATGAGGACGGCGCCGATGACGAGGTCGGCCTCGAGGCAGGCCTTCTCCAGCTCCAGGGCGTTGGAGACGACGGTCTGGATCTTCGTGCCGAAGATCTTGTCAGCCTCCTTGAGCTTGTTGATGTCCTTGTCGAGCAGGGTCACGTGGAAGCCCATGCCGATGGCGATCTGCGCGGCGTTCCAGCCGGAGACGCCACCGCCGATGACGACGGCCTTGCCGGCCGGCACGCCGGGGACGCCGCCGGGCAGCACGCCGCGGCCACCGCCGGCGCGCATCAGGTGGTAGGCACCGACCTGCGGGGCGAGCCGGCCGGCCACCTCGGACATGGGGGCGAGCAGCGGCAGGGCACGGGAGGGCAGCTCGACCGTCTCGTAGGCGATCGCCGTGGTGCCGGACTCCACGAGGGCGTCCGTGCATTCCTTGGAGGCGGCCAGGTGCAGATAGGTGAAGAGCGTCTGGTCCTTGCGGAGGCGGTGGTATTCCTCGGCGATGGGCTCCTTGACCTTCAGCAGCAGGTCGGCGACGGCCCACACCTCATCGGCGGTCGGCAGGATCTGGGCGCCTGCGGCGACGTACTCGCTGTCCGGGATCGACGAGCCGACACCGGCGTTCTGCTCGACGACGACCTGGTGGCCGTGGCGCACCAGCTCCAGCACGCCGGCGGGGGTGATGGCCACCCGGAACTCGTTGTTCTTGACCTCGCGGGGGATGCCGACCTTCACGTCGATCACGGTCCTTGGCTCAGAGGGTGTGGGGCATTGCATGACATTCCCAGGCATGCGCGGGCACACCGGGGTACACCGCAGGAGAAGGTGCGGCAGAGCCAGTCTAATGAAGGTGTTCCCGCTGTCTAGCCTTTCATTGCATCAATCTTCAGCGGATGTACTACGGATTTCGCAGGCGTTAGCGTCGTGTTCCGGCTCGAAAGCGTCTTGCCCGGGCTCAGGCACCGCCGCATCGGGCTCCCGAGGCTCCTCTCCCAGCATCCGCTCGGCCGCTCCGCGGTGCAGCTGCGCCGCCGACGAGTCGCCGAGATGGTCCAGCGTGTCGGCGAGCCGCAGATGCAGGGCCCCCTGGAGCCGTACGTCCTCGGCGCGCCGCGCCCACTCCACCGCCTCCTGGCAGGTGCGCAGCGATTCCTCGGGCCGGCCGGCGTACTCCTGGACCCGGGCCAGCTCGCTCAACGCCCGTGCGTGCCCGGCGACATCGCCGTTCTTGCGGTGTCCGGCGACGGCGGCCCGCCAGTTGCGCAGCGCGTCGCCGTACCGGCCCGCATAGGTGTGCGCCTCGCCGATACGGCCGTACAGCCGAGCGGCGTCGGCCCGCTCGCCCCGGGCCAGCCGCTGGGCGAGCGCGCGGCCGAACCAGTCGGCGGCCCGGTCGTAGTCCCCGAGCTCCAGATGGGCGCCGCCTACGGATTCCATCGCGCGGCCGGTCGCGTACGGGTCGTTCGCCTCCCATCCGGCGTCCAGCGCGGCCCGGTACCGCACCAGCGCCTCGCGCGTACGACCCGTCCGGGCGTCGAGGTCGCCGAGGTTCAGCAGTGCGGCGGCCTTCTCGCGGGGCAGCTTCCGGCGCTCGGCGACATCGAGGACCAGGCTGTGGATGCCGTACAGGTCGGCGGCGGCCTCCTGGGTGCCGAAGGGCGCGACCATCGCCCTGACCAGCTGGGACATCTGACGGCGGGCGAGGGTGTCCAGCTCGCCGTCGGCGACCGCGGCGCGGGCCGAGGCCAGCAGGGCGGGCCGGCGGATGCCGAGCCACTCGGCGGCGGCCCGCGGGTTGGGGAAGCGCAGGGCCTGGGGCATGCCGAGGAGCTTCTGGCGGGTCTCGGGGCTGTCGGTCTCGGTGATCGCCCGGCAGGACTGGAGCAGCCGTACGGTCCGCTCCAGCATCCGGGCCCGGGCCAGCTGGAGCTCGGCGGGGCGGTCCTGGGTCTCGGTGAGGGCCTTCAGGAGCGGGTACAGACATGCCGGGACCTCGTACTGCGGCAGCGGCGAGTCCACGGCGCGCAGCAGGCCGAGGGCGACGATGTCGTCCAGGGTGGCGCGGGCGCCGTCCACCGAGCAGCCGGCGAGCGCGGAGGCCGTGTGCGGGTCGACGACGCCGCCCGGGGCGAGGGTGAGCAGCCGCAGCAGCCGGGCCGCGGGCGCCGGCAGGGCGCCGTACACGAGGCGGAAGACCCGGCTGAGCGGGCTGCCCTCCTCGCCCTCGGCACGTACCTGCTTGGCGAGGTCGGAGACGGCCACCTTGGGGCGGGCGGCGAGCCAGCGGCCGGTCAGTGTCAGCGCGGCCGGCTGGCCCTGGCACACCTCGACGAGGCCCTCGGCGGCCCGTGGGTCGACGGTGATGCGGACCGAGCCGGCGTGCCGGGACAGCAGCTCCACCGCCGACTTGGTGTCGAGACCGCCGAGCGTGCAGGGCCGCACGTCCGGGATCCCGGTCAGCGGGCCGTGGGAGACGGCGACGACCAGGCACTCCGGCGTGTCCGGGAGCAGCGCGTCGACCTGCTCGGACTCGGCCGCGTCGTCGAGCAGCAGCAGGATCCGGCGGTCGGCGAGGGTCTCGCGGAGCTCGGCGGTGAGGTCGTCATCGGCGGCGCCGGCCGGGGCGGGCCTGTCCAGGGCCGTGAGCAGTTCGCGGGCGGTGCGCTCGACGGGGACGGGAGTGCCGTCGGGTTCGCTGAGGCGGGCGCGCAGCACGCCGTCGGCGTAACGGTCCGCCACCTGCCGTACGAGCTCCTCGGCGAGGGCCGTGCGGCCCGAGCCGGGGCGGCCCGCGATGAGCAGCACACGCGCGCGTGGCGCCTTGCGGCCGGAGAGGGTGTCCAGGCCCGCGCGCTCGATGTCGGCGCGGAGCTCCTTCAACTCGCGGGTGCGGCCGAGGAATTGGTTCGCAGCGGAAGTCCGAGCCGACACCTGCACGCCGCCTGTGTCCACCACCTGATCCGTCACGGGCCACGCTCCCGTCCCACGCACGCGCAAGCCCGCCGGGACTCCGGTCAGGGCGTTTCCAGAGCCTAGTTCACGCTCTGCGACGATCTGGGCGCAGCACGGCGGATACATCCCCCGACCGGATCAGCAGATGGTACGACCGGCGCTGTCCAGCAGGTGGCGGGACCGGCACTTTCTGACGAGCGTCACGGCAACGCCCCAGGGGCGCGGGGAACTGCGTGCTCAGCCACAACGGCGCCGCAGGCGACCGGACGACCCGCCGCGGAGCCCCCGTGGTCGTCCGGCTCCCCCAGCGGAGCGCTCACGCCTCGAACGGCCTCGCGGGCCAGGGCGCATCCGCCGACCGCAACCCGTCCACCCCGCCGGAGGCCCGCGCGGCGACCAGCGACAGGACGCCCACGACGAGGCAGTTGTTGTGCAGTTCGCCCGCGAGGACGCCCCGGACCAGCTCGTCGACCGGCACGCGCGCGTGCTCCATGTCGGCCTCCTCGTCCTCCACCTCGAAGCGGTCGCCGTCCGCCTCGGACAGCCCGCGGGCGAGGAAGATCCGCACGGCCTCGTCGCAACCGCCGGGGGTGGTGTAGACGTCCGTCAGGACCCGCCAGTCGTCGGCCTTGACGTGGGCCTCCTCGTACAGCTCGCGCTGGGCGGCGTGCAGGGGGTTCTCACCGGGGACGTCGAGCAGTCCGGCCGGGATCTCCCACAGCTTCTCGCGCACCGGGTGGCGGTACTGCTTGATGAGCAGGACCCGGTCCTCGGCGTCGAGGGCGAGGACCGCCACCGATCCGGGGTGGACCTGGTAGTCGCGTCGCACCACCGAGCCGTCGGGCATGACCACGTCGTCCGTGCGGACGGAGGTCTTGTTGCCCACGAAGGGGGTGTCCGTCGCCCGGACCTCCCAGTCCTCGGGGGTGTCCTTGATCGTCATGCCCTGCCCTTCCACGTGCGCAAAGAAACCGGGGTGCCCACCTTTGAAGGTTTGCACCCCGGCCACCGTACAACTCTCGTGTTACTTCGAATTCTTGCCTGCGCCGCCGCCCTGCCGGCGTTCGACGGCCGCCTTCACCAGCCCGGCGAACAGCGGGTGCGGGCGCGTCGGGCGCGAGCGCAGCTCGGGGTGGGCCTGCGTGGCCACCAGGTAGGGGTGGACCTCGCGCGGGTACTCCACGTACTCCACGAGCTTGCCGTCGGGCGACGTGCCGGAGAACAGGATGCCGGCCTTCTTCTCCAGCTCCGCCCGGTAGGCGTTGTTCACCTCGTACCGGTGACGGTGCCGCTCCTCGACGTACTCCTTGCCGTCGTACACCTCGCGCACGATCGAGCCCTCGGCCAGCTTGGCCGGGTACATGCCCAGGCGCATGGTGCCGCCCATGTCGCCCTCACCGGCGACGATGTCGAGCTGCTCGGCCATGGTGGAGATCACCGGGTGGCCGGTGGCCGGGTCGAACTCGGTGGAGTTGGCGTCGGAGATGTCGGCCAGGTGGCGCGCCGCCTCGATCACGATGCACTGCAGGCCCAGGCAGAGGCCGAGCAGCGGGATCTTGTTCTCGCGGGCGTACTTGATCGCGCCGACCTTGCCGAGCACGCCGCGGTCGCCGAAGCCGCCCGGGATGCAGATGCCGTCGACGTCACCGAGCTGCTGCTTGGCGCCGGCCGGGGTCTTGCAGTCGTCGGAGGTGACCCACTTGATCTTCACGCGGGCCTTGTTGGCGAAGCCGCCCGCGCGCAGCGCCTCGGTGACCGACAGGTACGCGTCCGGCAGGTCGATGTACTTGCCGACCAGCGCGAGGGTGATCTCGTGGTCGGGGTTGTGGACGCGGTCGAGCAGGTCGTCCCAGGTCGTCCAGTCCACATCCCGGAACGGCAGGTCCAGCTTGCGGACGACATAGGCGTCCAGGCCCTCGCCGTGCACGGTCTTGGGGATGTCGTAGATGGAGCGGGCGTCCGGACAGGCGACAACCGCCGCCTCGTCGACGTCGCACATCAGGCTGATCTTCCGCTTGATGGCGGTCGGCACCTCGCGGTCGCAGCGCAGCACGATCGCGTCTGGCTGGATACCGATGTTGCGCAGCGCCGCAACCGAGTGCTGGGTCGGCTTCGTCTTCAGTTCTCCCGAGGGGCCGATGTACGGCAGGAGCGAGATGTGGACGACGAAGACGTTGTCACGACCGACCTCGTGACGGACCTGGCGGACGGTCTCCAGGAACGGCAGCGACTCGATGTCGCCGACGGTGCCGCCGACCTCGGTGATCACGACGTCGACCTCGTCCGTCGCCATGCGGCGGATGCGGTGCTTGATCTCGTTGGTGATGTGCGGGATGACCTGCACCGTGTCGCCGAGGTACTCGCCGCGCCGCTCCTTGGCGATCACCGTGTTGTAGACCTGGCCGGTGGTGACGTTCGCCGAACCGTCCAGGTCGCGGTCGAGGAAGCGCTCGTAGTGGCCGATGTCCAGGTCGGTCTCGGCGCCGTCGTTGGTGACGAACACCTC
>CBFGZZ010000191.1:0-16552 GCA_965653385.1 uncultured Streptomyces sp. | reverse complement strand
ACGAAGCTCCAGTCGGTGAAGGTGCGGGTGTCGTCGAGGAGGTCGGCCGGGTACTCCCCGCGGAGCATCGGCCCCGTGAAGACGCGGTTGGCCACGGCGTCGATACGACGCGCGGCTTCGGCGTCCTTTGGGGTCTCGGCTTCGATGCGGAGGATGTTCAGCACGACGGAAACCTGAGCATCGGGGTGCTTCACGGTGCGCCGCAGGGCTGCCACCGCGAGCCCGTGCGAGAGGTTGAGATGGTGTGCGGCCTTGAGCGCGTCCGCGTGGCTCTTCACACCGGGCGCGAACGCCCCGCTGCCGTACCCGGCGAACGAGTTGCTCCACGGCTCGTTGTGCGTCGACCACATGGCGACCCGGTCTCCGAGGGCGGCGCCCACGATCTCCGCGTACTTCTCGAAGGCGAAGGCGGTCTCGCGTCCCCGCCAGCCGCCGTAGCGGTCCTCCAGTGCCTGGGGGAGATCCCAGTGGTTGAGCGTCACGATCGGTGTGATGCCGCGGGTGAGCAGGCCGTCGACGAGCCGCGAGTAGAACGCCAGGCCCTCTGGATTGACTTCGCCCTCGCCCGTGGGCATCACACGCGGCCAGGAGATGGAGAACCGGTAGGCGCCGAGGCCGAGGGAGGCCATCAGGTCGAGATCGGTCTCGACCCGGTGGTAGTGGTCCGTGGCGACGTCACCGGTCGCGCCGTGGGCGGTCTTTCCCGGCGTGTGGCTGAAGGTGTCCCAGATGGACGGGCCCCGTCCGCCCTCGCTCGCGCCGCCCTCGATCTGATAGGCGGCAGTGGCGGCGCCGAGGACGAAGTCGGGCGGGAACGTCAGATGCCCGCGGGTGATCGAGTCGCTGTACATGAATCAGCCTCTCTGGCAATGGCGCCAAAACCTAACATCTGAACTGTAATCAGCACGGGGGCTGAACGAACTCTGGTGTCTCGTTCCCGGAGGGGTGCAGCTCGTGGGACAGACGTCGCGCGGCAGCGGGACCGCCACGGTGCTGACGGTCTCGAAGACCTCCAGGAACAGCTCGTCCGGACCTGGACGTCGTCGCCGAACCGCGCCCGGCTCTCTTCAGATCGTCACGTACGGATGTGTGAGTAGCCGAGGGGTGAGACTTCCCTCGGCGCTCGGCGCTCGGCGCTCGGCGCTCGGCGCTCGGCGCTCGGCGCTCGGCGCACCAGACGGACGGCGCCGGCCGCGGACCAGGTGGGGTGTCCGGCCTCCGGGCCGCCGCCTCCCGCAGTCAGTCGCCGAGGTGGTCCCGCAGCCAGGGCAGGGCCAGGGCACGGGTGGCCTGCGTGCCGATGTTGGCGGCGGAGCCGTCGTAGCCGTGCTCCATGAAGGGGAGCTGGATGTACCGGTGGGTGATGCCGGCGGCGGCGAGCTTGTCCGCGAACGCTTTCGTGTGCTCTGCGAAGACGAGGTGGTCGGCGCCGCCCTGGAGGATCAGCGTGGGCGGGGCCTTCTCGGTGATGTGGGTCGCGGAGTCGATGGCCTGGTAGCGGGCTGGATACTGGGCGGGAGTGCCGCCTGTGTACCACTGGATGAGCTGTTGCCCCAGCGCGCTGTCGGACTCGCTGGCCGTGAGGTCGACGGCAGGGAACGAGGCGATGACGGCTTTCACGCGGGGCAGTTCGGCGGCGGTGCCGCAGGAGGGCTTCATGGTGCCCGCGTTGATCTTGTAGGCGACGTTGATGGCCAGGTTGCCGCCGGCCGAGTCGCCGAGGGTGGCGACCCGGTTCAGGTCCCAGTGGTATGCGTCGGCGTGAGCGGTGGCCCAGGTCATGGCGCAGGCGGCGTCGGCGTCCTCAGTGTTCCATCGGTGTTCGGTCGCGGTGGACAGGCGGTAGTCGACGTCCAGTACCGCGTACCCGTGGTCGGCCAGCCAGCTCGTGTAGGGGGTGCGGCCGCGGCTGCCCAGTACGAAGCCGCCGCCGTGGATGCTGACGACCAGAGGGGCGGCCGAAGCGGCGGCAGCGTTGTCGGGCAGGTACAGGTCCGCCTTCATCTTCTCGCCGCCGAGCGTGGCGTAGGTGACGGTCTTGTCGGGGCCCCGCCCGAGCGCGGAGGCGAAAGTGGGCGGCGCGAAGGGGAACCACTTGCCGGTGGCTCCGTGTACGGAAAGGACCTGGACCGTGCTGGTGAGCAGGGCCAGCGCCA
The DNA here is from genome assembly GCA_965653385.1 of uncultured Streptomyces sp. Lineage (GTDB taxonomy): Bacteria > Actinomycetota > Actinomycetes > Streptomycetales > Streptomycetaceae > Streptomyces. The sequence goes on along the minus strand of CBFGZZ010000191.1, from coordinate 14,396 downwards.
AGCCCACGCCGCCCACGGCCACGAAGGTGCGAGCCGTACGCCTGCGGGCGCCGCTCTTGCGTAGGGCGTACACGGCCGCAGCCAGGGCGAGGGCCGCGAGGACGAGGTTCCAGACGCCGGCCCCGTCGCGCATGCCGCCGATGACGAGCGCAACCGCCTGCAGCGGCGTGACATGCAGCACCGGGGAGAGCCAGCCGACGGGCAGTACGGCCAGCAGTTGGCCCAGCAGGACGAACAGGCCGAGGAGAAAGGCCACCGCCAGGAAGACGATGCGCACGAGGCGTGAGCCGGGGCCCGCGCCATCCGACGGGTCGGGTGGCGGGGCGGGGATGTCGGGGGATGCGGCGGGCATTCCGGAGCCTGGTTCTTCGAGGTCGTTGCGCATGGCCGGCGGGTCCTGTCAGACGTGCGGGGCGGGGGAAATGGCGCGCGCCATCGGATTGTCAGTATGGGTGAGGCGCGGTGCGACCTCTTCTCGGCAAGACATAAGCCCCCCGTTCGGGGGGTGCAGGAGCCCTGTGCCGTCATCTCCTCAGTGCAGGCAACCTTGCGCACGTGCCGCGGCCACGAGAGCGACACGGTTGCGCACGCCGAGCTTGCGCATACTGGAAGTGAGGCTCGACTTCACGGTCTCGGCACTGATACACAGCGCGGCAGCGACCTCGCGGTTCGTCGCACCGGTGGCGACCTCGGTCAGGATCTCCCGTTCACGCTCCGTGAGGGCTGTACGGGTCGCCTTTTCCGCCTCGGGGCGTTCTGCCGTCTGCCCGGCCAGACGGCGTACGAGAGCCGTTATCTGTCGGCGCTGCAAGCCGTCGGGCATATCTGATGCTATGTGCACGAGTTCGGAGCAGACGTCGACGAGCCTACGGCGCTCGGCCACGCTCATCTCCGTGCTCGCGGCCGAGACACTGCCCCCGGCTGTCACCCGCAGGCGTTCCAATCGGCGGTTCAGTTCCAGATCCTCGGCAAGCTCCCGCTCCAGGGCGCGCACCAGTACCACGACGTCACCGAAGACGCGGTCGCCGAAGACGTACTCGTGGCGCCGTGCTCCGTAGAGCACGCCCCGGGGACCGCCGGGGACCGGAACCCGGATCGGGACGGCGAACGCGGCACGGATCTGCTCCCGGCGCACAGCCGGATCGTACTCGTGGCTGATACCGCCCGCCCGGCAGTAGTCCGGTACCTGCATCGGCCTGTTCAGGGCCATCGCTTTGCCGCCCAGTCCCGTACCGACGGCGACGCGTAGGTTGTGCAGACCTTCGGTGGTGACGCCGACCAGCTGGTCGATGACGAAGTGGTCTGAATCGGCCGCCACCAGGGAGCCCATGACCGCGTCCACGCCTGTGACGCGCCGCATGTCGTGCAGGAGCGTGGTGAACCGTGCTGCTCGCGCCGCTGTCAGGACAGTCATGTGATGGGCCCAGGGTCCAGGAGTGAGAAGGCAATCAATGGATCTTGACTGCGAGTTAGGGGCGGTTCGGTCTGTCGAGAGCGAGGCTCGTCTCGGCGAGGAATCCGCTGAGAATGCTGTGCCGGTACTACAGCGCCCTTGAGCCGCCTGCGGAACAGGGTCTCCAGCTCGCTGAGTGCGCGGGCCGCCAGGTTGGCCAGGCTTCGCTTGGTGCGCATTGCTCGGCATGCGGCTGATGGTGGGCTTGGCAATGCCCGCACCCCGGCGCGCAGGTGTGCTGCTTGGCGTCTACGACCCCATCGAATCGGCGAGCCCGGACCGGACACGTCCATTGGGGGGCGTTGGCAGGAGCACGCGGGAGACCGCGCCGGTTTCGTGGTGGACGGTGTGTGTGCACGGCCGCAACTCGTTCCCGGTGCCGGGCACCGCACCTGTGCCCTCGTTACGTGCGTACTGCGGATGGGAGCCGCCGGCTATCAGCAGGCGTATCCGGTGTCCGGGCCTGACCTCGTGCGCGCAGGCGTCGAGGCGCACCCGCACGTGCTGCACCTGGTCGATGGGCGAGGTGGGATCGAGGCGCAGGAGTCCTTCGGCGAAGTTGCGGGACACGCCCTTCGGGTCGACGTCGCAGAGCCGCACGAACACGTCGGCGTGCGGGTTGCTCCTGGTGTGCGCCAGTTCGACGACGGGTGTTCCGATGATCTCCAGTGGGACGGTCAGCGGGGGCGTGGTGAAGGTGAGCACATCGGGGCGGTTCTGCAGGTCGGCGTTGTCCTTGACGCCGCTGTCGCGGGTGAGCAGTGGGCCACCGATGGTCGGTGTGGGGTTGGCCGGGTCGTAGACGTAGGTGGACGGCGCGCCGCCACTGGGCTCATCGGCCAGGAGCTTCCGGTCCGGCTGCAGGTAGCGCACGGTCTCGTCGGCCGCCGGGGGCCATTCCGCGAGCCGTCGCCATGCGCCCCGGCCGGTGACGTACACCTCGACGGGGAGTTTGGGCGGTGGGGGTGTCGGCGTCTCGCCGTCGGCGAGGTGGGTCTGGAGCCATTCGAGGTTGCTGAGGAGCAGGCGCCCCATACCTTTTTGGCCCTGTTCCTGGTGGGTCCAGGGGCCGACGGTGAGCGAGACGTCGACTCCACGGGTACGCAATGTCTGGTACTGGTGGAGGGTCTGTTCGAGGAAGAGGTCCTGCCAGCCGGCGGTGAGCCGCACCGGTACGTTCGCCCGCTGAAGGGCGTCGTCGAGTTTGAGACGATCCCACAGGGGATCGTCGGGGTCAGGTGTCGTCAGCCATTCCCGGAACCACGGCGTGCGGTGCTCTGTCGCCGCGTCGGCCGCGTCGGCCAGCGGGAGGGCGGCGTAGACCGGGGTCAGGCGCCGGTTCATCGTCAGCAGGCGGGCCATACCGCGTAGCCCGGTGAATCGCTCCGGGCCGGCCATCGTCGCCGCCCAGGACAGGAAGTCGCCGAGGCGGAATGCTCCGGCTCCGTACACCGTGTCGTGCATGTTGTGCGGGGCGACGGCGATCAGGCAGGTGCGCAGCTCGGGGGGCGGGTCCATCAGCAGCGCCCACTGGGTCCAGCCCACGTAGGAGCCCCCGGCGGTGGCGAGGCGCCCGTCGAACCACGGCTGGGTGCGCAGCCAGGCCACCGCGTCCTGGGCGTCGTCGGCCTCGTTCGCCATCGGGTAGAAGGTCCCGGTGGAGCCGAACGTGCCGCGGCAGCTCTGCACCGCGACGTGATACCCATGGCCCGCGTAGACCCGCGCCTCCAGATCACCCGGGAAGCCGCGCCCGTACGGTGTGCGCAGCAGGACGGTGCCCTTCGGCCGGTCGGTGACGGGGGCGTAGTGGTCCGTGACCAGAACGGCGCCGTCGCGCGCGGGTGTTGGGAGGTTCCGCTCGACTCGGTAGTCGTATCGCGTGCCCGGCAGCCGCATCAGGCGGGTCAGGATCCGGTCCGTGGTGCGGGCGGCCAGGCCCGGAGGGGCCGGGGCGGTGTGATGTGGAAGTGCGGTGGTCATGGCGTGCTTTCCGGTTGTTTCGGTGGACAGGGTCGGGACTTGACGTGCCGGAGTCGGTTCACAGGCAGGCGCGCAGAGCGCGGCAGAGGGCGTTGGATCGATCGTCGGGAAGACCACCGGGCTGTGCGGTCTGGTAGGCGAAGGCGATCTCCGATTCCGGGTGGGCGAAACCGAGGCTGCCGCCGAAGCCGTCGTGGCCGAAGCTGCCCGGTCCGGCCATCGGCCGGTGGGCCGAGCTGATCATGAATCCGGTGCCCCAGCGGTTGCCCTCGTCGGGCCCCACGAACGGCCGGCCCTCGGAGCGCACCACGCGGGCATCACGGACGGTGTCCGGGCCCAGCAGCCTGACCCCGTCGACCTCGCCCACCGTGGCCGCGTACAGCCGGGCCAGGCTGCGGGCGCTGGTCACGAGATTGCCCGCCGCGATCTCGACCGACAGCCACGCCTCCCCGTTGACGGTCTGGATGATGTCGGCGGTGTCGAAGACGCCACCGAGGCTCATCGAGCGTTCGACCATCGGTGAGGCGAAAGCGGTGGCCATCAATGCGGCGGCGTCGGGGTCGGTGTGGGGCAGCGGGTCTGCCAGGGGGTGGAAATCGGCGGCCGTGGGGTCGGCGCCGTACGTCATCGTCAGGTTCAGGGGAGCCGCCATGTGCTCGCGCAGCCACTGGCCGGGCCGCAGTCCCGTGGCCCGGCGCAGCACCTCGCCGGCCAGCCAGCCGAACGTGACCGCGTGATAGGCGTAGGCGGTTCCCGGGGGCCAGGCCGGTGCCTGCCGGGCCAGCGCGTCCGCCACGGACTCCCAGGCGCGCAGGTTCTCCAGCGTCACCTCCGCCTCGGGCGCCATCAAACCGGCCTGGTGCGTCAGGAGTTGCCGTACCGTCGTCGTCTCCTTGCCGTTCTCGGCGAACTCCGGCCAGTACTTCGCCACCGGGGCGTCGAGTTCGATCAGTCCGCGCTCGGCGGCCATCAGAAGGCAGACGGTGGTGACCCCCTTGCTCACCGAGAACACGACGGTGCGGGCGTTGGGCGTCCAGGTGCCCCGGATGGTCTGACCAGCCCAGATGTCGACGACCGGGGCTCCCTGGGCGTACACCACGCAGGAGGCGGCTGTCTCGCCGCGCTGGCGGAAGTTGTCGGCGAAGGCGTCCGCGATCGGTTCGAATCCGTTGTCGACGCGGCCTTTCACCTGTACTGCTGTCATTTTCACGCACTTTCTCGTGTGGTGTTGTCCCGCGTCGCATCCGGGATCAGCTCGTGCCTGGCCTCGGCCCGCCGGTCCCTGGTATTGCTCCGCGTCGGTCTCGCCTTCTCACACCGGCTACTTGCGGTTGAGGGCGCTCATCGCCTGGGGCAGAAAGCGGCGCAGATCGTCGTAGTCGTAGAACCGCGTCGTCCCGCCCGGATGAGTGCCGTTGCCGTAGAACCAGGCGGTGACGGGCACCTCGGCCCGGTCGAGTGCGGCGACGAAGTTCTCGGCCATCTGGCGCACGAGGATCTCCAAGGGCGCTCCCGTGACGGCGCTTACGGCGTCGTCATAGCGGCCGGGCAGCCCGTTGCCGCTGGCGACGAACAGCGACACTCCGCGCAGCTGGGCAGTCAGGTCGACCGGATTGTGCGCTTTCCAGTTGTCGGCCTGCAGGGTTCGGTCGCCGAAGATGCACGGGTCGTATCCCGCGGAGATCACGACGGGAGTGATCGGGTACAACGCGTCGAGGTCCACAGCGCCGGAGAAGGAGCCGGCGGCGACGAAGACTCCCGGGTTGCGGGCCGGGTACGCCATCGCCCCAAAGCCCCCCATGGAGCTGCCGATGACCGCGCGTCGGCCTGTCGTACGGAAGGTCTCGTCCAACCACGGGAGCAACTCGCGGACGTGGAACGTCTCCCACGCCGGGGGCGGGAACGGCACCGGACCGTTCAACAGATCGAGGCCGGTGACGGGTGTGCCGTACCAGTCCGCGTAGAAGCCGGCAGGGCCTCCGTCGGGCTGGACGAAGATCACGTCGTTGTCGCCCAGCACCTGCTGCACCTCGCCGGCGGGCCAGGTGGTGGGCGAGTTGTTGGTGCCGTGCAGGTGCATCATGACCGGGTAGCGCTTCCCGGGCGAGCGGTCGTAGTCGGCGGGCAGGATGACCCGCACCCGGACGAGCCCGTCAGGCATGGCGTCCCCGACCGCCTTCGAGCGGAACGCGTACATCCGTGTGCGGGCGTCGATGCGCTCGACCGAAACCAGGGTCAGCCCCACCGCGGGCTGGGTCGTCCGGACCACGCAGGCCGGACTGTCAACCGCGAAGGCCGGGCTCGGGGCTGCTACGCCGACGAGCAGGATGAGTGCTGAGGCGAGCATCAGCGCTACCCGCTCGGCTGCGGGCCGTGTCCGGGATATGACTGTTTCCCGGGCCATGTCACGCCCTCCCTCGTGCGGTGTTGTCCCGGATCTGGGTGACGATCTGCGGCCAGAGCGGGCGGGGAAGCTCGTGGCCCATCCCGTGGTGGATGGTCAGCGTCGAATCCGGGATCAGCTCGTGCATGGCCTGGGACGTGCCGGAATCGATCAGCTGGTCGCCGTCGCCGTGCATGATCGTGGTGGGGACCGTGATGCGGTGCAGGTGGGGCGCACGGTCGGGAGAGTTGTCGTGCGCCTCCACCTGCCGGACGACTCCATCGGGGTCGTAGTCCCGGCGGTACATCTGGCCGCCGAGTTCGCGCAGCCAGTCGATGTCCTGGGGGTATCCCGGTGAGGCGCACGCCGCTTCGTTGTCGAGGTACAGCGCGATCGCCTCGTCTTCATCGCGGGCCCGGGGGCGCTGGGTGCACTCGTCGACCAGGTCGCGGCCGGCGAGGAAGCCCGCGTTGGGCGCCGTGTAGATCAGGGCGAGGCTCAGCACCCGCGTGGGATGGTCGAGGGCGAGTTGCTGGGCGACCATGCCGCCCATCGACTGGCCCACGATGTGCGCTGCGGGGATGTCGAGCGCGGTGAGGAGACCCGCGGCATCGTTCGCCATGTCGGCCAGGGTGTAGCCGCCCTGCGGGAACTTCTGCGAGAGGCCGACGTCCCGGTTGTCGAAGCGCAGGACGTGGAAGCCCGCGTCGGCGAGTTGCCGGCACAGATCGGCGCGCCAGCCGAGCATGTGGGCCCCGAGGCCCTGGATCAGCAGCAGCGGGGGGTGGCCGGGATCGCCGAAGGTGTCGTAGCAGAGCGACACCCGGGTGGGCGTGGTGATCATGGTCATGGACGGTTCCGTTCGGTTATGGGATCGAGCGGATGCACACGGCCATCGCGCCGGCGACCAGGGCGCACGCGGGACGATGAACAGTGAGCCATAGCCGCCGAGGCTGATGAGTGAGCAGGCGATGTGAGGAGTGGCTCAATTGGCACGACTTGGTCTCTTCCGGGAATCGTGCTGGAGCGCTCCAGATCGCGTGGTCGCAGACGCGACGGACACGGGAAGACCGGCCGCCACCTCCGTCGGCGCAGTGCTGAGTTCCTGCCACCGGTGACAGGCGACGGTCGTGCCTGCCGGGGTCTGTTCGAGCGGTGGCCGTTCGGCGTGGCACAGCGGGGCCGCGTGTGGACAGCGGGTGGCGAAGGGACATCCCTCGGCGGAGACGGGGCCGGAGTTGTCACCCGTGCGCACGCGGCGCAGGCGGCGTTCTGCTTGGCGCACCGGGTCCGGGACGGGCGCTGCTTCGAGCAGGGTCCTGGTGTAGGGGTGCGCCGGGGTGGCGTAGACCGTGTCGGCGGGGCCCTGCTCCATGATCTGTCCGCGGTACAGGACCATGATGCGGTGCGAGAGGTGCCTGACGACGTCCAGGTCATGGGCCACGAACAGGTAGCCGAGTGCGAACTCGTCCTGTAGCTCCCGGAGCAGGTTGAGCACCTGGGCCTGGACCGAGAGGTCCAGCGCGCTGACCGGCTCGTCGCAGATCACCAGCCGTGGGCGTGCGACGAGGGCCCGGGCGATGGCGATGCGTTGCCGCTGGCCGCCGGAGAAACTCGACGGGTGACGGTCCGCGGCGGTCGCGGGAAGTCCGACGCGCTCGAGCATGGCGACGACCCGGTTACGGACCTCGTCGGCGGCCAGTTTCTCCGCCCGCAGCGACTCGCCCAGCGTCTGGGCGACGGTTCGGGTTGGGTTCAGCGAGCTGTACGGATCCTGGAAGATCACTTGCAGGTCGCGGCTGAGCGCACGGCGCCGTTTGTGGCCGGCTCGGGTGATGTCCTCGCCCGCGAATTCGATCCGGCCGTCGGTCGGCGACGCCAGGCCGAGCACGGCCCGGCCGATGGTGGTCTTGCCGGAGCCTGATTCACCCACGACGCCCAGCGTCTCGCGTTCGGCCACAGAGAAGTTCACCCGGTCGACAGCCCGCATGGGGGGCGAGCCGTGACCGCGTCGGAAGTGCACCGACAGATCGCGGACTTCGAGGAGGTTTGTCTCGTCGTTCACGACACACCTTCGATCTGGTGGGCGTAGAGGCAGCGGGCCTCGTGGGAGACACCGATCTCGAGGAGGGGGATTTCGCCGCTGCCGCATTGGTCGGTGGCGCGCGCACATCTCGGCCGGAAGTGGCAGCCCTGCGGCCACGAGCCCGGCATCGGGACCGCACCCGGGATGGTGGGCAGCACCGCCGAGCCGTGCTGGTTGTGCGGATTCGAGGCGAGCAGTGCCCGGGTGTAGGGGTGGTGCGGGTTACCGAACAGCTCCTTCACGCCCGCGCGTTCGGCGATCTGGCCGGCGTACATCACCACGACCCGGTCGCACATGTCGGCGACCACGCCCAGGTCATGGGTGACGAGCATGATCGCCATGCCCCGGTCGCGCTGCAGCGTGCGCAGCAGATCGAGGATCTCCACCTGGATGGTGACGTCGAGGGCGGTGGTCGGCTCGTCGGCGATCAGGAGCTTCGGTTCGCCGGCCAGGGCACGCGCGACGACGACGCGCTGGGCCATGCCGCCCGACAGCTCGTGCGGGTAGCGGCGAGCCACGAGATGGGGCTCGGGGAGCTGCACCTGTTCCAGCAGCTCGACGGCGCGTCTCCTGGCCTTGGCACGGCTCATTCCGGTGTTGATCCGGACGGCTTCGGCGAGTTGCCAGCCGATCCGGAAGGCGGGATCGAGCGCGACCATCGGTTCCTGGGAGACGTAGCCGATCTCGGTACCGCGGACAGCCTGGAGTTCGGACTCCGGCAGGGCCGCAAGGTCCCTGCCGTCGAAAAGGACGTGTCCGGACTCGATCCGTCCGCCGCCGCCGAGCAGCGCGATGATGGCGAGGGCTGTCGTCGTCTTACCGCAACCGGACTCTCCGACGACTCCGACGGTCTCGCCACGGGCGATGTCGAAGGTCACCCCGTCGACCGCACGGATGGGGCCGGTGGGCGTGGCGTAGGACACCGTGAGGTCACGGACCGAGAGCAGGCTGTCGTTCGTGCTCGCGGGCACGACAGCCGCTGCGGCAGCGGCTCGCGTGGGCGTGCGTCGGTGCTTGTCGCCCAGCGGGAGGGCGGACTTCGGGGACCAGCCCTCTGTGCTCGCGTCTCTGACCGCGTCGCCCAGAAGTCCGAACGCCAGAATCGTCAGCGCGATCGCCAGGCCGGGCGGCCAGATCAACCAGGGCTGCTGGAAGAGGGCGGCGACCCCGTCGGAGACCATGCCTCCCCAACTGGGCTCCGGAGGAGCGGCAATGAGGGCGAGGAAGGCCAGCCCGGTCTGCACCAGCAAGGCAGTTGCTGCCAGCAGGGACGTCTGCACGATGATGGGTCCCATGACCCGCGGCAGTATGTGCCGGGCGACGATGTAGGTCCGCGACATGCCGGACACCCGTGCGGCGGCGACGTAGAGCTGTTCGCGCACCGGCAGTGTCGCGGCTCGTACGACGCGCACGAGACCCGGGGCGGCCAGGACACCGAGAGTCGCCATCGCGGCCGGCACGCTCTGGGGGAAGACCGAGAGTACGACGATGACCAGGATGATCGCCGGCAGCGACAACACGAGATCCGCCAGCCAGATGATCGTCCGGTCGGTCTTGCCGCCGACGTAGCCGGCCACGAGCCCGATGGGGACGCCCAGCGCCAGGACGACCGCCATCGCCTCGACGACGCCCACCAAAGTGCCCCGGGTTCCCACCAGCAGTCGCTGCAGGACATCGCGGCCCAGGCTGTCGACGCCAAGGGGGTGGGCGGCGCTCGGGCCGTGCAGGGCGGTTGCGAGATCGCCGGCCCTTTCGGTCCCCACGTGTGGCATCAGCATCGGGGCGCCGATGGCGATCACGACGAGGATCGCCAGGTAGGCCAGGCACACGACGGCCAGCGGGCGTCGCAGCAGACGGCGCACGAAGCGGGGGGTCACGGAGGGTGATGCCGACGGTTCGGCACCGGCCACGGTCACAGTCATGCTGTGCTCACTCTCGGGTTGAGCAGCCCATAGGCGAGATCGACCGACAGGTTGACGACGATGACCACCACGGTGAAGATCACCGCGACCGCCTGGACCGTCGGGATGTCGTGGGCCAGGGCCGAACCGACGACGAGCGAACCAAGGCCCGGTACGGAGAAGACGTTCTCGATGAGAACGGCGCCGCCCAGCAGGCCGACGGTCTGGATACCCAGGACGGTGACGACCGGGATGGCGGCGTTCTTGAGGGCATGCCGATAGATCAGTGAAGTCCGGGAGACCCCGTTGGCGGCGGCCATCCTGATGTACTCGCTTCCGAGCACGTCGAGCATGGATTCCCGGGTCTGCTTCATGACGGCGGCAACGGAGCCGAGGGAGAGTGCGGTCACCGGCAGCACCAGCGATCGGGCCCAGTCCTGGGGCGATTCGGTGAACGGCACGTACCCGAGCGCGGGGAACCACTCGAGCTTGATGGCGAAGACGACGACCAGCACGGAGCCGACCCAGAAGACGGGCAGTGCCCAGCTGAGGAGAGCGAGCGCGTCGACCGCCCTGCCGATCGCTCCACCACGGACGGCACTGAACACGCCGAGGCTGACGCCGGCCACGACGCTCACGAGCAGTGAGCCGGCGATGAGGGACATGGTGACGGGCACTCGACTCGTGATCGATTCCACGACCGGGCTGCCGTTGATGATCGAATCGCCGAAGTCACCCGAGACCGCCTGGGTCAGCCAGTGCCAGTACTGCTCGTAGACCGGGAGGTCGAGCCCGAGTTGCCGGCGCAGCGCTTCGTACTGTTCCGGTGTGCCATTGACTCCGAGGATCTGGCGTGCGGCATCTCCCGGGGTGAGCGACAGCAACAGGAAGTTGAAGCTCGACACGACCAGCAGCAAGGGGACTGCCGTCAACATCCGGCGGGCCAGCAGCGAGGTCAGCCTGCCGCCTCCGGCGCCGCGTCTGCGGAGGGCGCGCCCGCGACGGGAGCGCGTGAGCGGCGCTCCCATCGCGTCAACCGACGGGTTGGCCATCGTCAGCCCTTCCAGCCGAGGTCGGCGCCAAAGACCATCCAGGGGCCCTTCTTGACTCCTGTGATGTGCTCGTTCATGCCCCACGGGATGTGGTACTCGTAGATCGGCACATGGATGGCCTGCTCGGTGACCATGCTGTTGAGCTTTCTGAACGTCTTCGCCGTCTGGTCGCCCTGCTCTGTCTGACCCTGGCGGTAGAGCGCGTCGATCTTGGCGTTCGAAGCACCGAAGGGGTTGGTCGAGCCCTTGGGGGCATACAGCGTCGAGTACGCGCCCGCCGTCGGGGTGATGTCCGGAGTCCACTCGATCGCAGGGAACTTCTTCGAGAGCGCCTGCTGGACGAAGTCGGTGGTTGCCTGGGTGACCTTGACCTTGACGCCGACCTTTTCCCAGTCCTGCGCGACCGACTGCATCGTCGGGTCGCCCCAGTTGCCGACCATGCCCCCCGGGTCGAGGACGTCCATGCTGAACCCGTGCGGGTAGCCGGCCTGGGCGAGCAGCGCCTTCGCCTTCTTCGGGTCGTAGGGGTAGCGATCTTCCAGGGCCGGGTCGGAGTACTCGGTCTGGTACTGGGATGTCGGCCGTCCGTACTCGCCGACCAGCGCCTTGGTGATCGACTCACGGTCGACGGCGTAGTTCAGCGCCTGCCGGACCCGGACGTCGGCGAGCGGCTTGGCGATTGTCCCGTTGCGGTCGAAGAGGGTCACCAACACGGTGCCGCTGCGCCAGTGCATCACCTTCACGCCCGCCTTCTTCGCCGCGGGCGCGGTGGATGGGTCCAGGTTGCCGAAGTCGATCTGCCCGGACTGGAACGCGCGCAGCATCGAGGACTGGTTGGGGATGATCCGAACGGTCACCTTCTTGAAACGGACCTTTGTCGGACCGTGGTAGTACTTGCTGGGCACCAGGGTGTAGTGGTCGCCGGTCACGGATTGGGCGGCATCCAGGACGTAGGGGCCGACGCCGTACGTGCCCTTCGCCAGGCTGCCGGAGTCGGCGACGGACTTGGGGCTCGAGAGGGCGCCCCGGTTTGCGTACTGGGACAGGAGCAAGGGCACGATCGCGCTGGGCGAGGCGAGATTGAGCCGGACCGTGTACTCGCCCTTGGTCTCGATGGAGCCGATCGAGAGCGACGAGGTGAACGGCCCGGGCTGCTTCGCGAAATAGTCCAGCCAGGTCTTGACCGCCGCCGCGTTCAGCGGACTTCCGTCGGTGAAGCGGATCCCCTTCTTGAGGGTGAACTCGAAGACCTTGTTTCCGTCTCCGACGTACTTGTAGTCGCTCACCAGAACGGGGCTGGCGGTGTAGTCGGCGTTCATGTGGAACAGGGACTCATTGGTCAGCGAACGCATCACGTTCTGCAGTCCGGCGCCGTCCTTGGCCGGGTCGAGCGTGGCCGGCCCGGCCGAGAGGCCGATGCGCAACTCATTCGCGCTGGTGCGCCCCGATCCGTCCCCCTGGCTGCCGGCGCCGCATGCTGTTGTGCTGAGCGCCAGCGCCGATGCGGCGAGCAGCGCGATCAAGGGTTTGCGGTTCATGCGTGTTCTCCTGGAAGTCTCAACTGGGCCACAAGTCGCGTGTTGACACGCGTGGGTCACTTGTGTGGGGACTACGGGCAGGCGTCGGTAGGTCTGCTCGACCTAGTAGTCACGGCGAGTGCCTGGCAGCCGCATCAGGGCCGGTCCGTCGCGCGAGCAGGCAGGCTCGGGGCGTCGACGTGGCGTGACGCGGAAGTGTTGTGGTCACGAGACCGGATTGGCGGCTGACACGACGGGGCCGGGTGTCGTGTCGGTGCCGACGGGGATCGTGTCGTCCATGACAGATCTCTCTTTGTGTGATTCCACCAGGTCGGCGCGTATGGGGACGGTGTTCGACCGGGGTGGGCGGCTCGGGCAAAACGGATGCGGGGCGTCCCCCTACAGGCCATTGCGGCTACCGAAACAGCGATGTAATACGTATTAACTCGCTGATCGCCGTACCGTAGCCTGTGTCGGAAGGTGTGGCAAGAGTTCGGGGAGGGGCATTGCCGAGGATCACCAGCAAGGACGTGGCGCGCGAGGCCGGGGTCTCACAGACCACCGTGAGCTTCGTACTCAACGGGAAGACCGAGCACAGCCTCTCTGCGGAGACCCGCCGTCGCGTACTGGAGACGGCGGAGCGTCTCGGCTACGTACCGTCGGGAGCCGGCCGTGCGCTGCGCAAGGGCCGGAGCAACGTCGTGCTCTGCGTCGTGCCGGATCTCCCCGTCGCCGATGCCATGGAGCAGTTCAAACTGGCCCTCGGCCGGTCGCTGGGCGAGGCCGGCTACACCTGCGTGTACCTGCACCACGCTGGCACGACCACGCCGCTGGCCGAGCTGTGGCAGCACGTCCAGCCGGCGGTGGTCGTCGCGTTCGGTGGCCTGACGCCCGCCGATGCGCGGTCACTGCTTCGAGCTGAAATCCCTCTGATCGACGGCGTGATCACGCCGGGCGGTGCCAGCCTGACCGGACTGAGCCAGGAAGATGTCGGACGCATGCAGATCGAGCACCTCGCGGCACGCGGGCACCGGCACATCGGTTACGCCGCGCTGGACGATCCCCGAGAGCGCCCTTTCTGCCTACCCCGCGTGGAGGGGGCCACCCGGGCCTGCGCCGACCTGGGTCTGCCCTCGCCGCAGGTGGTCAGCATGCGCTATTCGCGGGCCAGTGCCCGGGCCGCCGTCACGGAGTGGACGCAGGGCGCCACGCCGGTCACGGCGGTCGCCGCCTTCAACGATCTGATCGCCCTCGCCGTCCTGGCGAGCTGCCGCACGCAGCACATCGCCGTCCCGGACGACCTGGCGCTCATCGGCGTCGACGACCTCCCGGTGAGCTCGCTCGCCGTACCGGCCCTGACCACCATCGGGATGGACCTCACCGTGGCAGCCAGAAATCTCACCGCACGCATCCTCTCGATGGCCGGCGCTGCGGCCCCGGCGGCGCCGAGTGCGCCCGGCGCGGGCGACATCCTCGCTGTCGTCCAGCGCGAAACGACGTAGCCGACTGATCAAGGCCAGGCGATGGCCGGGTGCTTGTGGTCGAGGTCGCCCCTCCCGTACGGGGACGTGCGGGAGCCTGACGGCGCGGTCGGTCGCCGACTCACCGTGGCAGGAGCCGCAGCGCGTGCAGAGCGGCCCCCAGGTCGGCGAGGGTCCTGGGTTCGGAGAGCGAGCGGCCCGTCAGCTTCTCGACGCGGCGCAGCCGGTAGCGCACGGTGTTGGGGTGGACGAAGAGCAGGTCGGCCGCCTCGGCGGCGACGCCCCCCGCGGCGAACCAGTGCCCAAGGGTCTCCAGTAGCCGCGCCCGCTCAGCTGCCGGCAGGTCCAGGACCGGCCTGAGAACGACCTCTATCAGGCGGGTCGCCTCCGCGGGCGCCGCGGCGACCAGCATGGCGAGGGGGCTGTCGTCGAAGCGGGCCACCCCGGGCCCGTCACCCGGCAGCCCGGCCAGCGCCAGCCGGGCGAACCGCAGTGCCTGCGGAGTGTCCCGCAGCGAGTCGAAGCGTGGACTGACCCCCACCC
>CBFGZZ010000190.1:0-16565 GCA_965653385.1 uncultured Streptomyces sp. | reverse complement strand
CAACGGCAAGCGCGTCCTCGTCGTCGACTGGGACCTGGAAGCGCCCGGCCTGCATCACTACTTCCACCCCTTCGTCGATCCGGACGGGCTGGCCGCCACTCCGGGCGTCATCGACATCCTCCAGGAGTACGCCTGGGCAGCCACCGGATCCACGCGCTCCGGTTCATGGCACCTCACCTACGCCCGCGTCGAGCCCCACGCCCTGTCCGTCGCCCCGGAACAACTGGGCGCGCGGTTCCTGGACGGCGGATCTCTGGACCTCCTCTCCTCGGGCCGCCCGGACCGCTCCTACATCGCGTCGGTGAGCGCGTTCGAATGGGACAACTTCTACGAGCGTCTGGGCGGTGACGTGTTCCTCGACGCGCTGCGCGACGACATGAAGGCGACGTACGACTACGTGCTGATCGACAGTCGCACCGGGTTCTCCGACAGCGCGGAGATCTGCACGGCCCAGATGCCCGACGTCCTTGTGGACTGCTTCACACTCACCCGCCAGTCCCTGGAAGGCGCCGCGGCCGTCGCCCGCGGCGTCACGCGGGAGGGCAGGGAGCGAGGAATCCGCGTGCTGCCCGTGCCGATGCGCATCGACGAGGGAGACAAGGAGCGGACCGACGCCGGGAGGGCACTGGCCAGGGCGGCGTTCGACGGGATGCCCGCGCGGCTGAGTGCCGAGGAGGCGGCGGAATACTGGGCTCGCGTCGAGATTCCGTACCGCCCCTTCTACGCGTACGAGGAGACGCTCGCCGTCTTCGGCGACGAGCGCGGCACCGCCGGCTCACTCCTGTCCGCCTACGAGCGGCTCACCGCCGTCATCTCGGAGGGCGAGGTGACGGCCCTGCCCCCGGTCCCGGCAGCGGTGCGGCAGCGGTGCCGCGACGCCTTCAGCACACCTCGTCCGTATTGAGCGGGTCGGCACGCAGGCACGAGGGGTCAGACACCCGGCTGCTTCTGGGCCGACAGCGGTTGCTCGGCCCAGATGGTCTTCCGGTTGCGGCCGTAGCGCGTGCCCCAGCGTTCGGAGAGCTGGGCCACCAGGAAGAGGCCGCGGCCGCCCTCGTCCGTGCCGCGGGCCTGGCGCAGATGCGGGGAGGTGCTGCTGGTGTCGGCGACCTCGCAGATGAGTTGGCCGTCGCGGATCAGGCGGAGCTGGACCGGGCCGCCCGCGTACCGGTAGGCGTTGGTGACCAGTTCGCTCACGATCAGTTCGGTGGTGAAGGACAACTCCTCCAGCCCCCACTCGGCCAGCCGGTCGCGGACCAGCGTGCGGGCCCGGCCGGCCGCGGTGGGTTCGGCCGGGAGCTGCCAGGTGGCCACGTTCTGCGCCGCCAGCACCCGGGTCCGGCCGAGCAGCAGCGTGACATCGTCGGCGGGCCGGTCCGGCAGCATCGCGTCCTCCACCGCCTTGCAGGTGTCCTCCAGCGAGTGGAAGGGGCCGGCCAGAGTGGAGCGCAGCAGGGCCAGGCCCTGGTCGATGTCGCGCTGGCCGGCCACGAGGAGGCCGTCGCTGTACAGGGCGATCAGGCTGCCCTCGGCCAGTTCCAGCTCGGCCGTCTCGAACGGCAGCCCGCCCACGCCGAGCGGCGGCCCGGCGGGGAGGTCGATGAGGCGGACCTCGCCGTCCGGGCCCAGCACGGTCGGCGGCGGATGGCCCGCGCGCGCCATGGCGCAGTGCCGGGAGACCGGGTCGTAGATGGCGTACAGGCAGGTGGCGCCCACGATCTGAGGGGTGTTCGCATCCGTCTGCCGCTGCTCGGTGGCCAACTGCTCCACCAGGTCGTCGAGCCGGGCGAGGACCTCGTCCGGGGCCAGGTCGAGATGGGCCAGGGTGCGCACGGCGGCGCGCAGCCGGCCCATGGTCGCCGAGGCGTGCATGCCGTGGCCGACGACGTCGCCGACGACCAGGGCGACCCGCAGGCCCGACAGCGGGATGACGTCGAACCAGTCGCCGCCGACGCCGGTGGAGGCGTGCGCGGGCAGATAGCGGTGCGCCGTCTCGACCGCGGGGTGCTCGGGCACCTCGCTCGGCAGCAGACTGCGCTGCAGGGCCTCCGCGGCGTTGTGCTGCTGGGTGTAGCGGCGGGCGTTGTCGATGCAGACCGCGGCCCTGGCGGCGAACTCCTCCGCCAGCGTGAGGTCGTCCTCCTCGAACGGCTCCTGTCGCTGCGAGCGCCACAGACAGACCAGGCCGAGGACCAGGCCGCGGGCGGCCAGCGGCACCACCATCAGGGAGTGGACGCCTATGGCACGCGCGGCTTCGGCCCGTTGCGGTTCGGCGACGAACCATCCGTGGGTGTCCTCCAGAAGGGGATCGAGGACCGGACGCCGCTCGGCCAGGCAGCGGGCCGGGGCGGTCTCGTCGGGGAAGAAGAACAGATGGCCCTCGGGATGCATCACCTCCAGCGCCGCGGGCAGGACGCTGCGCACGGCCATCCTGCGCAACGGGCCCCTGGCGTCGGGGGCCGGCTCCTCCCCGCGCGGCACGGGTTCCAGCAGGTCGACCGAGAGGGCGTCGGCGAGCGCGGGAACCGCCGCCTCGGCCAGCTCGCGCGCCGTCCGGGCCACGTCCAGGGTGCTGCCGATCCGTGCGCCCGCCTCGTTGAGCAGCGCGAGGCGCCGACGGGCCCGATGGCGGTCGGTGACGTCCTCGACGATCTCGGTGACGCCCAGGACCCTGCCGGAGGGGTCCTGCATACGGAACGCGGAGATGGAGATGACCAGTTCCCGGTGCGGGTCGTGCAGCAGCCGGCTCTGCTGCTCGGCGAAGATCACGGGCCGGCCCGTCTCGAGAACCGACCGGAGCTTCGCCTCCGCCAGAGCCGCGTCCGGTCCGAACAGGAACTCGGGGGCGCGCCGGCCACGGTACGCCTCGGGCGGCAGTCCGCCGAACCGCGCGACGGCCTGGTTCACCCGCAGGATGCGCAGGTCCGGGCCGAGCACCACGACACCGACCGGGGACCGCCGGAACAGGCCGTCGAGCACGGCCCGGTCGATCTCCCACTGGGCGATGTCCTCGGCGAGCGAGCCGACGAGGAGCCACTCGACGGTGGAGTCCAGCCGTTGCACCCGCCGGGCCCGGAACCCCACGTACACGCGGTGGCCCGCGCCGTGCAGGACCGGCAGCAGCCCGAACCATCCGCCCTCCCGCAGGCAGGATGCCGTCGCCTCGGCGATCGAGTCCCGGTCCTCGCTGTCGACCAGGACCTCGCGCACCGGCCGGCCCAGCACCTCCTCGGCCCGGTGTCCGAGCAGTGCGGTGGCCTGTTCGCTCCACGCGACGATCCGGCCGCTGCCGTCCAGCACGGCCGACGCGGAGCGGAGGATCGAGAACGGATCCTCCGGGCTCTCGCTGAGTGACGTCGGGGATGTGTCGTGCATCGCCAACCCATCTCGCGCCGTGCGCGGGGCTCGTCGTGCGGCGCCCTGAGGCGCTCCCGCGTCCCGCATGCCTGCCTTCGCGGTGACTTCCTCCCAGTATCGGTCGGGTGGGCACAGCGCGCTTCGCCAGCTTCACCGGGGCAGCGTCCGGGCGAGGAGCACCGCCACGTCGTCGTCCGCCACCTCGGGCATGACATGGGCGAGGAGACCGTCGCAGATCTGGTCCAGCGGACGGCCCGGGTACCGCAGCGCCTGCGCCAGCCGGCGCATGCCCTGGTCGAGGTCGGTGCCCCGGGTCTCGATCAGACCGTCGGTGTAGGTCACCAGGAGGCTGCCCGGCGCAAGGATCACCCGCTGCACCTCGCAGTCCTGCCGGCCCACGCCCAGCGGCGGCCCCGCGGCACCCTCCAGGAAGGCGACCTCGCCCCGCGCGTCGGCGATCACGGGCGGCGGGTGACCCGCCCTGGCGATCACGCAGTGGCCGGTGGCCGGATCGTGAACGGCGTACAGGCAGGTGGCCATCTCGTTGTCACCCAGGTCCGCCACGGCGGCGTCCAGGGCACGCAGCAACTGGTCCGGTGGAGTGTCCCGGCGTGCCAGGGTCCGTACGGCGGTGCGCAGCTGGCCCATCACCGCCGCCGCGTGAATGCCGTGCCCCATCACGTCCCCGATCACCAGGGCCGTCCGGCCGCCCGACAGGGCGACGGCGTCGAACCAGTCGCCGCCCACCTCGTGATCACCGGCCGGCAGATAGCGCCCGGTGAGCTCCAGCCCGCTGACCGTCGGCAGGGCGGGGTTCATCAGGCTGCGCTGGAGGGTGAGCGCGGCATCGCGCTCGCGGCCGTACATGCGCGCGTTGTCGATGTTCAGCGCCGCCCGGGCGACCAGTTCGTCGATCAGCAGCGTGTCCTGGTCGTCGAACGGCTCCCGCTCACGGGTCCGGGTCACCACCACCGCGCCGAGCACGGTGCCCCGGGCCACCAGCGGGACGAGGCGTGCCGAGCCCACCCGGGCGTACAGGAAGTCCCGCAGCCGGTCGGCGCCGCGGTCGGGGATCAGCCGGCCGATGTCGCTCAGGTAGAGGTTCAGCGGCCGGCCCGCGCTGATGACCTGCTCGTACACCGAGTCGGGCGGCACCTGAACGGTCATGCCGACCGCGAGGTGCTCGGCCGGAGCGGCCGGATCGGTGAAGGTGGCCGCGGCGCGGCGGACCACTCCGTGCGCCGACGCGGCGGTCTCGTCCGGGGCCATCGCCTCCTCCAGCAACTGCACGTCGGCGGAGTCGGCCAGCCGGGGCACCAGGACGCGGACCACCTCCTGCGCCGTCTGCGTGAGATCCAGGGTGGAGCCCATCTGGGTACCCGCCTCCGCCAGCAGCGCGAGCCGCTGCCGGGCCCGCTCCGCCTCCAGATGGGCCCGCTGCCCTTCCGTGACGTCGATCAGCGAGGCGATCACTCCCACTCGCCGGCCGGTCCCGCCGAGCAAGGGGGCGTAGGAGCAGGACCACGTCCGGGTCCGCTGCGGGTCCGACGCGCCGGAGACGTAGCGGTAGTCGACCACCGCCTCACCCCGGTCCAGGACCTGCCGCATCACCGACTCCAGCGCGCCGGCGCCGGGGGCGATCTCGGTCACCCGCCGGCCGACGTGCTCGGCCACCGGGACACCGTCGATCCGGGACAGCGCCTCGTTCACGCGGAGGAACCGCAGGTCGGGGCCGAGCATGGCCAGACCGATCGGGGACTGGGTGAAGAGGCCCTCCAGCGCGGCCAGCGCGTCCCGCATCCGCTCCACGGCGGAGGTCTCCGCCGCGATGGCCAGCACCCCAGTGCGCCCCCGCGCGTCCGCGATCGGGCAGTGCCACATCTCCATGTCGACCACGGACCCGTCGCGATGCCGGACCGGCAGCCGTGCCACCACCGCCGCACCCGACTGCACCGCCCGCCCCACCCGGTCGGCCAGCTCCAGGTTCTCCTCGGGCACGAGGACGCGCCGGGCGTCCCGGCCCACCATCTCCTCCGGCGTGTGACCGAGCAGGTCCTGCGCAGCCAGCGACCACTGCACCAGTCGCCCCTCGGCGTCGACCACCCAGAGCGCGAGCGGCAGCAGATCCCGGAACACCCCGGCATGGCCGACCGCGTACGTGCGCCGATCAGGCGTTTCGCCGATCGCATCGGGGGCACGTGCACCGCGGTGACTCGCGCTGGTCATCAGGGCACCTCGCTTCACCACCCTTGACCACAGGAGGCTCAAGGACAGCGTAGGCCGCAAGTGGCCCGGCTCACATGGCGTGAGCGAGGCGCCGCCGACACCATTGGGTGATCCGTCACCGGCAGGCTGAAGGGATCAAGGATGTTCCGCAAGGTGCTGGTAGCCAACCGCGGCGAGATCGCGATTCGTGCGTTCCGCGCAGGCTACGAGCTGGGGGCGCGCACCGTCGCCGTCTTCCCGCACGAGGACCGCAACTCCCTGCACCGGCTGAAAGCCGACGAGGCCTACGAGATCGGCCGGCCCGGGCATCCGGTGCGGGCCTATCTCTCCGTGGAGGAGATCGTCCGTGCGGCCCGCCGCGCGGGAGCCGACGCCGTCTACCCGGGGTACGGCTTCCTGTCCGAGAACCCCGATCTGGCCCGGGCGTGCGAAGAGGCGGGCATCACGTTCGTCGGACCGAGCGCGGACATCCTGGAGCTGACCGGGAACAAGGCGCGCGCGGTGGCGGCGGCCCGCGCGGCCGGTGTGCCGGTGCTGGGTTCCTCGGAACCGTCCACCGACGTGGACGAGCTGGTCCGGGCCGCCGAGGAGATCGGCTTCCCCGTCTTCGTCAAGGCGGTCGCGGGCGGCGGCGGGCGTGGCATGCGCCGCGTCGAGGAGCCCGCCCAGCTGCGCGAGTCCATCGAGGCGGCCTCCCGCGAGGCGGCGTCCGCGTTCGGTGACCCCACGGTCTTCCTGGAGAAGGCCGTCGTCGAGCCCCGCCACATCGAGGTGCAGATCCTCGCCGACGGGCAGGGCAACGTCATCCATCTCTTCGAGCGGGACTGTTCCGTGCAGCGCCGCCACCAGAAGGTGATCGAACTCGCCCCCGCCCCGAACCTCGACCCCGCCCTGCGCGACCGCATCTGCGCCGACGCCGTGCGCTTCGCCCAGCAGATCGGCTACCGCAACGCGGGCACCGTGGAGTTCCTCCTCGACCGCCAGGGCAACCACGTCTTCATCGAGATGAACCCGCGCATCCAGGTCGAGCACACGGTGACCGAGGAGGTCACCGACGTCGACCTGGTCCAGTCGCAGCTGCGCATCGCCGCCGGCGAGACCCTCGCCGACCTCGGCCTCGCCCAGGAGAGCGTCACCCTGCGCGGCGCCGCCCTCCAGTGCCGTATCACCACCGAGGACCCCGCCAACGGATTCCGCCCGGACACCGGACGCATCAGCGCCTACCGCTCGCCGGGCGGCTCGGGCATCCGCCTCGACGGCGGCACCACCCACGCCGGTACGGAGATCAGCGCGCACTTCGACTCCATGCTGGTGAAGCTCACCTGCCGGGGCCGGGACTTCACCACCGCGGTCGGCCGTGCCCGGCGCGCCGTGGCCGAGTTCCGCATTCGCGGCGTGGCCACCAACATCCCGTTCCTCCAGGCGGTCCTCGACGACCCCGACTTCCAGGCCGGCCGGGTCACCACGTCGTTCATCGAGCGGCGCCCGCACCTGCTCACCGCCCGCCACTCCGCCGACCGCGGCACCAAGCTGCTGACCTACCTCGCCGACGTCACCGTCAACAAGCCGCACGGCGAACGGCCCGACCTGATCGACCCGTTGACCAAGCTGCCCGCGCTGCCGGCCGGTGAGCCGCCGGCCGGGTCCCGGCAGCGGCTCGCCGAACTCGGACCGGAGGGCTTCGCGAGCTGGCTGCGCGCCTCGCCGACCATCGGCGTCACCGACACCACGTTCCGCGACGCCCACCAGTCCCTGCTCGCCACCCGGGTGCGCACCAAGGACATGCTCGCCGTCGCCCCCGTCGTGGCCCGCACCCTGCCCCAGCTGCTGTCCCTGGAGTGCTGGGGCGGCGCGACCTACGACGTCGCTCTGCGCTTCCTCGCCGAGGACCCGTGGGAGCGCCTCGCCGCCCTGCGGGAGGCCGCGCCCAACATCTGCCTCCAGATGCTGCTGCGCGGCCGCAACACCGTGGGCTACACCCCGTATCCCACCGAGGTGACCGACGCCTTCGTGCAGGAGGCGGCGACCACCGGCATCGACATCTTCCGCATCTTCGACGCCCTCAACGACGTCGACCAGATGCGACCCGCGATCGAGGCCGTACGGGAGACCGGAACCGCCGTCGCGGAGGTGGCCCTGTGCTACACCTCCGACCTGTCCGACCCGTCGGAGAAGCTGTACACGCTGGACTACTACCTGCGTCTGGCCGAGCAGATCGTCGACGCCGGGGCCCATGTCCTGGCCGTCAAGGACATGGCCGGTCTGCTGCGCGCACCGGCCGCCGCGAAGCTGGTGTCGGCCCTGCGCCGGGAGTTCGACCTGCCGGTGCACATCCACACCCACGACACCGCGGGCGGTCAGCTCGCCACCTACCTCGCCGCGATCCAGGCCGGCGCGGACGCGGTGGACGGGGCGGTGGCCTCCATGGCCGGTACGACCTCGCAGCCGTCGCTGTCCGCGATCGTCGCCGCGACCGACCACTCCGAACGGCCCACCGGCCTCGACCTCCAGGCCGTCGGCGACCTGGAGCCGTACTGGGAGAGCGTCCGCAAGGTCTACGCCCCCTTCGAGGCGGGCCTGGCCTCGCCGACCGGCCGCGTCTACCACCACGAGATCCCCGGCGGACAGCTCTCCAACCTGCGCACCCAGGCGGTCGCGCTGGGCCTGGGCGACCGCTTCGAGGACATCGAGGCGATGTACGCCGCCGCCGACCGGATGCTCGGCCGCCTGGTGAAGGTCACCCCCTCCTCCAAGGTGGTCGGCGACCTGGCACTGCACCTGGTGGGCGCCGGGGTGTCCCCGGCGGACTTCGAGTCGGATCCGGACCGCTTCGACATCCCCGACTCCGTCATCGGCTTCCTGCGCGGCGAACTGGGCACCCCGCCTGGCGGCTGGCCCGAGCCGTTCCGCAGCAAGGCGCTGAAGGGCCGCGCCGAGGCCAAGCCGGTGCGGGAACTGACCGCCGACGACCGCGAGGGGCTGGCGAAGGACCGGCGCGAGACGCTCAACCGGCTGCTCTTCCCGGCGCCGACACGCGAGTTCGACACCCACCGTGACACCTACGGCGACACCAGCGTGCTCGACAGCAAGGACTTCTTCTACGGGCTGCGCCCCGGCAAGGAGTACGCCGTCGACCTTGAGCGTGGCGTGCGGCTGCTGATCGAGCTCCAGGCCATAGGCGACGCGGACGAGCGCGGCATGCGCACCGTGATGTCGTCCCTGAACGGCCAGTTGCGCCCGATCCAGGTCCGCGACCGGGCGGTCGCCTCGGACGTCCCGGTGACGGAGAAGGCCGACCGGACCAACCCCGGCCATGTCGCGGCGCCGTTCGCCGGCGTGGTCACCCTCACGGTGTCCGAGGGCGAGGAGGTGGAGGCCGGTGCGACGGTCGCCACCATCGAGGCGATGAAGATGGAGGCCTCGATCACCGCCGCGAAGTCCGGCCGGGTCGCTCGCCTGGCCATCAACCCCATCCAGCAGGTCGAGGGCGGCGACCTCCTGGTGGAACTCGCCTGAGCCGACCGCGTGTTGCCCCGCGCAGTGAAGGAACCTGCGCGGGGCGTCGGCGGGTTCGGCCGAGGGGCCGAGCGGTGTCAGGCGCAGAGCACCCGGGTCTCCGGCGTGAAGACCGGACCGCCACTGGTGTTCGTCGTGTCGCTGAACTCGGCGTAGTAGTACGAGTAGAACCCGATGTTGCCGTTGCAGCCCGAGTCGCCGGCGACCTGGAGGGTCAGCGTGACCGTCCGGCTCTGGCCGGGCGGGACGGTGGCCCCGTAGTTCGTGCCGAGGTTGCTCGGACCGGTCCCGGCGCACGGGCTGCTGCCCGCGGCCGTGGCGAGGGTGCAGCCGGTGAAGCTGTACTTCAGGTCGGGGCGCTGGGTGGTGAGCCAGGTGGGCTCGATCGTCTGGTAGACGAACAGGACGTCGTAGGTCTTGTTGTTCGTCAGCGTCATGGAGAGCTGCACCGTGCCGCCGGGCGTCGTGGTGGCGGCGTCGGTGGCGAACGTCAGGCCGGCCGGCGCGGGGTCGGCCGCGCTCGCGCTGGGGGCCAGGCCGAAGAACGCGAGGAACAGGCCGAGAACGGTGGTGAGACCCAGGCGTCTCATACGTGGTGATCGCATGGCCCGGGAGGTTAGGCAGGCGACCGGCCCGCCGTCTGCCTCACGAAGGGGGCGCGGGCTGCCGATCGGCCGAATGTGCGCCAGACGTGAGGGAGCTGTGGCGGATGTGTGAAGTGGCCGGTGGGGCCGCATCCGTGCAGGCACGGGGCGGGCGGGTGCGGGCGTCGGGGGCCGCGAAGCGCTCGTCGCTCGCGAGGTGCCGCGAGCCGCTATTGGCGCGATCCCGGGTGTGTGAGGAGCCTGAGGGCCTCAGCGGGTGGGGATGTTCTCGGGCATTCGTCGGTTTCCGGCCGCGAGGGCACGGCGAACCGGGCGCGCGCGTAGGTCAGTCGGGAGCCTCGGTGAGGTTCTTCTCGCTCCAGATGCCCCGTACGTGGCTGATATGACGGCGCATCAGGGCCTCCGCGCCGTCCGCGTCGCCGGCCTCGATGAGGTCGAGCAGTTCGGCGTGCTCGTGGGAGGAGTCGAACAGCGCGTCTCCGTCGGGGAGTTCGCGCAGGCCGTAGATGCGGGAGCTGGTCCGCAGGGACCGCACGGTCTCCAGCAGGCGGGGGTTGCCGGCCAGTTCCAGCAGGGCGAGGTGGAACTGCATGTCGATGGTGACGTGCGCGATGAAGTCCCGGCGCGCCGCCGCCTTCTCGATGCCGGCCGCGAGGGGCCGCAGCTGCTTGATGGCCCTCGCGGACACGCCCTGTTCGGTGATCCGGCGGACCGTGGGCGGCTCGATGAGCGCCCGGAGCTCGGTGATGTCGTCGAGTTCCTTGGGCGAGAGGGCCGTGACCCGGAAGCCCTTGTTGCGGACGACTTCGACGAGGCCCTCCTTGGCGAGGTCGAGCAGCGCCTCGCGCACGGGGGTGGGGGAGACTCCGAACTGCTCGGCGAGGCTGGGCGCGGAGTAGACGGCGCCCGCTGTCATCTCGCCCGCGATGACAGCTCCGCGCAGGGTTTCGGTGATCTCCTGGCGGAGGTTCCGGCGTCCACGGAACGAAGGCAGCTTCACGGTCGAGCCGTCGTCCGCGCTCATGGCTGGCTTCCTCACTGTCGGCGGCGGGGTCGTTCCACGCTCGACTTCGACATGAGCGATGGCTCGTTCATGCTATCCGGGCGGCGCTATGTGATGTATCGCATGGCTCCGCGCATGCCGACGACATACCTGATGGCGGGGCACGCGCGGGGCGGTCACAGCTCGAACCCCTGGGGGAAGGGATCGTCCGGGTCGTACATGTACTGGGCGGTGCCGGTGATCCAGGCGCGGCCGGTGACCGTGGGGATGACCGCTCGGTGGCCGGCCACCTCTGTCTCCTCGACGAGTTCGCCGATGAAGTGCGTGCCGATGAACGACTCGTTGCGGAACCCGGTGTTCAGCGGCAGCAGCCCGCGCGCGTGCAGTTGGGCCATGCGGGCGCTGGTGCCCGTGCCGCAGGGGGAGCGGTCGAACATGCCCGGGTGGATGACCATCGCGTGCCGGGAGTGGGCGGCGGTGGATCCGGGGGCGGCCAGGTAGACATGGTGGACGCCGTTGATCTCGGGGTTGCCGGGATGGATGGGGCGGTCCTGTTCGTCGATGGCCGCCATGATGGCCAGCCCCGCCTCCATCAGCCGGTTCTTGTGGGCCCGTTCGAAGGGGATCCCGAGGTCGTCCAGTTCGACGATGGCGTAGAAGTTGCCGCCGAAGGCCATGTCGTAGGCCACCTCGCCCCACGGGGCGACCTTGACGGTCCGGTCCAGCGCGAGGGCGAACGAGGGGACGTTGCGCAGGGTGACCGCCTTGGCGGAGCCGTCCTCCACACGGACGTCGACGACGACGAGCCCGGCCGGGGTGTCCAGCCGGATCGTCGTGACCGGCTCCGTGACCTCGACCATGCCGGTCTCCACCAGGACCGTGGCGACGCCGATCGTGCCGTGCCCGCACATGGGCAGACAGCCGGAGGTCTCGATGTAGAGGACGCCGAAGTCCGCGTCAGTCCGGGTCGGCGGCTGGAGGATCGCTCCACTCATCGCCGAGTGGCCGCGCGGCTCGTTCATCAGCAGCCGGCGGATGTGGTCGAGGTGGTCGATGAAGTACCGGCGCCGGTCGAACATGGTGGCCCCGGGCACGACGCCGACGCCTCCGGTGACGACCCGCGTCGGCATCCCCTCTGTGTGGGAGTCGACGGCGTGGAAGACCCGGTCGCTGCGCATGGTCAGGCGAGCCCTTCCGCGATGGCCTTCTCGGTAGCGGTGCGCACGAGCGCCTCGTGCTCGGGGGAGAGCGGCAGGCGGGGCTGGCGGCAGGGACCGCCGTAGCGGCCGACAAGGTCCATGCTGAGCTTGATGGCCTGCACGAACTCGGTGCGCGAGTCCCAGCGCAGCAGTGGGTGCAGTACGCGGTACAGGGGGAGCGCGGTGGCGAGGTCGCGCTGGGTGGCGGCCTCCCACAGTTCGGCGCAGGCACGCGGCAGGGCGTTCGGGTAGCCGGAGATCCAGCCCGGCGACCCGGCGACGGCCATCTCCAGGGCCAGGTCGTCGGTGCCGGCCAGGACGTCCAGGCCCGGGGCGAGTTCGGTGATCCGGTAGTAGCGGCGGATGTCGCCGGAGAACTCCTTGACCGCGGCGATCAGGCCCTCTTCGAAGAGCTCGGCGAGGAGCTCGGGGACCAGGTCGACCTTGGTGTCGTGCGGGTTGTTGTAGGCCACCACCGGCAGGCCGGCCTCGGCGACCTCACGGTAGTGCGCCACGACCGCGCGGTGGTCGGCGCGATAGGAGTTCGGCGGCAGCAGCATCACGGCGGAGGCGCCCGCCTCGCCGGCCTGTTCGGCCCAGCGGCGGGCCTCGTCCGCCCCGTAGGCGGCCACCCCCGGCATGACGGTGAAGCCTTCGGGGGCGGCGGCCACGGCGGTGGTGACCACCCGCGCGCGCTCCTCGGTGGACAGGTTCTGGTACTCGCCGAGGGAGCCGTTCGGCGTGACCCCGTCGCAGCCGTTGGCGGCGAGCCAGGTGACGTGGTCGGCGTAGGAGTCGAAGTCGACGGCCAGGTCGCCCTTCGGTGTCTCGCGCAGGGGGAGTGCGGTGGCGACGAGCATGCCGTGCCAGGGCTTCGCCCGGGTCATGAGTCCTCCACGTGTCGGTGATCCCACCATCTGGAGCCATCTGGAGCCATCCAGAGCCAAGAGCAGTGCAATATCACATTACATAGATCGCGAGCGCCTGTCACTGGTGACGTGGGCAAATCCGCTGCGATCAGGTGCTGTTGTCGCCGTCTCCGGCGGCGAGGGCGCCCAGGGTGAGGGGCTGTGCGACGGGGCGTGCGGCCATGCCACGCAGGTCGTCGGCGGTGGGCTGCCGGTCGTTGGCGCGGGCGACCAGGCACGTGGTGGCGTAGCCGCAGACACGGCCCTGGCACAGGCCCATGCCGGGGCGGGCGTAGAGCTTGACCGTGCGTGGGTCGGTCGCGCCGAGGTCGGCGACGGTTTGGCGGATGGTCCCGGCGGTGACCTCCTCGCAGCGGCAGACCGTGGTGTCCTCGTCCAGCCAGCTCTGCCAGCCGTCCGGTACCGGATACGCCCGGTGCATGGCGGCGGCGAACGACCGCTGGGCGGCACGCCGGCGCAGCAGCCGGGCCGGACGCCGACGGTCGACCAAGGAGCCGTTGGTCGCGTACGAGGCGTGCAGTCCCGCCAACTCTCCCTCGATCAGGGCGAGTTGGGCGCCGCCTACGCCGCACGCCTCACCGGCGACGTAGACGCCGTCGGCAGAACCGCGTTGCCGGGAGTCGACGCGGGCGACGAGGCTGCCGTCGGCGTCCCGTGTCATCTCGCAGCCGAGTTGCAGGGGGATGTCGGTCTGCGGGGTGAAGCCGTAGCCGACCGCGACCGTGTCGCAGTCGATCTCGCGGGCACTGCCGGGCACGATCCGCCACTGGTCGTCCAGCCTGGCGACGGTGGCGCCGGTGACGGTGTCGGTGCCGTGGGCGGCGATGACGGTGGTACGGGTGCGGTAGGGGACGCGGTGCCTGACGAGAGTGCTGAAGTATGCGGCGCCCTCCGCCAGTTTGGGCAGGTTGCGCAGGGTGGCGAGCGGGTGTCTGCCGAAGGCGGTGGGCAGTCCGGCCTCGAAGACTCCCACGACCGTGGCGCCGGCCTCGGCCAGGCCCGCCGCCACCGGGAGCAGGAAGGGCCCGGTGCCCGCGACGGCGATGCGCTTCCCGGCCAGGACGCCCTGTCCCTTGAGGAGCGCCTGGACGGCTCCGGCGGTGAAGACTCCCGGGATCGTCCAGCCCGGGAAGGGTAGTTGGCGGTCGTAGGCGCCGGTCGCCACGATCACGGTTCGGCTGCGGAGGGCGCGGGGGGCGTCGTCGCAGGTGGTGTGGGTGGTGAAGCCCTCTTCGGTGCGTTCCACGTGCCAGATCGAGTGGCCGGCACGGTGGTCGAGCAGATGATGCGCGGCCGACTCCCGCTGGAGACGCCGGAATCGGCCCCAGCCGTGGTGGAGGGCGCCGTCGTCGCCGTCGCGGTGACGCCAGTACTGGCCGCCCGGGCGCGCTCCCGCGTCGATCAGTACCGTACGGCTGCCCTGCGCCGCCGCGGCGACGGCCGCTGACAGGCCGGCCGGTCCGGCACCGAGGACGGCGATGTCGTACAGACTGTCTCCCCGCTCAGCACGCGAGGTCGTCATGACCCGCTCCTTCCTGGGTGGTGACCGTGTCGCCGGGGCGGGCCTCGACGAGGCAGGCGCGGTGGTTGGGGCGCCCGTTGATGGTCACCAGGCAGTCGAAGCACACACCGATGCCGCAGAACACACCGCGTGGGCGGCCTTCGACGCGAGTGTGCCGCCAGGAGCGCCGCCCGGAGGCGATGAGAGCGGCGGCCACGCTCTGCCCGGACCGCGCCTGCACGGGCTCGCCGTCGAAGGTGAAGGTGAAACTGAACGGCGCGGTGGTCAAGGGGTCGCCTCCTCGAAGCGGTCCGGGCGGAACGGCGTCAGATCCAGGTCGGGTTTCTCACCGGACAGATGCTGGGCCAGCAGATGACCGGTCGCGCCGGCCAGCCCGATCCCGGCCCCTTCATGACCGCAGGCGTGCAGCAGACCGGGTGCGCGCGGGTCGGGGCCGATGACGGGCAGATGGTCCGGACAGTAGGGGCGGAACCCGAAGTAGCCGCGCAGCAGGGAGATGTCGGCGAGGAACGGGAAGAGAGCGATGGCCTGGGCCGCCAGCCTGCGCAGCACCGGCAGGGACATGGTGCGGTCGAAGCCGCCCCGCTCACGGCTGGCGCCGATCAGGACGGTGCCGGCCCGGGTTCCCTCGACGACGACCGAGGTCTCCAGGCCCGCGTCACCGCTGGCGACGTTGGCCACGTACTCCGCCGTGTAGACCTTGTGCCGTACGACGCGCGGCAGTGGTTCGGTCACCAGGATGAAGCCCTTGCGCGGCAGGACCGGCACCGGGGCACCGGCGAGTTCGGACAGCTGCCCGGCCCAGGTGCCCGCCGCGTTGATCACCCACCGCGCGTGCAGGACCGGGACGTCGGCGGAGTCGGTCCGCACGCCCGTGACCGCGCCCCGCTTGTCGCGCACGAAGCCGGTGACGCCGGTGCCGACCTGGACCGTCGCCCCGCGCAGCCGGGCCCGGCGCAGCAGTCGGGCGGCGGCCAGCGTCGGTTGGACCTGCGCGTCCTGGGCGTAGAACGCCGCGCCGGCCGCCTCCCGGGTGATGTTGGGCTCCAGCTCGAACAGTTCGTCCGGGCCGATGTCGACCGCGTCGACCCCTGTCGTCCGCTGGCCCGCCGTCAGATGACGCAGACCCTCGGCCGTCTCCCGCGATCCCGCGACGACCACGCCGCCCTTGGCCTCGTACTCGATCGCGGTCCGGCCCAGGTCCTCGGCGATCTCCTGCCACAGCCGGGAGGACAGCAGGGCCAGGTCGAGTTCGGGTCCGGGCTCCTTGTCGGAGACCAGGATGTTGCCTTCGCAGGCGCTGGTGGTGCCACCGCCGACCGCACCCCGTTCGACCACGACGACCCGCAGCCCGGCGGCCGTGCAGTAGTACGCGCACGCTGCACCCACGATGCCTGCCCCGATGACCAGGACATCGGGGCGAGGGTATGGATGAGTCATATCGGCATCATGTCATATAGCACTGGTGTCGGCCCCGCTCTTGCGGTGAAGCGGTCTCACCTGGTGTTTCAGGTTCGCCGTTCCGCGAGGTAGCGGTCGAAGGCCTCGCGGGCGTCGGGGACGAACGCCTCATGGCGAACCAGTTCGGCGAGTTCGGGGTCCGTCACCCAGTCGTGCCAGGCGATCTCTTCGGGGTCGGGTTCGACGGGTCCGGTGACGACGACCTCGTGCAGGCCGAGCCAGTACGGGCTGATCGCCCCCGCGCACGGGAACTTGAGCACGAGTTTCGGAAACACCCGGACACCCAGTTCCTCCGCCAACTCCCGTGCTGCGGCCTCCTCGTAGGACTCTCCGACCTCCACGGCCCCGCCGAGCATCCAGTTGAACCCGCCCGGGAAGCGTGAGGCGTGGTCGGGGCGGCGGTGCACCAGAGTCCGTCCGGCGGGGTCGCGGCACACGACCGTCGCGATCCGATGCAGCCACCCGTGGCGAATCGCCTCGCTCCTGCTGACGACGCCCATGATCTCGTCGTGCTCGTCGACCCGTTCGACAAGCTCCCTCTCGCCGGACGCGCTCATGAGATCCGCTCCCGGCCCCAGGGGTCGGACTCGCCCAGGGTCAGTGCGGCGAAGTCGGCCCATTCGACGTCGGCCGGATCCTCCTCGTCCAGGCCGAGGTCCGTCAGCGTCCCGGTGGCGATGCCGAGGGCGGAGGCGACGGCGTGCGGGTCGCCGGTCACCTCGAACGGCTCGTGCCCGGGCCGGCCGG
>CBFGZZ010000189.1:0-16597 GCA_965653385.1 uncultured Streptomyces sp. | reverse complement strand
AACGCCGGACGGGCTGGAAAGTGCCTGGGGCGGCGTAGCGCCCTGCGGGTGGGTGGGGGCTCGGGACGGCCTCGTCCCCAGACGCCGGACGGACTGGAAGTGGGCCGGCGCCGTGGCCCCATGTGGAATGGTCGCGTCGTCGGAGTCGCTGATGGAGGGTTGAACCACGCCATGACCACCCCGCACGCCTTTCCCCTGGAGCCCACCCCGATCCATGTGTCCGACCAGGTCCTCGACGACCTGCGCACCCGTCTCGCGCTGACCCGCCCACCGCTGGACGAGGGGAACGGGGACTGGTCCTACGGCGTCCCGGCCGGCTATCTGCGTGAGCTGGTCGCCCACTGGCGGGACGGCTACGACTGGCGCAAGGCCGAGGCCGACATCAATGCCTACGAGCACTACCAGGTGAGCGTCGCCGGGGTCCCGGTGCACTTCATGCGCAAGCCGGGACGCGGCCCCCGCCCGATCCCGTTGATCCTCACCCACGGCTGGCCATGGACGTTCTGGCACTGGTCGAAGGTGATCGATCCGCTCGCCGACCCGGCCGCGTTCGGCGGTGACCCGGCCGACGCCTTCGACGTCATCGTGCCGTCCCTGCCCGGCTTCGGCTTCCCCGGCCCGCTCACCGGCTTTCCGGACGTCAACTTCTGGAAGGTCTCCGACCTCTGGCACACCTTGATGACCGAGACCCTGGGGTACGAGAAGTACGCCGCCGCAGGCTGCGACATCGGCGGGATCGTCTCCAGCCAGCTCGGCCACAAGTACGCCGACGAGCTCTACGGCATCCACATCGGCTCGGGGCTGCCGCTCGACTTCTTCTCCGGCCCCCGCGCCTGGGACTTCGCCCGGAACCGCCCCCTCACCGACGACCTCCCCGCCGACGTCCGCGCCCACATCGTCGACCAGGACCACCGCTGGGCGTCCCACCTCGCCGTGCACATGCTCGACGGCGCCACGCTGGCCCACGGGCTGAGCGACTCCCCCGCCGGCTTGCTCGCCTGGCTGCTGGAGCGCTGGAACGCCTGGAGCGACAACGGCGGCGACATCGAGTCCGTCTTCACCAAGGACGACCTGCTCACCCACGCCACGATCTACTGGGCGAACAACTCCATCGCCACGTCGATGCGTTACTACGCCAACGCCAACCGCTACCCCTGGGCCCCCGCCCACGACCGCACCCCGGTCGTCCAGGCCCCGGTCGGCCTCACCTTCGTCACGTACGAGAACCCGCCCGGCGTCCACACCGCCGACGAGCGCGTCCAGGTCTTCAAGACCGGCCCCCAGGCCGCCTGGTTCAACCACGTCAACGTCAACGCCCACGACCACGGCGGCCACTTCATCCCCTGGGAGAACCCCGACGCCTGGGTGAGCGACCTGCGCCGCACCTTCCACGACCGCAGGCCCTGAGAACACCCTCCCCACACGGCGCCGCGGTCGCCCACGGCGGCAAGGGGACGTGTCGGGGGGTGTCCGCCCGCAGAGTCCGGTGTCAACACGCGGCACCTCCTGGCCTACGCCCGCCCGCCGGACCGAGGACGGACACCCCCCCCGGCACAGCCCCGACCCACCACCCACCGAACCGCGCTACGCGAACCCCCACCCAGCCGCAACGGGCCGCCGCAGGCACCCCGCCTCAACCGCCGGAGGTCACCCCGCCTCCGGCACCACCTCATCCCGATCCGCAAGTCTCCGCAGCATCTCCAGCACCCGATCCCGGGACTCGTCCGCCGCGTCGATCGCTTCCACGCACTGCCAGTACGTCGTCTCGTCATCCGCCCCACTGGCCATCCCGACCAGTGCGATCCCCACCTCACCCAACAGGCTCCCCAGATGCATCAGCGCCTGCCGCGCGTCCCCCAACTCCGTGAGCTGGGCGGCCCGTAAGTCACCCTCCGCCAGATCGGGCGTCTCCAGGACCCCGCACCCCCGCCCCGCCAGCTCCGTCAACCCCAGCGCCTCGCCCCGCAGTTCAGGTGGGCCGAAGACCGCGAGCCGGCTGCCGATCGCCTGAGCCAGGGCCTGCGCCTGCCACACCTCGGTCATCATCTCCGGAACGCCCTTGCTCCCCGCCAGCGCCCGCCTGCTCGTCACGATCAGCCGCACCGCGTCCATCCGCAGTCCCCGTCTGTCCCGACGCGCTGCCCACGCGTCCACCCGAACTCCCTTGTCCACTACCCAGAGTGAAGGCCCTTGAGACGAAAAGCCAGAGGAAGACGGAAATCTGCGGACAACTTTTCAGCTACAGCCCCTCAAACAACCACAGAGAGTGAAAGTGGAGCGCGCTCCTCCCCACCCTCGCCAGACGCCCTACGGCGCCGGAAACCTCCGCTCGTTGCGGTCGATCTTCGCGTCCAGCGCCGCCAGCGGATCGACCCCGAGCACCTCGCACAGCTGCAGCAGATACGCCAGCACGTCCGCGACCTCATCGGTCACCCGCCCCGCCCTGTCCGCGTCGTCCATGACCCGCGAGGACTCCTCCGGCGTCATCCACTGGAAGATCTCCACCAGCTCGGACGCCTCCACGCTGAGCGCCGCGACGAGGTTCTTCGGCGTGTGATACGGCTGCCAGCCCCGCACGGCAGCGAACTCGGCCAGCCTGCGCTGAAGCCCGGCCACATCAAGAGGTTCGGTCACGCTCCAGGTGTACCACCGTCACGGAATCCCCCTCCGCCACCCCGGCCACGTCACTCACGGCCCCCACCACCCGGATGTGCCCCCGCTCGCACATCCGCGCCGCGAGCCCCGCCAACTCCCCCCGCTGCCCCGGATCCAGCCCTCGATCGAATCCGTCCACCAGCACACTCAACGTCTGCATGGCCGCGGGCACCTCGCCCACCGGATCGACCTCCAGCACCCCGGGCCCCGTCAGCAGCACCAACGCCAGCGCGAGATACCGCAGCTCCCCGTCCCCCAGCCGGCCGAGCTCGGTCCGCACCCCGTCGCCCCGGTCCAGCGTCCCCCGCACCGTCCCGTCCCCCAGCACCTCACCGATCACGTCGGCCACCACCCCCGCGCATCCCGCCCGTACCGCCGCCACGAACTGCGCATGCCGCCGCCCGCACTCGGCGCGGGTCCGCCACAGCACCTCGGCGAGGTTGTCGCAGCCCCCGAGCAGCCGCCCGGACCCGATCGGCACCGGCGCCCGCATCCGGTCCGGTCGAGGATCACACGCGTAGACCGACCGCAACGCCACGACCATCTGCTCGGCCGCCGCGAGCACCCGCCGCTGCCCGTCCGTCTTTCCGGCCACCCGCAGCGGCAGCAGGGCGGTGGCCAGCCGGTCGTCCGGCAGGGGCGCCCGCGTGACCGGGGACTGACCGGCCGTATGCCAGGCGGCCTGCACAAAGGGCCGGCTCGGATCGCGCAGGGCAGTCTCCAGCAGCACCACGCCGTCCGCGCTCAGCCGCTCCCCCACGATCCGCAGTTCGGGCTCGGCCTGCACGGCGACATCGAGCCGCACCGGCCCCTCGGGCCCGTCCACCGTGCAGCCGATACGGAAGCCACGCCGCCGCTGAGCGTCGGGCCGGGCCCGTTCCGGGACGCACGCGACGGGATCGGGGAACACCTCTGCCACCCCGGCACCGCCACCCAGCCGGGCCAGTGCCTCGTACGCCCGTAACGCGGTCGTCTTGCCGGACCCGCTCGGCCCGGCGAGGAACGTCAGCGCCCCGAGCGGCAGAGCGACCCGCCGGAGGCCGGCGAAGGCCGACAGCCGCAGCTCGGTGACACGAGGCCGGTCGGGACACGTCTCGGCGCCCACGGAGTCGCCCGCGGAGTGACCCACGGATTCGCCTGCGGATTCGCCCACGGAGTTGTCCGCACAGGCGTCCGCGGAGCGCGCCCGAAGCCCGGGCGTCGCACCCCCACGGCGCCCCTGAGGCGGCACGGACACGGCACGGGAGACAGACGACGGCACGGCCATGTCCGGACCGTAGGCCCCCGCCGCCCAGGCGAACCGTTCCCCCGCCGCGCCCTTCCTACGATCGAGGGACCGCCGGGCACCGCCCGGTCATGCCCCCGCCCGGCACCGTCAGGCGCCCGGCACCCCCGCGCCCTCCATCAACCCGCTCACCTCGGTCCCGGGCGGCGTCAGCAGGAACACGTTCCGGTCCACCCGGTGCATCCCGCTCGCCAGCCCGAAGACCACCCCCGTGCTGAAGTCGAGCACCCGCTTGGCGACCTCGGTCTCCGCCCCCGTCAGATCCAGCAGCACCGGGATCCCCGCCATCAGCGTCTCAGCGACGTCGCGGGCGTCCGCGAACACGTTGACCCGCAGGACGACGAACCGGCGGCGCGGCTCCGTCGCCGCCTCGGGGGGCACTCGGTGGTCCACCGCGGACGGCCAGGCGTCACGTCCACGCAACGGCACGACCTGGGCGAGCCCCTCCCACTGTTCATCGGTGACGTCGTGGCTGTTCACCGGCTCCCCCCGTGTTGATTTGCCTTCCATGCCTGCACCAGCCAATTCTTACGCCAAGTCACCCGTTCGGCCCAACAGCGACACGGTCCGCGACCGCACCGAACCGTCCCGTACGGCTCCAGCCCACCCCTCACATCGCCCCATCGGCGACTGTGTGGCCGACGTAACTCCTCATGATCAAGGGATGTGACATCGACGTAACGGGCAATTCGTACGCTTCACGCACCACCCCGACCGCCGGAGAAGGGCAGCGCGTGATCTCGACCACCTCCACGACTCCCCTCTCCACGACTCAGGTCCGGACGGTCTGCACGTACTGCGGGGTCGGCTGTGGAGTACTGCTGGACGTCGGGGCGGGGCCCGACGGGCGGCGTACGGTGCTGAAGGCATCCGGGGACAAGGCGCACCCGGCGAACGCTGGCCGGCTGTGCACGAAGGGCGCGACCACGGCCGAGATGCTCGCGGCGCCCGGGCGGCTGACCACCGCGCTGGTCAGGGACGACCGGGGCGAGGAGCCGGTGCCCTCCCCGGCCGCCGACGCCATCGCCGAGACGGCCCGCCGGCTCCGCGCGGTCATCGACGAGCACGGGCCGGACGCGGTCGCCCTCTATGTGTCCGGGCAGATGAGCCTGGAGGCGCAGTACCTGGCGAACAAGCTGGCCAAGGGGTTCATCCGCACCAACCAGATCGAGTCGAACTCGCGGCTGTGCATGGCCAGCGCCGGGGCGGGATACAAGCTGTCGCTGGGGGCCGACGGGCCGCCGGGGTCGTACGAGGACTTCGACAAGGCCGACGTCTTCCTCGTCACCGGTTCGAACATGGCCGACTGCCACCCCATCCTCTTCCTGCGGATGATGGAACGGGTCAAAGCGGGTGCCAAGCTCATCGTGGTCGATCCGCGACGCACCGCCACCGCCGCCAAGGCCGATCTCTTCCTCCAGATCAAGCCGGGCACCGACCTCGCGCTCCTCAACGGCCTCCTGCACCTGCTCGTCGAGAACGGCCACACGGATCCCGACTTCATCGCCGCCCACACCGAGGGCTGGGAGGCGATGCCCGCCTTCCTCGCCGACTACGCGCCGGCCGCCGTCGCGGAGCTCACCGGACTCGCCGAGGACGACCTCCGTACGGCCGCCCGGCTGATCGGCGAGGCGGGCGAGTGGATGAGCTGCTGGACGATGGGGCTCAACCAGTCCACGCACGGCACCTGGAACACCAACGCCCTGGTCAACCTGCATCTGGCGACGGGCGCCATCTGCCGGCCGGGCTCCGGTCCCTTCTCGCTCACCGGGCAGCCGAACGCCATGGGCGGCCGTGAGATGGGGTACATGGGGCCGGGGCTGCCGGGGCAGCGGTCCGTGCTCGTCGAGGCCGAGCGGGACTTCGTCGAGGAGCTGTGGGAGCTGCCGCCGGGCACGCTGCGCGCGGACGGTGTCGGCAAGGGCACCGTCGACATGTTCCAGAAGATGGCCGATCGCGAGATCAAGGCCTGCTGGATCATCTGCACCAACCCCGTCGCCTCGGTCGCCAACCGCCGTACCGTCATCGAGGGCCTGGAGGCCGCGGAGTTCGTCGTCACGCAGGACGTGTTCGGGGAGACCGAGACCAACGCGTACGCCGACGTCGTGCTGCCGGGCGCGATGTGGACGGAGGGCGAGGGCGTCTTCGTCAACAGTGAGCGCAATCTGACGCTGACCCGGGCCGTGACCGACCCGCCCGGGGAGGCGATGGCGGACTGGCGGATCATCGCGGCCGTGGCGTGCGCGATGGGGTACGAGAAGGGGTTCTCGTACGAGAGCGCCGAGGACGTCTTCGAGGAGATACGGCGGGCCTGGAACCCGGTGACCGGCTGGGATCTGCGCGGGGTGACGTACGAGCGGCTGCGGGACACGCCGGTGCAGTGGCCGGCCGCCGAGGTGGACGGGCCGCAGCGCAATCCGATCCGGTACGTCGACGCGGACGGCGGGCTGCGCTTCCCGACCGCGAGCGGACGCGCCGCCTTCCATGCCCGGCCGCACATGCCGGCCGCCGAGATGCCCGACGACGACTACCCCTTCGTACTGAACACCGGGCGGGTGCAGCACCAGTGGCACACGCTGACCAAGACCGGGAAGGTCGCCAAGCTCAACAAGCTGAACCCGGGGCCGTTCGTGGAGGTGCATCCGCGGGACGCGCGGGAGCTGGGGATCGCCGACGGGGACCGGGTGGAGGTGGCCTCGCGGCGGGGGCGGGCGGTGTTGCCGGCCGTGGTGACCGAGCGGGTGCGGCCCGGGGACGCGTTCGCGCCGTTCCACTGGAACGACCTGTTCGGGGAGTATCTGAGCGTCAACGCGGTGACGAGCGACGCGGTGGACCCGATCTCCTTCCAGCCGGAGTTCAAGGTGTGCGCCGTGTCGCTGGCGAAGGTCAACGAGCCGGCGCCGGTCGCCGCGCGGCCGGCCGAGGTGGTCGTGCCGACGTCCGTCACCCCGGGCGCGGACCCGTTCGGGCTGGACCCCGCCCCGCCGCCCGTCCTGACCGCACAGGAACGCCTCTATCTGACCGGCTTCCTCGCCGGTATCGAGACCGGCGCGCCCGGCATCCCCGTCCTGCCGCCGGACGCGCCTTTCAGCCCCGAGCACGCGCTGTGGGTCAACGGCGTGCTCGCCGGGATGTACTCACGGTCGGCGATCGAGCCCGCCGCCGCCGTGCCGGGGTCCGGTCGTGAGGTCGTCGTGCTGTGGGCGTCCCAGACGGGCAACGCCGAGGAGTTCGCCGGGGCCGTCGCCGAGCGGCTCACGGCCGGCGGGCACCGGGCGACCCTGGTCGGCATGGACGACACGGACCCGGGGACGCTGCCCTCCGGTGCCGATCTGCTGCTGATCACCAGCACCTTCGGCGACGGCGACGCGCCCGACAACGGGTCCGGCTTCTGGGACACTCTGTCCGACGCGGGCGCCCCGCGCCTGGACGGGGTCCGGTACGCCGTGCTCGCGTTCGGTGACTCGTCGTACGACGACTTCTGCGGACACGGGCGGCGGCTCGACGCACGGCTGGACGAACTGGGCGGGGTGCGCCTGGCCCCCCGTACGGACTGCGAACCGGACTACGAACCGTCCGCCGGCGCGTGGCTCGACCAGGTCGTCACGGCACTGGACGGCGGCCCGCAGGCACCCGCCGCCGCACCCGCTGCTGTCACCGTCTCCGCTGCCGCGCCGGTCGCCGTGAAGCCCAAGTCCGGCCGCAAGCCCGCCGCCACCACCGCCCGTCTGGTCGGCAACCGGCTGCTGAGCCGGGCCGGCGCGGGCAAGGAGGTGCGGCGCTTCACCTTCGACACGAGCGGGACGTCGCTGACGTACGAGGCGGGCGACGCGCTCGGCGTGCGGCCGGTCAACTCGCCCTCGCTGGTGGCGGAATGGCTGGCGGTGACCGGCGTCGACGGGGCGACGGCCCTGGAGCTGGACGGCGTGGGCGGGACCTCGTTCGCGGAGGCGCTGCACCGGCACCTCGACATCACGCGGATCACCCCCGATCTGCTGCGCTTCGTCGCCGAACGCGTCCGCGACGACCGGGAGCTGCGCAGGCTGCTGCGGCCGGACAACAAGGACGGTCTGGCGCAGTGGAGTTGGGGCCGGCAGGCCGTGGACGTCATCGCCGAGCACTCCGTGCGGGCGGGCGCCGAGGAGTGGGCCGGGGTGCTCAGGAAGCTCCAGCCGCGGCTGTACTCCATCTCGTCGAGCCCGCTCGTCGACCCGCACAGCGTCTCGCTGACGGTCTCCGTCGTGCGGTACGAGAACCTCCACGGCCGGCCGCGCGGCGGGGTCTGCTCGCCCTTCCTCGCCGACTCCGAACCGGACACCGAGGTGCCGGTCTTCGTACAGCGCGCCCCGCACTTCCGCCCGCCCGCGGACGCCTCGACGCCGATGGTCATGGTCGGGCCGGGTACGGGGGTCGCGCCCTTCGTCGGCTTCCTCCAGGAGCGGCGGGTGCTCGGGCACCGGGCGCCCAACTGGCTGTTCTTCGGCGAGCAGCACCGGGCCAGCGACTTCTACTACGAGGACGAGCTGACCGCGCTGCTCGACGAGGGCGCCCTGGCCCGCCTCGACACCGCGTTCTCCCGGGACCAGCGCAACAAGGTGTACGTCCAGGACCGGATGCGCGAGCACGGCCCCGAGCTGTGGCGCTGGCTTCAGGACGGCGCCCACTTCTACGTCTGCGGCGACGCCTCGCGCATGGCCAAGGACGTGGACCGGGCGCTGCGTGACATCGCGGTCACGCACGGCGGGCTGGACGAGGCCGAGGCTGCGGCGTACGTGAAGCAGTTGGCGGCGTCGAAGCGGTACGTCCGGGACGTGTACTGACCCGCGGGAGGCCGGCGAGCGCCGATGTCAGGCTGCGGCCCCCCGGGTGAAGCGGAGCGTGCCGGCGACCGTGGTCAGGCCGCGGATCATGCCGAGCTGGTTCCAGCCCATGCCGAACTGCTCGCGGTCCACGGTGAACTCGGCGTCCAGGGTCAGGGACTCGGCGTCGGCCCCTACGAGGCGGGCGGTGAAGGTCTTGGGGCGGCTTGTGCCACGGACGGTGAGCTGACCGACGACGTGCACGGTGTCGCCGTCGCGCAGCTCGGCGCCGTGGGCCGAGAAGGTGATCTCGGGGTGGTTGGCGGCGTCGAAGAAGTCGGCGCCGCGCAGGTGCTCGTCGCGCTTGGCGTTGCCGGTGTCCAGGGAGGCGACCTCCAGGGTGATGGTGCCCACGGCGGTGCCGTCGGGCCGGACCTCGCCGTCGCCGGTGACGGCGGCGAAGGTGCCCTTGACGGTCATCAGGCCCCAGAACGTCTTGTGCCGGACGGCGACGGTGGAGGTGGCGGGGTCGAGCTGCCAGGTTCCGGTTTCGACGGCGACGGTCATGGTCTTTCACTCCTGAGCAAGGGGACGGGAGGACGATGGCGGACGACACTTGGTAGTCCAAATTTGGATGACCCCACGCTAGCCGATACTCCAAATTTGAACAACAGCTACACTCGAATTCATGGCCGACAACTCCGCATGCCCCTCCGCCTCCGGCGACGGACTCCTGCCCGCAGAGCTGCACGCCTGGATGCTGATGCTGGCCGCGACGGGGGCCGTGGAGCAGGAGCTGCGCACCGTCGTCAAGGAACGGCTGGACGTCTCGCACGACGAGTTCCTGGTGCTGTGCCTGCTCGCCGCGGACCCCGGGGAGGCGCTGCGCATGACCCGGATCGCGGAGCTCCTCGGACGCCCCAAGACCCGGCTCACCTACCAGATCGCCTGCCTCCAGCACGCCGGACTGGTCACCCGGACGTCGGTCTGCGGCGACAAGCGGGGCGTCGAGGTCGCCCTCACGGAGAAGGCGCGGGGGCTGCTCAAGGAGGCGTCCGGGGTCCTCGCCGAGACGGTCAAGGCGGCGCTGGCCCGGTTCATGGGCCCGACCCAGCGCGAGGCGATGTGCGCGCTGATGCCGGACTTCGCCGCGGAGGCGACGCCGGAGTAGTCGCCGGTGCGGTCGCGGGTACCCGGGCGGGGCCCGCACCTACACCGAGGAGGGGTCCATGGGCATCTCGGACCTGCCCGCTCCCGTCGTACGGCGCGAAACGGCGCCCCAGCCCGACCCGGACGCCCTGGAGAGCGCGCTGCGGGAGCGCGTCGACGGGGAGGTCCGTTTCGACGCCGGGAGCCGGGCCGCGTACTCCACCGATGCCTCGAACTACCGCCAGACACCGATCGGCGTGGTCGTGCCGCACACCCCCGAGGCGGCCGCGGAGGCGGTGGCCGTCGCCCGGGAGCACGACGCGCCCGTGCTGTCGCGGGGCGGCGGGACGAGCCTGGCCGGACAGTGCACCAACACGGCCGTCGTCATCGACTGGTCGAAGTACTGCACGGAACTGGAGTCGGTCGACGTCGAGGCCCGTACATGTGTCGTCCAGCCGGGGATCGTCCTCGACGAGCTCAACCGCCGGCTCGCCCCGACCGGGCTGCGCTTCGGCCCCGAACCGGCCACCCACGCCAACTGCACCATCGGCGGCATGATCGGCAACAACTCCTGCGGCGCCACCGCGCAGGCGAACGGCAAGGTCGTCGACAACATCTCCCGCCTGGAGGTGCTGCTCTACGACGGCACCCGCTTCTGGTGCGGCCCGACCAGCGACGAGGAGTACGCCGAGATCGAGCGGCACGGCGATCTGCGGGCGTCCGTCCACCGGCGGCTGCGCGCCCTGCGCGACACCCACGCCGACGAGATCCGCCGCCGCTTCCCGCGGATCCCCCGCCGGGTCTCCGGCTACAACCTCGACTCGCTCCTGCCCGAGCACGGCTTCGACATCGCCGGGCTGCTCGTCGGCAGCGAGTCGACACTGGTGACCGTCCTGCGGGCGGAGCTGAAGCTGGTGCCGGTGGTCAAGGAACGCACGCTGGTGGTGCTGGGGTTCGGGGACATCGCGCTCGCCGGGGACGCCGTACCGGAGATCCTGCCGTACGAGCCGATCGCGCTGGAGGGCGTGGACCGTCACCTCGTCTACGACGAGCGCCTCAAGCACCTCAACGAGCAGGCCATCGACCAGATGCCCGAGGGGAACGCCTTCCTGATGGTGCAGTTCGGCGGCGACACCGTGGAGGAGGCCGACGAGCACGCGCACCGGATGCTGGACGCGCTGCACGACTCCGAGCACGACGCGGAGGTCGCCTTCCTGGACGACCCCGGCCACGAGGAGCAGCTCTGGCAGGTCCGCGAGGCCGGTCTGGGCGCCACCGCGCACATCCCCGGCCGGCCGGACACCTGGGAGGGCTGGGAGGACTCGGCGGTGCCGCCAGAGCGGCTCGGCGAGTATCTGCGGCGGCTGCGCACCCTGTTCGAGGAGTTCGGGTACCAGAGCGACACCGGCCCCAGCCTGTACGGCCACTTCGGGCAGGGGTGTGTGCACACGCGGATCCCCTTCGACCTGTACAGCGCGGACGGGGTGGCGCTCTACCGGCGCTTCATGGAGCGCGCGGCCGATCTGGTGGTCGAGTTCGGCGGGTCCTTCTCCGGGGAGCACGGAGACGGGCAGAGCCGGGGCGAGCTGCTGCCGCGGATGTTCGGGCGGACGCTCGTGGAAGCGTTCGGGCGGCTCAAGGGCATCTTCGACCCGGCCGACCGGATGAACCCCGGGAAGGTCGTGGCGCCGTACCGGCTCGACGAGAACCTGCGCCTGGGCGGTGACTGGGCCCCGTACGACCCCCGCGACCTGCACTTCCGTTTCCCGCACGACGGCGGATCCTTCGCGGAGGCCGCCAACCGGTGTGTGGGCGTGGGCAAGTGCCGCCGTCTCGAGACCGAGGGCGGCACGGTGATGTGCCCGTCGTACCAGGTCACGCTGGAGGAGGAGCACTCCACGCGGGGCCGGGCACGGTTGCTGTTCGAGATGCTCGACGGGCACGGTGACAGCGCGATCCGCGACGGCTGGCGTTCGCGGGCGGTCAAGGACGCGCTCGATCTGTGCCTGGCCTGCAAGGGGTGCAAGAGCGACTGTCCGGCCGATGTCGACATGGCGACGTACAAGGCGGAGTTCCTGTCCCACCACTACGCCGGGCGGCCGTGGGCGCGGCCCCGCTCCGATCTGTCGATGGGCTGGCTGCCGGTCGTCGCCCAGGCCGTGGGGCGGGGCGGGCTCGGCCCGGTGGTCAACGCCCTCACCCACACCCCGCCGCTGTCCCGGGCGGCGGTCGCGGTGGCCGGGGTGGCGGACCGGGAAGTGCCGCTGTTCGCGCGGGAGTCGTTGCAGAAGTGGTTCGCCCGCCGTGGGTCGCGCGCTCCCTCCGGTTCCGGCGAGCGCGGCACGGTGCTGCTCTGGCCGGACACGTTCACCAACTTCTTCCATCCGCACGTCGGACAGGCGGCCGTGGAGCTGATGGAGCACGCGGGCTGGCGGGTGACGATGCCGACGGAGCCCCTGTGCTGCGGGCTGACGTGGATCTCCACCGGCCAACTGGGCGTCGCCGAACGCGTCCTGACCCGTACGGTCCGCCACCTGGCCGGTCATCTGCGCGACGGCGGCCTGGTGGTCGGCCTGGAGCCGAGCTGTACGGCCGTGTTCCGCTCGGACGCGGGTGAGCTGTTCCCCGGCGACCGGGACGTACGGCGGCTGGCGGACCGGACGGTCACGCTCTCGGAGTTGCTCACCGAGCACAGCCCGGGATACGAGCCGCCGCGGGTACCCGACCGCACGGCCCGCGCGCTGGCCCAGGTCCACTGCCACCAGCACGCCGTACTGGGCTGGGAGGCCGACGAGCAGTTGCTGCGCCGGGCCGGGGTCGACGCCGAGCGCCTGGACTCCGGCTGCTGCGGCCTGGCCGGCAACTTCGGCTTCGAACAGGGCCACCTGGATGTCAGCCGCGCCTGCGCGGAACGCGTCCTGCTGCCACGGCTGCGGGCGGAGGCCGCCGACACGGTCGTCCTCGCCGACGGCTTCAGCTGCCGCACCCAGATCCACGAACTCGACAGCGGCGGCCACGAGGCCGTCCACCTGGCCGAACTGCTGGCGTCGGCGCTGCCCACGTCCGATGTGGCGGGCAGTGCGTACGGTGTCGCTCCGGGCGCCCGGCCGACACCTCCGGGGCACCGGGCGCGGGCTCTGGCGGCCGCTGGGGCGGGGGTGTTGGCGGGCGGGGCAGCCGCGGCGGCGGTCCGGGCGTTTCGGGGGCGGCGCGGCTGATCGGGGCGGACTGCGGACGGGAGCCCGGGGCGGGCGGCCAGGACCTGTGGCGAAGGTGGCCTCGCCCTGGTGCTCCCGCTGCCGCCCTCCGCCTCGGTGAGGTTCCGCTGGTCAGGCGGCGGGCGCCCCGTCGATGACCTCCACGCGGCCGGTGTCCAGGGAGTAGTAGGCGCTGACCACGGCCAAGGCGCCCTTCTTCACCAGCGGGGCGAGGGACGGGTTGGCGCGCAGGCCCGCAGCCGTCTGCTGGGCGTGGACCCGGATCATGGCGTCGACCGGGTCGGCGTGCTTCGCCTTGGCGATGGCGTCGTACGCCGGGCGGACGGCCTCGACGATCGACTGGAGGTTGCCCGGCAGCGGCTTGCGCTCCTTCAGCGCCTTGTACGACGCCTTGACCGCACCGCAGCTCTGGTGCCCGAGCACGACGATCAGCGGGGTCCCCGAGGTCAGCGGGCCGTACTCGACGGAGCCGGTGACCACCGGGGCGACCACCTGACCGCCGGTGCGTATCACGAACAGGTCGCCTATCCCGGTGTCGAAGGACAGCTCCGGGTCCACCCGGGAGTCGATGCAGGAGACGACGACGCCGTACGGGTCCTGCTCCGCGGCGACGGCCTTGCGCCGGTCGAGACTCTGGTTGGGGCGCTGGAGCGTCCCGTTCACCCAGCGCTTGTTGCCGTCCAGCAGCCGCGCGAGGGCCGCGGAGGGCGTCTCGGGCACCGCGCCGGCGGACGGCGAGGAAGACGCC
This sequence comes from uncultured Streptomyces sp., assembly GCA_965653385.1. Lineage (GTDB taxonomy): Bacteria > Actinomycetota > Actinomycetes > Streptomycetales > Streptomycetaceae > Streptomyces. Next base: position 2,743 of record CBFGZZ010000189.1, on the reverse strand, counting down.
GCCGCGACGGTCGACGCCTTCGGTGCCGAGCCGTTGTCCGTCTTCGCCGAACAGCCCGTGATCACGGCCGCGGTAGCCACCAGCCCTCCGGTGAGGACGGCTCGGCGCTGCGGTTGCGAGACACTGCCCATGGCACGCTTCCCTTCTGATGTTTCCCCTGGTGGGGTGGGTGGTGCCACTGTTTCGAAACGGCGGTTAGCGTCCGTACAGCGCTGATCCAGGACACGAGAAGCGCGCGTCCAAAACACACAGAGTCGCTGGGAGTTGACATCTCCGTAGTCAGGCAGGGGCCCGAACAAGGGCCCGGCGGGCGCCTGTCAGGAGCCCGCCGGGTGGTCCGCTGGGGCCGTCACACCAGTTCGGGCTGCGGCTCCGGTCGTGGTGCGAGGGCCGTCTTCGGCTGCCAGACCTTGACGGTCCGGATGAAACCGAGGATCACCGAGACCATGGCCAGGATGAGAAGCGGCCCGAACAGCCAGGGCCGTTGGGCCATCTCCAGGGGCAGGTAGCGGTACGAGGCGAGGAGCGCCGCGAAGACCGCGGTCCCGTAGGCGACCAGCTGGATTCCCGATCGGTCCCAGCCACGTGCCTGGGCACGCAGAGCCGCCTCGATCGTGAGCGCGAACACCACGCCGGCCACGAGGTCGACGCCGTAGTGGTAGCCGAATCCCAGCGTCGCGCCGAGCGTGGCGACCAGCCAGAACGTGCCGGCGTAGCGCAGGATCCGCGGCCCCGTGCGGGAGTGGACGAAGAGCGTGACAGCCCACGCCGTGTGCAGGCTGGGCATGCAGTTGCGTGGGGTGATCTCGTCGTACGGCATCGACCGCGGGGCGCTGAGCGGCGGCACCGTCTCCGGCCACAGGTTGGCCACCGCCCAGTGCTCACCGCCGGTTCCGAACGCGCCGGTGCCGTAGGCGAAGACCGGTCCGACCACCGGGAAGATCATGTAGATGCTCGGCCCGAGGAGGCCGATCACCAGAAAGGTGCGCACCAGATGGTGGGCGGGGAAGCGGCGCTCGGCCGCCACGTGCCGCAGCTGGTACAGCGCGATGACGACCGCGGCCACCGCGAGCTGAACGTAGACGAAGTCGAGGACGTGGGGGCCGATCGGTCCGGTGGCCCTGACGATCCGGCCCACCAGCCACGACGGGTCGCCCAGGGCGTGATCGGCGGTCACCAGGTACTGGTCGAGCACCGTCGGCCGGGTCTTCGAGGTGATCAGCAGCCAGGCGTCGCCCGTCTTGCGGCCGGCCACCAGCAGCAGGCCGAGGCCGACGCCCTTCAGCAGCAGGATCCGTTCAGGGCCCGTGCGGCGTGTGACGGCGATCACCGCACACCCCAGCATCACCAACAGCGCGCCGTTGCCGAAGGGGTGTCCGTCGGTGACCTTGATGTCGAGAACCCACCGCGCCAGCAGGATGACGAGGTCGATTCCGATCGCGGTGCCCAGCGCGACCATCCGCTGCCGCCAGGTGAGCACCACCATCGTCAGAGCCATGCTGGCGTAGAGCAGGAATCCTGATTTCGGCGGGAATATCACCTCTCGCGCCTGAGTGGTGATCGGCCCCGGCAGGCCATAGTGACGTGCCGCGATCTCCAGTGCGATGAGGAACCCGAGGGCCACGACAGCGGCCGCGGTCCAGAGGACGACCTTTGTTCGCGAAAATACCCGCGTTTTTATGGATATCAATTATTTAGTCAATTTGCTAAGTATGGGCCGAATATGGACTTTTCCAGGCGATCATTAGTTCGATCATGTTATCGGAGTAGTCAAGACGGCCTTCGCCGGCCCGGGGCCAGTGCCGCCTCAGTCCAGCTTGTCGATGCGCTCGCCGCGCAACAGCACCTGGCCGCCGTCGGGCCGGATGATCCCGGCGAGGGTGTGCAGCAAGGTGGACTTGCGGGATCCGGACGGGCCCGTGATCGCCAGCGAGTCGCGCTCGCCGACCTCCACGCCATGGTGCTCATGACGTGTCGTGACCCTTCTCAGCGCTCGAACTTCCAGGTGACGCTCTTGGCGTCGGCCTTGGTCACGCGGACGGGGATGCGGACGGTCCCGCCGTCGCCCTTCTTGCCGGTGCAGGTGATGCTCGCGCCGGTCACGGCCTTCAGGCCGGTCGGGCAGCTGACGCCGGAGACCTTGTCGCCGACCCAGGGCAGCGGGTGGTACCTGCTCTCGGTACGGCCCGCGACGACGTTCGCCGCGAGCGCCTTGTGTCCGCCCACCGACGTGGTGCTGTACTCGTCCAGACGGCTGGTCGACTCGGTGCCGGCGAGGAGATAGGTGCCGAGCCCGCCCAGCGCGACCACGGCGGTCGCACCGCCGACGACGCCGACGAGGAACTTGCTGCGCTGCATCGCGTACTCCTGATGTCCTGGTGTCCGTGGTGAGGGTGCGGCTCCACCCTCGCCCGGGCGCCCGGGCGTGCGCCTCGGCCATAAGGTCGGCGTCGGCCGACGTCAGCGACCGGCCCCTCGGCCGTTCGGCCGATTCCGCTGCCGGGTGCGTGACCTACCGTCGTCGGCATGAGGTCTGTTTCCGGCCGGGGCTGTGCCCGTGGCTTCGCCGTCGGTCTGCTGCTCGCCGCGGGCGTCGTCGACGTCGTTCTCTACGCGGGCAACGACGGCGCGAGCGTCCTGCCGACGGCGAGCCCCGTCTGGCAGACCCTGGCTCTGGTGCTCGTCGGGCTGGCCGCCGTGCTGTGGCCGGCCGGACGGCGGCCCGAGTGGCTGACGCCGCAGG
>CBFGZZ010000188.1:0-16809 GCA_965653385.1 uncultured Streptomyces sp. | reverse complement strand
ACCCTCTCGGGCTTTCCTCCGGGCGCTTCCCTTCGGTCTTGCGTTTCCGACTCTACCAGATCCTTTTCCGATCCGATTCCCTGTCGGGGGGTTGTCGTTGGGCTCTGGGCTTTCGCCCTCCGGCCTTTCGACATTCACTACGTTAGCCGATTCCCCCGTCCGATTCATAATCGGACTCTGTGGGCTCGAATTCAGGCATGCGAGCACGCCAAAAGACGACCCCGTTGAGGGTGTTTCGTTGGTAGTGGGTTGGCCGCTCCGGCTGCTGACTTCGCAGTACCCGGTTCAGCGGCTCGGGCTACGTTACGCGCCTCCCCTGGGCGCGTCAACTTCGGCGGCGCCTCGGGATGTGGGCTCGATAGGGGCTCACCGTCGGGTCGTCGGCGATCCAGTAGCGCCAGGGGTGGATGTCCCCGTTCCCGCCGTCGCCTGCAACGCCGGTGCGTGGGCCGTTGCGTACCTGGTCGGAGGGGGTCGGGGTGCCGGTCAGTATCCTCAGCGGGGTCTCGCCCGTGGCGCACGCGTCCGTGCCGTCCAAGGCGCGGTCCACGTCCAGGGCGGTGGCGAGGCGGGCCGGGCCTTTGGCCAGTTCCTTGTCGTTGCGGGCCGAGAGTCGACGGGTGCGGGCGAGCTCGGCGCCCTCGACGATCTCGCCGGCGCGCAGCAGGACCGCGCATGCCTGGCCGTCGGGGCCGCACACCAGGTTCATGCAGTGCCACATGCCGTAGGTGAAGTAGACGTAGACGTGGCCGGGGGGACCGAACATCACGTCGTTGCGGGGTGTGCGGCCGCGATAGGCGTGGGAGCCGGGGTCGTTCGGGCCGTCGTAGGCCTCGACCTCTGTGAGGCGAAGGGCGATCGGACCGTCCGGGGTGGTGCGTACCAGGATGCGGCCGAGGAGGTCGGGGGCGACTTCCAGGACGGGCCGGTCGAAGAAGTCCCGGGGCAAGGGCGTACGGTCGGGGGTCGCGATCATGCCGTCCGAGGGTAGTGCAGACGGGTGGTCGCGACGGGGTGGTCAGGGGGCGTGCGTCTTGCCAGGGTGGGACGCGGAACCGGCCACGGCCGGATCGCGTTTGTAGGGATCAAGGATCCACTCTGAAAAGAGGAGAGTCATGGCGTTCAAGAAGCTGCTCGCGAGCCTGGGGGCCGGCGGGGCTTCGGTCGAGACGGTGCTGACGGAGGTCAACGTCGTTCCGGGCGGTGTCGTCCAGGGTGAGGTGCGGATTCAGGGCGGGTCCGTGAACCAGAACATCGAGGGCCTGTCGGTGGGCCTTCAGGCGCGCGTCGAGGTCGAGGGTCAGGACTCGGAGTACAAGCAGGACATCGAGTTCACGAAGATGTCGCTCGGTGGTGCCTTCGAGCTCCAGGCCGGGGCCGTGCACGCGGTGCCGTTCGGGCTCGAGATCCCCTGGGAGACGCCGGTCACGACGATCGACGGTCAGACGCTGCGCGGCATGAACATTGGTGTGACGACGGAGCTGTCGATCGCGCGGGCCGTGGACTCCACGGACCTGGACCCGATCAACGTGCACCCGCTGCCCGCTCAGAAGGCTATCCTCGACGCTTTCATCCAGCTGGGCTTCCGCTTCAAGAGCGCGGACATGGAGCGCGGTCACATCCGGGGTACCCGGCAGAAGCTGCCGTTCTACCAGGAGATCGAGTTCTTCCCGCCGCAGCAGTACCGCGGTATCAACCAGGTCGAGTTGAGCTTCGTCGCGGACGAGCACACGATGGACGTCGTCCTGGAGATGGACAAGAAGCCGGGGCTGTTCAGCGAGGGCAGCGACACCTTCCGGTCGTTCCAGGTGGGGCTGAACGACTTCCAGGGGACCGACTGGGCGGCGTACCTCAACCAGTGGCTGTCCGAGGTCGGCAGCAAGCGCAACTGGTTCTAGGCTCGGAACAGCTGATTCCACTGTTTCGTCAGGAGGTATCGAAGTGACCGAGCTCAAGAGGCGGCCGCTGCCCCACGACTTCCATCCGCCCGTGCCGTCCTTCACGGTCACGAGTGAGGACGTCGAGTCCGGCGGGATCCTCAAGGACGCTCAGGTCTACGCGGCCGGCAACACCTCTCCGCAGCTGCGCTGGGAGGGTTTCCCGGCCGAGACCAAGAGCTTCGCCGTGACCTGCTACGACCCTGACGCCCCTACGGGCAGCGGGTTCTGGCACTGGGTCGTGTTCGACATCCCGGCCTCGGTGACCGAGTTGCCGGTGGGCGCGGGCAGCGGCAAGTTCGAGGGGCTGCCGGAGGGTGCCGTACAGGCGCGGAACGACTACGGGTCGAAGGACTTCGGGGGTGCCGCGCCTCCGCCTGGTGACGGGCCGCACCGCTATGTGTTCACGGTGTACGCCGTGGATCAGGAGAAGCTCGGTCCGGACTCGGACGCCAGTCCGGCCGTCGTCGGGTTCAACCTGCGCTTCCACGCCATCGCACGCGCGCACGTGATTGCCGAGTACGAGGTACCTGCCGAAGCCTGACGTTCATGGAACGTTTGCCCGCCCCTGGTCATGGAAGTGATCGGGGGCGGGCATTTTTTATTTCGTTGTCCATCTCGGCGTGCCCGGCCAGAGTTGATCCCAGCCCGCCAGGGGGTGGGCAGGTGCACACGGGAGGTGGGCTGCAATGCGGGACACGCTGGTACTGAACGCGAGCTTCGAGCCGCTGTCGACGGTGACGTTGAACCGAGCCATCGTTCTGGTGCTTCAGGACAAGGCCGTCGTCGAGCAGGCCCACCCCGAACTGCGTATGCGTGGAGCCGCGGTGGACATACCCGCGCCTCGGGTGATCAGGCTGTGCAGGTACGTACGGGTGCCGTTCCGAAGACAAGCGCCGTGGTCGAGGCGGGGTGTGCTGGTGCGGGACCGGCACCGGTGCGCGTACTGCGGGCGCCGGGCCACCACCGTGGACCATGTGGTGCCGCGGTCCCGGGGTGGGCAGGACACGTGGCTGAATACGGTCGCCTCGTGTGCGGAGGACAATCATCGGAAGGCTGACCGGACGCCTGAGCAGGCGGGTATGCCGTTGCTTCGGGAGCCGTTCGAGCCTACGCCGGCTGACGCGATGTTGCTGACGCTGGGGGCGGAGGAGTTTGCGGCGCTGCCGGATTGGCTGGCGACGGACGCGGCCTGACCAATCGCCGTAGGGCTTTGGGTTGTTCGTTGGCCGCGGGTTTGTGCGTGGCTTGTCGCGCAGTTCCCGCGCCCCTGAGGGAGTTCGGGCCCGCCTTCGTTTGAAGGCGGGCCCCGCTGTCGTACCGCAGAAGACGAGTCAGTCGATGGACGGCTTTTCTCGGCGTTCTGTCGGTGTACCGGAGTTGCCGTTGCCCGAACCGCCGCCCAGGCCGCCCAGGTTGCCCATGGCGCCGGAGAGGCCCTTCAGTGCGTCGCCGATTTCGCTGGGGACGATCCAGAGCTTGTTGGCGTCGCCTTCGGCGATCTTCGGGAGCATCTGGAGGTACTGGTAGGAGAGGAGCTTCTGGTCGGGGTCGCCGGCGTGGATGGCCTCGAAGACCGTGCGGACGGCTTGGGCCTCGCCCTCGGCGCGCAGGGCAGCCGCCTTGGCCTCGCCCTCCGCGCGGAGGATCTGGGACTGCTTCTCGCCCTCTGCGGTGAGGATGGCGGCTTGGCGCGTACCTTCGGCGGTGAGGATCGCGGCACGCTTGTCACGGTCGGCGCGCATCTGCTTCTCCATCGAGTCCTGGATGGAGGTGGGCGGTTCGATCGCCTTGAGTTCGACGCGGTTGACGCGGATGCCCCACTTGCCGGTCGCCTCGTCGAGGACCCCGCGGAGCGCCGCGTTGATCTCCTCGCGGGAGGTCAGGGTGCGCTCCAGGTCCATGCCACCGATGATGTTGCGGAGCGTGGTGACCGTGAGCTGCTCGATCGCCTGGATGTAGCTGGCGACTTCGTAGGTGGCCGCGCGGGCGTCGGTCACCTGGTAGTAGATGACGGTGTCGATGTTCACGACCAGGTTGTCCTGGGTGATCACCGGCTGCGGCGGGAACGGCACGACCTGTTCGCGCAGGTCGATGCGGTTGCGGATGGTGTCGATGAACGGGACCACGATGTTGAGGCCCGCGTTGAGCGTCCGCGTGTAGCGGCCGAAGCGTTCGACGATGGCCGCGCTCGCCTGTGGGATGACCTGGATCGTCTTGATCAGGGCGATGAAAACCAACACCACCAGAATGATCAAGACGATGATGACCGGTTCCATCGTCGTTTCCCCGTACCCCTTCTCCGCTGCGGCAACTTCGGCAGATCTTATGGTTGTTGAAGATCTTGCTGGTCGAGTCTGACAGACCGTCGCGTGGCCCGTGGCGCGTTCGCGTCACTTACGTCGTGCGAGGTCACATGACGATCGCCGTGGCCCCCTCGATGTCCACGACGTCCACTTCCTGGCCTGGTTCGTAGGCGCGGTCGGTGTCGAGGGAGCGTGCGGACCAGACTTCTCCGGCGAGCTTGATCCGGCCGCCGGAGGCGTCGACGCGCTCCAGGACGACGGCCTGTTTGCCCTTCAACGCGTCGATGCCGGTGGCGAGTTGGGGCCGTTGTGCGCGATGTCGGTTCGCGATGGGCCGTACGACGGCGATGAGTGCGGTCGATACGACGACGAAGGCCGCGACCTGGACGACGGCGTCACCGCCGAAGATGCCGGCGACCGCCGCGGCGGCGACGGCGCCGACCGCCAGCATGCCGAGTTCGGGCATCGCTGTGATCACGAGCCCGATGCCGAGCGCTGCCGCGCCTATCAACCACCAAACCCACGCGTCGATTTCCACATGGTCATGGTAGGACCGTGGGCCCTGTCGCGGACAGGGCGCCGATCGTTTGAGAGGCCCTTCTTACCGTGGTTCTCCACCGGGGTTCCCCGGGGTGAAGGAGGGGGTCAGGAGAGTGGGAGGCCCTGTGCGGTCCAGCGGTCGCCGACCTGTTCGACGACGAGGGGGAGGCCGAAGCAGAGGGAGAGGTTGCGGGAGGTGAGTTCGAGCTCCATCGGGCCGGCGGCGAGGACCTTGCCCTGGCGGATCATGAGGACGTGGGTGAAGCCCGGGGGGATCTCCTCGACGTGGTGGGTGACCATGAGCATCGAGGGGGCGATCGGATCGCGGGCGAGGCGGCCGAGGCGGCGGACGAGGTCCTCGCGACCGCCGAGGTCGAGGCCGGCGGCGGGCTCGTCGAGGAGGAGCAGCTCGGGGTCGGCCATCAGGGCGCGGGAGATCAGGGTGCGCTTGCGCTCGCCCTCGGAGAGGGTGCCGAACTTCCGGTCGAGGTAGTCGCTCATGCCGAGGCGGTCGAGGAAGGCGCGGGCGCGCTGCTCGTCGATGTCCTCGTAGTCCTCGTTCCAGGTGGCGGTCATGCCGTAGGCGGCGGTCAGCACGGTCTGGAGGACGGTCTGGCGCTTGGGCAGCTTCTCGGTCATGGCGATGCCGGCCATGCCGATGCGCGGGCGCAGCTCGAAGACGTCGGTGCCGGGCTTGCCGAGGGTCTCGCCGAGGATGGTGGCGGTGCCCGTCGTCGGGTAGAGGTAGCTGGAGGCGAGGTTCAGGAGGGTGGTCTTGCCGGCTCCGTTCGGGCCGAGGATGACCCAGCGCTCGCCCTCCTTGACCGACCAGGAGACCTGGTCCACCAGAGCCCGGCCCTCACGGACCACGGATACGTCCTGAAGCTCCAGAACATCGCTCATGAGCGCGTTGTCTCCCCTTGCAGTGTGACCGGTGTCGGCGTCTCGGCGTCTCGGTGGTCGCGTGCGCCGGTGGGCGCAGCCCTCTAGGAAATCTACGCCACCGGTCGGGCGCTTCATTCCATCGGTCCGGTCCTTAGGGTGGGGGCATGCTCTCGGAACCACGTTCAGGACGCCTTGCGGCTTGGGGAAATGCCCTTTTGGCCGGACTTGTCTCGCCGGATGACGCTGTGCTGGAGATCGTCGGGGACGATGCCGTGCACCGGGTGGAGGGGCTGCCGGATGAGTCGGCACCCGTCGGGCTCACGCTGGCGTTGGGCCGGCTGCGGACGCTCGGGGTGAACGGGCTGCGGGTCGCGCTGCCGGTGCCGGGGCATCCGCTGGGGCTGAGCGGGCCTCCGGAGTTCAACGCGCGGGCGATGGATGCCGAGGAGGCGGTGGTCTGTCACGGCGCCGCGTTCGGGTTGGTGCCGGAGGTGTACGAGGCCGGACCCGACGGTGATGTGCATGTCGAGGTCGTCTGGCATGTGCTGCCGGTACGGGAAGCGCCGCCTGCGGATGTGCCGTCGCTGGGTGAGGCCGAGCGGGAGCTCGCGGAGGCCCTGCGGGACGCGACGGAGGTGTTGTCGCGGCTGGACGTCGCCGGGTCGGGGCCGGTTGCCGAGGCGGCGATCGATGCGTACCGGGCGCGGGCCGAGCGTGGCCGGGAGGTGTTGGCGCCGGGGTATCCGCCGCGGGCGGTACGGGTGCTGGAGCTTGCGCGGCGGGTGGGGTTGTTGGTCTCGCTGGCTTATGAGAACGGGCACGGGGGTGCGGTCAGCTCCGCTGAGATGGGGGCTCGGGCGGAGGCGTTGCGGCCGGTGGAGCGGGTGGCTCGGCGGGCGCTCGTCGCTGCGTACAACTCCGTCGTGGAGGAACGGGAGCGGGGGGTGCGGTGAGTGTGGGCCTGTTGGTGATCGGCGTTGGTGTGAGCGTCGCCTGGGGGCTCTGCCCCCAGACCCCCGTTTCGGCCTGAACGGCCTCGTCCTCAAACGCCGGACGGCCTGGAGGGGCGGGGCGGCGCCGATAGGGCCTGCCTCGTGCGGCCAAGCCCCCGCGGGTGGGTGGGGGCCCGGGATGGAAACCCGGGGCTGGACACAGACCGGCCTCCCGGGGGTGGGCCAGGAGGCCGGAGGTCACTGCTTGCTTCGGGGTGGCGTCAGCGGTTGACGGCCAGGTTGTCGAAGGCCGGGTTCAGGATGCCCACGACGTTCACGGTGTTGCCCGAGACGTTGGCCGGGATGTGGACCGGGGCCTGGACGAGGTTGCCCGAGGCGACACCCGGGGAGCCCACGGCCTTGCCGTCGGCGTGCGCGCCGTCGGTGGCGGAGGCCATTCCGGCACCGGCGGCCATGAGGCCACCCGCCACCATCGTCACAGCCACGGCCTTCTTCAGGTTCTTCACTTTCAAGCCCTCCTTGCGATTGCCGCGGCAGTCGCCGCAGCACGCACTGGAGAACGGCGGAGATCCGCGAAGGATGCGCCATCCGGGGGACATTCCCACGACGGTATGAATCTCAGTCCGGAGCGGAACCCTCCGTATTGCCGTCCGTCATGCCCTGCGGAGAGCGTTTCAGCCGGTCACGCCATGGCGTACGGCCCACAGGGCGGCCTGGGTGCGGTCCGCCAGGTCGAGCTTCATCAAGATGTTCGAGACGTGGGTCTTGACGGTCTTCTCCGAAAGCACCAGGGCTCTGGCTATCTCGCGGTTCGAGCGGCCGTCCGCGATCAGCCCGAGCACCTCGCGTTCGCGCTCCGTCAGGGAGCCGGCTCTGCCCTGCCCGGAGTTGGCCTCCTCCTGGGACAACAGGGCGCCGGCGACCTCCGGTTGGAGCAGGATGTGGCCGGCGTGGACGGAGCGGATGGCTCCGGCGAGGGCGTCGGGATCCACGTCCTTGTAGACGTACCCGGCGGCGCCCGCGCGCAGGGCCGGGATCACCGTGCGCTGCTCGGTGAAGCTGGTGACGATCAGCACGCGCGCGGGGTTGTTCAGTTCGCGGAGTTTGCGCAGGGCGTCGACGCCGTCCATGCCCGGCATCTTGACGTCCATCAACACGACGTCCGGCTTGAGTTCCTCGGCGCGGGCCACTCCCTCGGCGCCGTCGGCGGCCTCGCCCACGACCACGATGTCGTCCTGCACTTCGAGGAACGTACGCAGGCCCCGGCGGACGACCTGGTGGTCGTCGACGAGCAGCACCTTGATTGCGTCACCCACCGGGGACCTCCATCTCGATCGTGGTGCCCTTGCCGGGCGCCGATTCCACGGTCAGCGTGCCGCCGGCCCCGCTCGACCGGTCCCGCATGGAGACCAGGCCGAGGTGGCGTCCGGCCCGGCGTACCGCCTTCGGGTCGAAACCGCTGCCGTTGTCCGTGACCCGTAGGACCGCTCCGCTGCCGCGCCGGTCCAGCGTCACGTCGACGTGCTCGGCCCCGGAGTGCCGCAGGGCGTTGTGCAAGGCCTCCTGGGCGACGCGCAGCACGGCCTCCTCCTGGGCGGCGGGCAGGGCCTTCACGCCTCGGCCGGCGAAGGTCACACGCGCGCTGTGGGCACGGTCGAGGACCTGGATCTGGGTGCGCAGGGTGGCTACGAGGCCGTCCTCGTCGAGGGCCGCGGGGCGCAACTCGACGACCGCGGCGCGCAGTTCGTCGGTGGCTTCGGCGGCGAGGGCGGCCACCTGGTGCAGTTCGCCCTTGGCTCGGGCCGGGTCGCGGTCGATCAGGGCGGCGGCCGCCTGGGCCGTCAGGCGCAGGGAGAACAGCTTCTGGCTGACCGCGTCGTGCAGTTCGTGGGCCAGCCGTGAGCGTTCCTCGGCGATGGTCAGTTCGCGGCTGCGTTCGTAGAGGCGGGCGTTGGTGAGGGCGATGGCGGCGTGCTGGGCGAGGATGGAGAGGAGTTCCTCGTCCTCCGCCGTGAAGCCGCAGCTTCCCTCCGGCTTGGGGCAGGTCTTGTTCGCCAGGAACAGAGCGCCGATGACCTCGTCGCCGTCGCGGATCGGCAGGCCCAGGAAGTCGGACATGTCCGGGTGCGCCGACGGCCAGCCCTCGAAGCGGGGGTCCTGGCGGACGTCGGCGAGGCGCTCGACCTTGGCCTCCTGGAGCATCGCGGCGAGGATGCCGTGCTGGCGCGGGAGCGGGCCGATGGCCTTCCACTGGTCGTCGCTGACTCCGTCGACCACGAACTGGGCGAAGCCGCCGTGGTCGTCCGGGACGCCGAGCGCGGCGTACTGCGCGTCGAGCAGCTCGCGGGCCGAGGCGACGATCGTCTTGAGGACGTCGCGCACCTCGAGGTGCCTGCTCATGGCCAGCAGCGCGGAGCTCACCGCGGCGAGGCCGGACCTGTGGCCTTGACTCATGCCCTCACGGTACCGGCGGGGTGTGACAGCCGGATCGGACCTGTGGCGGCGGCCGACTGCGGCGCGGGACCTAGGCCTGTGGTCGCAGGTTCGGCGGCGTAGGGCGAAAGACCCCCGGTGCGCGGCGTAGGACGAAGGGCCCCGCGACTTTGCGGCCCGCGTCCGACGCGGGGCGGGCGGCCCCGTTCCTACGTTGAGGGCACCGCCGATCGAGGCGGCCGGAGACGAGGGGACGGTTGTCATGCCGGTTGCGATCATCACGGGGGCCTCCAAGGGGCTGGGGCGGGCGCTCGCCGAGGCGCTGGCCGCGCGCGGCTGGGATCTGGTGCTCGACGCCAGGACGACGGAGGCCCTCCAGGAGACGGTGGCCGGGCTTCGTGCGTACGGCACGCGCGTGACGGCCGTTCCGGGGGACGTCACGGACGCCGGGCACCGGTCCGAGCTGGTGGCGGCGGCCTGGCGGCTGGGCGGTGTCGAGCTGCTGGTGAGCAACGCCAGCGCGCTGGGCGCCGAGCCGCTCGTACGGCTGGACGCGCTGCCCCTGGCGGGGCTGCGGCGGGCACTGGAGGTGAACGTGGTGGCCGCGCTGGCCCTCGTGCAGGAGGCGCTGCCACTGCTGCGGGCGTCCGAGGCGGGCACGGTGATCACGGTCAGCTCGGACGCGGCCGCCGAGGCGTACGAGACGTGGGGCGGGTACGGGGCGTCGAAGGCGGCCCTGGACCATCTCGCGGCGGTGCTCGGCGAGGAGGAGCCGGGGCTGCGGGTGTGGGCGGTGGATCCCGGGGACATGGCCACGGACCTGTACGCGGCGGCCGTACCGGACGACGACGATCCGCGGCCGGCGCCGGCCAGTGTGGTTCCGGCGTTCCTGCGACTGCTGGACGAGCGTCCGGTGAGCGGCCGCTATGGGGCTCCGGCTCTGTTGGAGGGGCGGGGGTGACGCTCGCGATGGGGGTCCCCCCGCGCGAGCCTGTTCGGGCGTGGGGGAGGGTGCCGCAGGAGCTGTCGGCGCGGGTTCCCGCCGAGCAGCGTGGCCCGGGGCTGGACCGGGATGCCGTACGGCTGCTGGTGTCACGGGGCACCGAGGTGTCGCACCACGCGTTCGGGGAGCTGCCGCGGCTGTTGCGGGCCGGGGATCTGCTGGTGGTGAACACGTCGGAGACGCTGGCCGCCGCCGTGGACGGGTGGGTCGGGCACGCGCGCGTGGTGGTCCACTTCTCCACGCGCGGGGACGACGGGCGGTGGGCGGTCGAACTGCGCGATCCCGACGGGCGGGGCACCACACGCGCGCGTACGGGCGGGCCCGCGGGGACTGAGGTGCGGCTGCCGGGTGGGGCGGGGCTGGTGCTGGAGGAGCCGCTGAGCCCGGGGAGCGGGCGGCTTTGGTGGGCAAGGGCCTGGGGTGATGGTCGAGCGTGGGGCACGGGGGCGGGCGGTGTGCGGGGCGCGGGACGGGGTGGGGCTGGCGCAGAAGCTGAGGGGGTGGGCGGAGCAGGTCCCGAGGCGCCGCGGGGAGCTGGTCCGGAGGGAAGCCGGGGCGCAGGTACCGAAGGGGCTGGGGAAGCAGGGTTCGAGAGAGCCCGAGCCGCAGACATTGAGGGACGGCACGGAGCCGGTCCCGGGCGCGCGCGAGCCGCCGGCGCCGACAGGCCGGGGGAAGCAGGTCCCACGGGAGCCCGCGCCGCAGCTGCGGCCCCGGAAGACCGCGCAGCGCACGGCGCCCAAGCCGGCGACACCGCAACCGCTGCAGACGACGGAACCGGGATTTTCCGCGTGATGCGGGAGTACGGGCGGCCGATTCGGTACTCCTACACCGAGCGTGACCAGGCGTTGTCCGTGTATCAGACCGTGTTCGCGCTGACGTCGGGCGATGGGGCCGGCAGTGCGGAGATGCCGAGTGCGGCGCGGCCCTTCACGGTGCGGATGGTGACGGAGCTGGTGAGTCGGGGGGTGCAGTTCGCGCCGGTCACGTTGCACACGGGGGTGGCGTCGGCGGAGGCGCACGAGCCGCCGTATCCGGAGCGGTTCGCGGTGTCGGAGGCCTCGGCGCGGTTGATCAACGCGGTGCGGGCCGCGGGTGGCCGGGTCGTCGCTGTCGGGACGACGGCCGTGCGGGCCGTGGAGTCGGCGGTGGACGCCGACGGGGTCGTACGCGCGCGTGAGGGGTGGACGGACCTCGTCGTCACGCCGGAGCGCGGGGTGCGGGCGGTGGACGGGCTGCTGACCGGGCTGCACGAGCCGGAGGCCTCGCATCTGCTGATGCTGGAGGCAATCGCCGGGCGGGCCGCGATCGACCGCGGTTACGAGGCGGCCCTGCACGGGCTCTACCTGTGGCACGAGTTCGGCGACGTGCATCTCATCCTGCCGACGGAGGATCCTCACACAGAGCATTGCGACAGCAACTGCCGGTGAGACTGTCACGCGACTGATGTGAGCCCGCGCATAGGGCGCAGGTCACGTACGAAAGTCCGTAGTAGGTAGCGACGTCCCTTTTGAGCGGGACAGACGGTCCTGTCTGTCCTGATTTGCCCTCTGCGCGTCCACTATCGGGGATCGTACGTCACACCTTTGCCACACAATTTTGCGGCCGCTAAGAATTGCTCTCGTCGCTCAGCGCCGCGGGTTTCCCCCGCGGCGTTTGTGCAGGAAGCACCCGTGTCCCCCGACGGACAGCGAGCGACCTCCGCGCTATTCGATGAGGTCCCACTGCCATGCTCAAGAACGCCAAGAACCGACTCAGTCGTACGCTGACCAACCGGCACAAGATCGCGATTGCCGGTGTCGGCACGCTCGGTGCCGCCGCTCTGGCGCTGTCCGCCGTACCCGGCAACGCCCAGACGACGACGGCCGAAGCCCCCACGGGCAAGGTCGCGTACAGCAACGAGCAGATCAAGGACGTCAAGGGCAGCGTCACCGACCAGCTCGCTTCCGCCAGTGTGAAGGCCGAGGACATCGCGGCCAAGAAGGCCGAGCAGGAGGCCGCGGCCAAGAAGAAGGCGGCCGCCGAGGCCGCCGCCAAGAAGAAGGCCGCGGACGCCGCCGCGAAGAAGAAGGCCGCCGCCGCTGCCGCCGCCAAGAAGAAGGCCGAGGCGGAGCGCAAGGCGAAGGAGGCCGCGAGCCGGTCCGCCAAGCGCGTCCAGGCCAAGCCGGTCGCCGCGAAGACCTACGCCAACAACCTCGACGGCTGGATCCGCGAGGCCCTGGACATCATGAAGAAGCACAACATCCCGGGCACCTACGACGGCCTCCACCGCAACATCATGCGGGAGTCCTCGGGTAACCCGAACGCGATCAACAACTGGGACATCAACGCCCAGAACGGCGTTCCGTCGATCGGTCTGCTGCAGGTCATCAAGCCGACCTTCGACGCGTACCACGTCCCGGGCACGGCCAAGAGCCAGTACGACCCGGTCGCCAACCTCACCGCCGCCGCCAACTACGCGGCCGACCGGTACGGCTCGATCGACAACGTCAACAGCGCGTACTGAGCGAGGTAGGCGCGGGCCTTGCGATCCGTACGCCGAAGGGCGGCACCCTCCTGACGGGGTGCCGCCCTTCGGGCGTCGTACGGAAAGGCGACTACTTGCGCATGACCTCGGGCTCGTGGCGGCGCAGGAAGCGGGCCACGAAGAAGCCGCAGATCACGCCGAGGACGATCAGGGCGATCATGTCCATGGACCAGGCGCCGACCGTGTGCTCCCACAGCGGGTCGTTGCTGTCGCCCTTGGCCGGTGGACTGATCTGGTTGAAGTCGAGCGTGGCACCCGCGGCGGCGACCGCCCAGCGCGACGGCATCAGATACGAGAGCTCGTTGACGCCGATGGAGCCGGCCAGCGGGAACAGGCAGCCGGTGAAGACGACCTGGACGATCGCGAACATGACCAGCAGCGGCATGGTCTTCTCCGCGGTCTTCACCAGGGCCGAGATGATCAGGCCGAACATCATCGCGGTGAAGCCCAGCGCCATGATCGGAATGCACAGCTCCAGCAGGATCTGGCTGCCGAGGATCAGGCCCTCGTCCGGGATGGTGCGGCTGGAGAAGCCGATGACACCGACCATCAGGCCCTGCAGCACGGTGATCAGGCCGAGCACGAACACCTTGGACATCAGATACGCGGACCGGGACAGGCCGGTCGCGCGCTCCCGCTCGTAGATGACCCGTTCCTTGATCAGCTCACGCACGGAGTTGGCTGCGCCGGCGAAGCAGGCGCCGACCGCGAGGATCAGCAGGACGGTGAGGGCCGTGCCGTTGGCGACGGGCTTGCCGGTGTTCGGGTTGATCTCCGTGTTGACCAGGAGGTCCTTGCCGGAGTCGATGAGCAGGCTCACCGAGCCGAGGACGAGCGGCAGGATGATCGACAGGGCCAGGAAGCCCTTGTCGGAGGCGATGACCGAGACATAGCGGCGCACCAGGGTCAGGAACTGCGACAGCCAGCCCTGAGGCTTGGGCGGCTTCATCGCCTGCATCGGCGGCATCTGTACGGACTGCGGAGCGATCGCGTCGATGTCCGCGGCGTACATCTGGTAGTGCTGCGAGCCCTTCCAGCGTCCCGCCCAGTCGTAGTCGCGGTAGTTCTCGAAGGCGGAGAAGACGTCGGCCCAAGTGTCGTAGCCGAAGAAGTTCAGGGCTTCCTCGGGCGGGCCGAAGTAGGCGACCGCGCCGCCCGGTGCCATCACCAGAAGCTTGTCGCACAGCGCCAGCTCGGCCACGGAGTGCGTGACGACGAGGACGGTACGGCCGTCGTCGGCGAGACCGCGCAGCAGCTGCATGACGTCGCGGTCCATGCCCGGGTCGAGGCCCGACGTGGGCTCGTCCAGGAAGATCAGAGACGGCTTGGTGAGGAGCTCCAGGGCCACCGAGACGCGCTTGCGCTGACCGCCGGAGAGGGAGGTGACCTTCTTCTCCTTGTGGATGTCCAGCTTGAGCTCGCGCAGCACCTCGTCGATGCGCTGCTCGCGCTCGCGGGCCGTGGTGTCGGCCGGGAAGCGGAGCTTGGCCGCGTACTTGAGGGCCTTCTTGACGGTCAGCTCCTTGTGCAGGATGTCGTCCTGCGGGACCAGACCGATGCGCTGACGGAGCTCGGCGAACTGCTTGTACAGGTTCCGGTTGTCGTAGAGGACGTCGCCCTGGTTGGCGGGGCGGTAGCCGGTGAGTGCCTTGAGCAGGGTCGACTTGCCCGAGCCGGACGGGCCGATGACCGCGATGAGGGACTTCTCCGGGACACCGAACGAGACGTCCTTGAGGATCTGCTTGCCGCCGTCGACCGTGACGGTCAGGTGGCGGGCCGAGAAGGAGACCTCACCGGTGTCGACGAACTCCTCGAGCCGGTCGCCGACGATCCGGAACGTCGAGTGACCGACACCGACGATGTCCGCCGGGCCCAGCAGCTGCGAACCACCCTTGGCGATCGGCTGACCGTTGACGTACGTGCCGTTGTGGGAGCCGAGGTCGCGGATCTCCATGCGGCCGTCGGGCGTCGAGTGGAACTCGGCGTGGTGCCGGGAGACCTGGAGGTCGGAGACGACCAGCTCGTTCTCCAGGGCACGGCCGATGCGCATGACGCGGCCGACGGAGAACTGGTGGAACGTGGTGGGGCTGCGGTCGCCGTAGACCGGCGGCGCCCCCGCGCCACCGCCGGGGCCCTGCTGGTGCGGCACCTTCGCCGCGGACTGCGGCTGCTGCTGCGGCGTCGGCTGCTGCTGCTGCCAGCCGGCCTGCTGCTGCGGGATCTGCTGGGGCGGCGCCTGCTGAGCGGGGGCCTGCGGCGCCCAGCCGGGGTTCGCGCCCTGCGCGGCGTACGGCTGCTGCTGCGGCTGGGCCTGCGGCGAGGCGACGGAAGCCGCGGTTCCGGAGAGGTTCAGGCACGGTCCGTCGGTCGCGTTGCCCAGGTATACGGCCGAGCCGGGGCCGATCTCCAGGTGATGGATCCGCTGACCCTGCACGAATGTGCCGTTGGTGCTGCCGTGGTCCTCGATGACCCAACTGCGGCCGCTCCAGCTGATCGTGGCGTGCCGCCAGGACACCCTGGCGTCGTCGAGCACGATGTCACCCTGCGGATCGCGTCCGAGGGTGTAGGGCCTGGACGCGTCGAGCGTCCAGGTCCGTCCATTCAATTCCAGTACGAGTTCCGGCACTCCATGCCCCACTGAGTAGTCCCCCGAGTTACCCCCAACACAGGGAGTCTAGGGATGTCGAACATCGTCGGGAACTATTTCAGGCTCCGCCCCCTGACCGAAAGTCGGGCCTTGTGAGGACCACGCCCACGCGCTTCGACTGGTTCCGTTGACGGGGTTGAAATCAGTCCGGAGAGTGGTAATCCACGCGAGGGGGACATGCGCGGCGAACACCTCGCCGCGCCGCGGATCGGGGGGTCTGCCATGAGCGCGTCCACGAACGTCGAGACCCCGAGGCACGGCACGCGGTTGCCGTGGGGGGACATCCTGTTGTCCGCGATCGCCTGCGTGAGCTGGGCGTTGATCGGGATGGCGGGCACGGCGGCACTCGGACTCCATTTACTGGAGGCCGACAGCTCGGCCTCTCTCGGGCCCATGACCGCGGCGGTGGTGGCCCTTGGGGCGGGTGGTTCTGTCACGCCGTCCGGCGATGTGTCCGCTTTCGGACTGACCGGCGCGGAGGCGGCGACCGCCGTCGAGATCACGCCACTGGGGGTCAGCCTGGTCGGAGCGGTCCTCCTGTCGTGGTTCTTCTTACGGTCCTTGCGGGGTGCGGGAGTTGTGATCGCGCCGGCCGAACTGATCGCGCGCGGGGGCGCGGTGGTCGCGCTGTTCGTGGCGATGCTGGGGGGACTGGCCTGGGCGGGGCACGACGTCATCACGATCGACGGGAGCTCGCTGGGGCTCGACGACCTGCCGGGAGGCGGCGGAGGTGACGGGGGCGGTGGCGGGATCGAGATCCCCGGAGTGGGTGACATCGGGGACATCGGGGGGCTGCTGCCCGACCAGATCGGCGACCTCATCGACGCCAAGGCGGCGGTCGGCTTCACCGTGGACACGGCGCCGACGCTGCTCGGCGGCCTGGGCTGGTCCGCCGGCATCCTGCTGATCGCCCTGCTGGCCTCGCGCCGCGCCCCGCTGCCGCGCGGCTGGGAGGCCGTCCACCGCGTCGTACGGCCCGCCGCGTCCGCCCTCGTCACGGTGGTGCTGGTGGCGGTCGCGGCCGGCTTCGCGGCGGCCGCGTACGCGGCGATCGGCGACGCCCACCCCAGGCGGATCTCGGGCGCCGCACTCCTCGGCGCCCCGAACGGCGTCTGGCTCGGCATCCCGATCGGCCTGTTCGTCCCGTTCGACGGCAGGGCGACGGGGCCGCTTGCGGCTCTGCTGCCGGATCCCCTGGACGACCTGCTCGACAGCGGAGCCGACCAGTCCGTGACGCTGGGCAGGCTGGCCGAGCTGGACGGGCGGGTGTGGCTGCTGGGGGTCGCCACGGCGATGATGATGCTGCTCGCGGGGGTGCTGACGGCGGTGCGGACGCCGGTGGGGGGCCCAGGTGATCCCGAGGGTGTACGGGATCCGGGGACCCTCCGTTTCGCCGGGCGGTGTGCGCTGCGGCTCGGGGTCGCCACGGCGTTGACGCTGCCGTTGCTGGTGTGGCTGACGGAGCTGTCGGTGGACGCCTCGCTTTCGGTGCTGGGCTTCGATGCGTTCGGCGCCGGGGTGCGGCTGCGGGGGAACCTCGGTATGGCGCTGGTTCTCGGGGCGGTGTGGGGCGCGGGG
>CBFGZZ010000187.1:0-16830 GCA_965653385.1 uncultured Streptomyces sp. | reverse complement strand
AGCAGGATCAGGACATAGAGGCGAAACGACGGCCGGGGTCCCGTGAGCCGGCCCGAGGCCGGCCCGGAGGGGTGCTGCTCGCCGAGGAGGCGGAGCGCCTCGCGTAGCAGCGTGCTGGAGGTGTGCACGGTGTAGGGGAAGTAGACGACCTTCACCCCCACCGTCGCGAATTCGGTTTCGAGCGTCGTCCAGACATCCGTGCCGAGCCAGTCGTCGCCCTTGAAGATGACGTCGAAGCCGACCTCCTTCCAGATCTCCATCTTGTCGTCCACGTCCGCGACGAAGGTCTCGTCCACATAGCGCACGCTGCGGACGATCTGCAGTCGCTCGGAGAGCGGTACGACCGGCGGCCTGCCCTTCAGCCGCACCACGAGTTCATCGGAGCAGACGCCGGCGATGAGCCGGTCGCAGTGGCCGCGCGCCCGGCGCAGGATGTTCAGATGGCCCACGTGGAAGAGGTCGAAGACCCCCGGCGCGTAGCCGAGACGTTCTCCCATCAACGCCTTGCCTTCGTACGCTCGGCGGCCGCGGTGACCACGAGCGTCTCCGACGCGGGCGAGGCGTTGACGCCGTCGGTGACGACGATCCGGTAGCGGTGGCGGGAGCCGGGCGTGACGGTGTCCCTGTACTTCATCGTGGGGCGCTTCCACTCCGCGGACCGGCCCGTCGGCGAGGCCACGAGCCTGCCGTCCCGGTAGATCCGGTACTTCAGCACCGCGTTGTCCCGGTCCCATGCGGAGCGCCAGCTGAGCGTGACCCGGCCGGCGCTCGAGGTCGATGCCTTGAGCTTGGGCGGATCTTCCGGGGCTCCCCGGTCGGGCCCGGCGGTGAACCGGGTCAGGCTCTGCTGCCGCCTGCCGTTGACCTCGGTGAACTCGCCGCCCGCCCAGAGGATCTGCCCGGCCGTCTTCAGCGCCCGGGGGCCGTTGCCCTCGCCGGTCCCGCCGTCCGTGTCGGGGAACCAGTGCAGGATGTGCCGGTTCCGGATCGACTGGGCCAGGAAGTGCTGGCGGAAGTTGCCCTCGTCGAAGCCGCCCGGTGTGTCCCGGCAGTTGTGGGCGTGGGAGCCGCTGTAGAGGACGCCGTTGAGCACGGCGACGGCCTGGGTGGCGCCCAGGCAGGTGTCCTTCCACACCAGCTCGCCGTTGCCCAGGCGTCCGGCGATACGGCCGTCGAAGATGCCGGTGCCCTTGCCCTCGGCCGCGACATAGAAGTTGGTGGCGTCGCGGGTCAGGGCCTGCACGGAAGATCTCGACGGCAGCCAGTCCGGGTACGACATCACCGTCCGGCCGGTGACGGGGCGCAGGGCGACGAGCGCCCTCTCCAGGTCACCGTTGACCATGTTGAAGTTGCCGCCGACGAGGAGCTTGCCGAATTCGGGCGCGGCGAGCAGCGCACGTACGGGGCCGTCGATCTCCGCCTTGAACGGCAGCAGCGCTCCGCTGGGGGTGAACGCCGCGACGCGCTCCCTCTCGCGACCGTTGACGCGCGTGAAGTCGCCCCCCAGGTAGACCGCGCTGTCAGTGACCTCGATGGCCCGGACGAACGACGACATGCTGGGACGGAAGTCGCCGCGCAGCGAGCAGTTGCCCGTGTTGAGCGCGACCGCGCCGGCCGCCCGCTTCTTGCCGGCCTTGGTGAACGAGCCGCCGATGTACAGCACTTCGTCGGCCTGCGAGGCCTTCAGGGCCCGTACGGTGTTCCCGCCGCCGGACAGCCGTGGGGCGCACGGCAGGAGCTTGCCGGTCCGGGCGTCGAACGCGGCGAAGTTCTTGCGTGCGACCTCCCTCTGACCGGGTTTCGCGCCCGGGGGGCGGACCTTGTTGAAGCTTCCGCCGACGTACATGACCCCGTTCGCGTACTCCAGCGACCAGACGATGCCGTCGGTCTGCCAGGTCGCCAACGTGTCGGCGGTCAGGGTCTTCTCGTCGCTGTCGGCTGCCGAGGCGGACGCGGTGATGAGCGAGGCAGCCGCGAGGAGGGCCACAGCCGAAGCCGTGGTGGCCCCTCTCCTGGTGCTTTTTCTGAGGCGCATGGAACTTCCCGGGTTGCAGCGAGTACGGGTGGTGAGAAGGGGAGAAGGCGGGCGGTCTCGGCTCGGAGTCGGCCTCATGTGGCGCGTTCGCGCAGCACACCGACGAGTTCGCGCATATCCAGAGGTGTGCGAAATCGCCACAAACTTATACTGAATGTGACAATTCCCAGGGTGACCGCGACGGTAAGTCCGACGGTCGTGTCACCTGCCAGCAGCCTCGCGGAAAGGACCAGTGGCACCGTGAGGCCGAGTCCGGCGGCGGTCGCCACGAGGTATCCGCGGTCGATGATCGTGAAGCCCCAGTGCCGCCGCACCAGCGCCGCGGAGACGAGGTTCTCGACGACCGTCGCCGCTCCCCAGGAAAGGGCGGCGCCGAGGACGCCCAGCCGGGGAACGGCGAGGAGGCCTACCGTCAGCTGCACGGTGAACGCGACGCCGGTGACCGCCAGATGCCAGGAGCTCTTGCCTGCCATGAGCAGCACGGTCTGGGCGTTCCCCACCCCGACGTTGACCGCGGAGGCGACGCAGAGCACCACCAGCGCGGCCGCCCCCTGCTCGAACTCCGGCCCGAACAACGACAGGACGGTGCCCGGGAAGCTCGTGAGCAGGACGAGCAGCGGCCAGGAGAACAGCACGATCCAGCGCGTCGAGACCCGGTGCAGATGGCAGGCCTGCGGCAGGTCGCCCACGGCGAGGAGGCGGCTGATCTCGGGAGCGACGGCCAGTCGGATGGCGAGCTGGAGCAGCGTCGCCGCGATGACGACGCGCCCGACGGCGGTGTAGATGCCCGCCTCTTCGCTCGTCGCCAGGCCGGACAGCAGGACGACCCCCACCCAGACCGCGCTGATGTCGAAGACGGAGGAGACCGCCCGTGGCCCGGCGAAGGCCCAGAACCCTCGCCGGGCGGCGACCATGTCCGGTCCGGACGTGTGGCTCGGACTCGGCCGGCGGCGTCTGCGCAGGGCGAGACAGGCGATGACGAAGCCGGCCACGGTCGGCACGAGCCAGGCGGCGGCCAGGCTCAGCACCCCTGGAACCAGCAGCACGACCGGTACGGCGATCAGTACGCGCAGGACCGGCTTGCCGATCTGCTCGACACCGACGAACGGGAGCACGGTGCCGTAGCCCTGGGTGGCGCCCAGCAGGATCAGGGTGACCGTGGCCAGGGGGAGGAACACGGCGAACAGCCGGACCAGGGTCACCGCGTCGTCCGGGGCGAGGCTCGGCAGCAGCGAGGTGGCCGTCCAGGGCGACAGGAACAGCAGCGCGGCGACCGCCGTACTCGCGACGGCACCGGGCAGGACCGCGCTGCGCAGCAGTGGGCCCACCGCGCGGCCACCGGTGGTGGCCAGGTCACCGGAGACGAAGCGCACCAGCCCCGTGTCGGCCCCGAGCTTGCAGGCGTTGCACAGGATGGTGAAGGCCGCGACACCGGTGAACACCGCTCCTGCCCCGTGGGCCCCGAGCCCTCGGGTGACCAGGGTGACCAGGGCGTAGCCGAAGACCGCGTTGACCGTCGCCCCCAGAAAGCCCCACCATCCGCCCCGCGCGGTGGCGGCGACCCCGGACCTGGCGGTCGTCTCGCCCGTGGCGGTGGCCGTACCGGAGGCGCTCACCGGGAGGCGGAGAGGCTGTCGTCCCGCACGGGCACGGCCGGCTTCTCCACGGCGTCGGTCGGCGCGGACGCGGCCGGGGCGGACTTCCGCTCCCTCGTACGGCGCACCCAGTCGCTGTCCATGACACGGCGGCGCACGCTGCGGCCAGCGCCGCTGTGGAGGGCGGCCCCCACGATGCGCCCGCCCGAGCAGCCGATCAGCTCGCGTACCCGCTTGAGATCGTCGCGCCTGGTCTCCTCCAGCCCAGCCACCACGACCACGCCGTCCACACGTTGGGCGAGCCCGAGACCCTCGGGGTGCTCCAGCAAGGGCGGGGCCAGGACGAGCGTCGGACTCTTGGACTCGGCGTCCGGCAGGGCGCGCGCCGCCGTCGGGGCAGCCGGCCCGTCGTCGCCCGTGGGGCGACGGACGTAGCGGCAGATCGTGAATCGCCCGGCTGTGCCGGCGTCGACGACCACTGCGCCCTGCGGCGCAGGTACGCCCGGCGGGACGGAGCCGCCGGCCGACAGCGGGAGCCGTGCCGGCAGCCCGGGTTCGTTTCCGGTCGCGTCCACGAGCAACACGTCGTCACCGGACTCGGCGAGGGCGGCCGCGAGATTGACTGCGGCGGTCTCGGCGCCGCGTTCCCGCTTCGGCGCCACGAGCATGAGCGTGCCCATGGCGGCGGGGCTGTCGGCGCCCCGCACCCGGAAGGCCAGGGCGCGGTACGCCTCCGCGCGGCCGCCGTCCGCCCGGCCGACCTCCAGCAGGTCGCCGTCGGTGTCGGGGGCCGGGAGGATACCCAGCACCGGAGCGCCGAGGGCTCCTTCGACCTCGCCGACCGAGCGTGCCCGGGGCTCAAATGCACAGCGCAGCCAGGCGAGCACGACGCCCACGACGAGACCGCCGATCAGGCCGAGCGGGAGAAGCCAGACCGGGCCCGGTCCGGAGGGCCGCGCCGCCGGCTCGGCCCTGCGGACCACGTCACCACCGGTGGTGTCGTAGGCCTTGATGTCCGACACCCTCTTCTGCAGGGTGCCGATCTGTTGCTGAAGGCCCGCGGTGCCGGCGGCGGACTCAGCCGACTTCTTCTTGGCTGCGACCCGGGCGGTGAGCTCGGTGAGCTGCTGCTCCAGCCCGGCCACCATCCGCGTGATCATGGACTTGGACCGGTCCTGGCGATCGGCGAGGTAGGCCTCCGCGAAGGCGTTGCTCACCCGAGCCGCACCCTTCGCGGTGCCCGCGGTGTACTCGAACCGGAGCAGCTGGGTGTCGGGGGGATTCATCACGCGCAGGTCCGTCAGCAGCGCATCGGCGCGAGAGGGCTGCCCCAGTGCCGTCGCCGCCCGGGCCGCGACCGTCGCACTGAGCGCGATATGCCGCTCCGTGCCCATGCTGACCTGACTGTCGACGGCCACCGCGAACGTACTGAAGGGGTCCGTTCTCGGGCGCACGAGCACCTCGCTGGTGGAGGTGTAGTCGCCCGCGCGCAACAGGACCAGGAGCAGTCCGCCGAGCAGCCCGAGGAGCACGCCCAGCGCGATGGTCGCGCGGTACCTGAGCAGTAGGCGCACCTGGTCACGAAGCCGGTCGGGGTCGTCGTACCGATCGTCGAGGCCGGCGGGGCTGGTCACGGATGCCTCCTGTGTCCGGGGATGAAGCCGGGGGTGGGTGCCCGGCCGCTCGTGGTCGCGGGCGGCCGCACCGGGGACGGGGACGGCGCGGCGGCGCGGGTGGTGATGAACAGGGGGACGGTCAGGAGCAACAGCAGAGGGCCGACGATCGCCATGAGACTGCCGCGCAGGAAAACCATCTGGTAGAAGGCGAAGGCGGGAACCAGCAGAACCGCCAGCGTGCGCTGTCGGTGTCGCAGCCGCTCCCGAATGTCGTCCATCCGCCGGCCGGCCGCGCCCAGCAGACAGAAGGCCGCGACGACACACGGAGCACCGCCCCACAGGTAACTCTCGATCCACACCGGCGCGGAAAGATTGTGGAAGTCGTAACCCGCGTACTGGGCGAGTTCGATACCCGTCGCCTGCGGTTTGTCGGGCCACATGGAGCGGGGCACCATGAACAGGACCACGCCAAGGGCCGCCGCCGGCGAGAAGCCGTTTTCCTGCACATAGTCGATACCGGTCTGCATTTGCTGAAAGGCGTCGTAATCCATGCTGGTGCTGAACTGCTCCGCCAGCGGGACGACTTGCAGTGCTTCTCGTTCGTCGTAACGGAAGTAGTCGCTGTACGGGAAAGCGAACAGCACCACGGCCGTGATCGCGGCGGCGGCAACGCGAAAGGCCCTCGGGGTGCTGAACCGGCGCCATGAGAACAGCAGCACCAGAAGGACCGTGCCGGCCCAGAAACGCGGCCTGCTGATCGGGTTGTTGACGATCACGTTGAGCACCAGGAGGCTCGGGAGCGCTGTCCAGCGGATCGCGCGCACCAGCCGGTCCTTCCTGTTCGGGCGGGGCAGCTGGACCAGGGCCACCAGGGCCCAGAAGGCGGGGACGGCGAGGGCCCAGACGCGCAGCGTGTGCGTGGGATCCGATTCGGCACGCGACTGCCAGAGAGCCTGTCTGCTGGTGAAGAAGGCGCGTAGACCGCCTTCCTGCCCGGGGATCAACACGGCCGCCAGGGCGAGCGACAGAGCGCACAGCATGAGTACGGGCAGCGGCGAGAGTCTGCGGGACAGCAGTGGTACGAACACGACCGACCTGCCGTCGTTGCGTCCGGCGGCCCATGCCACCCCGGCGCTGTAGGCGAGGAGGCCGAGTTCGGTCAGCGCGGCGGCCACGAAGGCGGTCGTCTCATCGCTGCGGTGTTCAAGCGGGTAGGAATCGGTGGCGAGCATGGCGAGCGGTGCCAGCCCGAGCCACACATAGGCGAAAAGCCAGAACCCGAAGGCGACGAGGCGCACCGACGTATCGGTGAGCACCTTGGTGAGTCCCCCGCCGGAGTGCGCCACGACGGCGCACTGCACGGCGAGGGCCGCTCCGAATCGCGTATCGATGGACTGCAGGATCAGCCCCGGCAGAAGAACGACGAGCACCAGGGCCCAGACGCATACCGCAGCCATGCAACGGACTTGGCCGTCCCGCACCTGCATCCCCTCATCGACGCCATCAATGAAATGAATCAACAGCAATCGATTTATAGCCCAGCGCCGGAACATATCAGGCGATATTGCCGGGCGTTTCTTTCCGGGAACTCTCTTACTCGTGTCGTATTTTAATTAAATGACTGATATGTTCGCGGGTTGCCGCGTCCTCCTTGTGTCAGCCAACTACGCCCCCGAGCACGCCGGAATCGCCCCCTATTCGACCCTGACCGCCGAACACCTGGTCCTCCGCGGCGCCGAGGTCGACGTCCTGTCGGGGATGCCGCACTATCCGAGCTGGCGGGTACACGGCGACTACCGGGGGCGCTGGCGCATGGTGGAGAACCGGGGGGGTGTCCGGGTCCATCGCCGTCGCGGCTTCATTCCCACGCGTCAGACCGCGCTGCTCAGGGCGGCCTACGAGGCCAGCTTCCTGGCCCATGGTTCGATCCGTCCGCCGGCCGCACGACCGGACCTGGTACTGAGTCAGATGCCTGCTCTCGCCGGTGGCGTGCTCGGCAGCCGGCTGGCCCGTCGCCACCGGGTGCCCCATGTGGTCGTGGTGCAGGACCTCATGGGCGCGGCTGCCGCGCAGAGCGGGATCAGCGGCGGCGGCCGGGTGGCATCCCTCGTGACCGGAGTGGAGTCGAAGGTCCTGCGCACCGCCGCTCTGGTCGGTGTGGTGCACGAGTCGTTCGTGGACCGTGTCACCGCCATGGGCGTGCCGGAGTCACGCGTGCGGGTGGTGCCCAACTGGAGCCATGTGGCGCCTGCCACCGGCGATCGCCGAGCGGTGCGGAAGCGACTCGGCTGGCGTGACGAGGAGTGCGTCCTGCTGCACGCGGGGAACATGGGCCTGAAGCAGGGGCTGGAGGTCCTGGTCGAGACGGCCCGCATCGCGGCACGCGACACCCCGGCCCTACGGATCGTCCTCATGGGCGACGGCAGCCGGCGGACACACCTGGAGCAGCTCGCGGCCGGCATGCAGAACTTGGACTTTCTCCCGCCCGCGGCCGACGCCGACTTCCCGGACGTACTGGCCGCGGCGGACGTCCTCGCGCTCACTCAGCGGGCTTCCGTGGCCGACATGAGCCTGCCTTCCAAGCTGACGTCCTACTTCGCGAGCGGACGTCCCACCGTTGCCTCGGTGGCCGCACAGGGCGGCACGGCTCAGGAAGTACGGCGGTCCGGTGCCGGGGTGGTCGTCCGCGCGGACGATCCGGTCGCACTGCACGGCTGCGTCGCCGAGCTGATGCGGGATCCCGACCGAGCGGCCGCGCTCGGCGCCCGCGGTCCCGACTACGTCCGGCAACGGCTGAGCCCGGAGGCCGGACTTGGCCGGATCACCGCGATGCTGTCCGAGGCTCTGGCCCGTTGACAGCCGTCCTCAGCAGAGCCAGCTCGCGGAACCACTTGGCGAGGAACGCCGGCACCAACACCATGTGGGCCGCGAGCAGGGCGACGTACAGGGCGAGGAAGAGCTTCTGGTTCCCCAGGGACAGGAAGATCAGGCACAGCAGACCGTAGTCCACGGGGAGCAGGGCCATGCCCCGAACGGTGGAGGGCGCGGTTGCGGGGCCGACGGGCTCGGCAGCGCCCCGCCTTCTCAGCTGGTCGGTCAGCGTTGCGCCGAAGAACAGCAGGACAGCTGCGAACTGGAACCCGATGGGAGCGAGCAGAAGCGCGGGATGCGGCAGGTCGAAGAAGCGGTAGAAGGAAATCAGCACCGCGGCGTGGATGCCCAGGAGCTTCGCGCAGTCCACCACATGGTCCATCCACTCCCCCGACGGGCTGGCCGACCGGTGCAGCCGGGCCAGCTGGCCGTCCGCGGAGTCGAGGGCGAAGCCGAAGAGCAGGGCGAGGGTGACCCACGGTCCCAGGGCGTGGGAGGGCGGGTACACGGAGACCGTGGCGACTGCCGCGAAGGTGGCCAGCGCGCTCGCTGCGGTCACGTGGTTGGGCGACAGCCCTAAGCTGTGCGCCATGGCCGCGAGCACCCGGCCGACGGGGCGATTGACGAACCGTGTGTACACGGGTACTCCGCGGGCCGGCTTCTGCACACCCGAGAGTTGTCTCAGTGCGTTGGAGAAGTCCACTCTCTACACCTCGTGCATGAACAGGCGGGATCGTTCCGGAATTCAGCGCAGCGGAATGTGCAGGGGGCGGCGCCGACCGGGTCGCCGGTGCACGGGTCTCTCCTCACGGTCCTCCTGGGGTGACCGATCAGAGGCGGCCGTCGGCGATTGCCTGGCGTACCCAGGGGATGACCTTGTCGAGGATGTCGTCCAGTGTGGTCGACGCGGTGAAGCCGAGGACGTCTCTGGCCTTGGACACGTCGGGGCTGCGGCGCTGGACATCGTGCTCGAAGGGCTGGTCGGTCGTGTAGCGGAACGGCTCGTGGACCCCGTTGATCTTGTGCCAGATCCGCTCCGCCAGCTCCAGGATGCTGGTCGGCTCGGCGCTCGCCAGGTTGAAGTCCTCATTGAGCGCGGCTGGATGGAAGATCGCCATCCGGATACCTCGGGCCAGGTCGCCGGCATAGGTGAAGTGCCGCGTCTGGGCGCCACTGCCGAGGATGTGCAAGGGGTCCTGTCCCTTGAGCACCTTCTGCACCAGGTCGGGAACGACATGCGACATGCTGATCTTGATGTCCCCGGAGCGCTCCTCGCTCTGCCCGACGGTCCGCTCCTCTCCGACGTCCACGCAGTTGAAGGGCCGCACGATGGTGAAGGGCAAGCCGTACTGTTCGTGGGCCGCCCTGGCGAAGTACTCCACCGCCAGCTTCTGGAAGCCGTACGAGGACGACGGCGGGGCGATGCGACGCTCGTCGCCCTCCCGGGACGGCCAGAAGGCGGTGTTCTCGTACACCATCGAGGAGCTCAGATACGTCACCTTCTGCAACGGCCCGTCGCCGTACACCCGGATCGCCGCGTCGCAGGCTGCGGCGGTGATCCGCTCATTGTTGGCGAGGAGGTCGTACGCGTAGGTGTGGAAGTAGGAGATCCCACCGATCATGGCCGCACCGGCGACGAAGTGATCGCAGTCGGCCAGCAGTTCAGCCATCAGATCCGTGTCGCGGGCGTCTCCCTCGACGAGCCGGTACCGAGGGTTCTCCACCGGACTGCGGCGGCTCGCCCCGTACTTGGAGAAGTTGTCGAGGCCCACCACAGTGTGCCCCTGATCCAACAGCTCCCTGATGAGGTAGCTGCCGATCAGCCCGGACGCGCCGGTGACGAGAACCTTCACAGGAGACCTTTCTGGTGCGGGTGGTGCCCGGTGCCTCGGGACCGGGTGGGGAGAGGGCCTTCGCCGTACGGCAAGGTCACGCCCGGACGCCTCTGCCGGTGACGCCCCAGAGGTCCACGACCGGCTTCTCGGTGACCAGATTCCGGTATTCGCGGTGCGGCGTCGCGATGACCAGGACATCGGCCCGGCGCATGACCTCGTCCAGTTCCACGAAGCGCGGATCGCTGACGTAGGGATCAGTGCACAGCGTTTCCCGAGCCTTGGCCATCAGAATCCTGCGCAGCTTGAACGACAGGCTTTCGCGGACATCGTCACTGCCGGCCTTGAAGCCCATGCCGAGCACGCCCACCCGTGTGTCGGAAAGCGGGAACCTGCGTTCCAGACGGGAGACGAGATAGAGCGGCAATCCCTCATTGACGAGCATGGCCGCGTGCCCCAGCACGAAATTGTTCCCGGTGAACGCCGCCAACTGCAGTGTGTCCTTGAGCAGGCAGGGGCCGGCGGCGAATCCCGCTCCCGGCATGTCGGCGGCCCGGGGATACTCGTAGGTCATCGCGTGGCGGATACGCTCGAAGTCGAGCCCGAAATCGTTCGCCATCATCCAGAACTGGTTGACCGTGGCGAACTTGATATACCGCCAGGTGTTGGCGAAGAGCTTGGCGAGTTCTGCCTCTTCCGGCTCCATCCGGACGATCTTGTCCGTGAGCGTGCGGAAGAACTTCTCCGCCCGGTCCCCGGCCCGCTGCGAGCGGGCGGCCACCAGTTGCGGCAGCTCGAACAGCTCGGTCATGGCCGCGCCCTCGGCGATGCGCTCCGGACAGAAGGCCACGTCCACCGTGGTGCCGAGCCCGGCCAGCAGGCGCTCCGTCAGTGCCGTGACACCTGGGTGCACCGTGCTTCTGAGCATGACCAACTGTCCGTCGTGCAGATACTCGGCACAGCGCTCCAACGCCCGGGGGACCGCCCCGAGATCCGGGTTGAGATGCTCGTCCACCGGCGTGCCCACCACGACGACCAGGTTCTCGGTGGTGGCCACACTCGCGGCGTCCGTCGTGGCACGCAGCAGACCGTCGCGTACGCTTTCGCGCAGCGGCTCTGCGGCCCCCTCCTCCAGGAAGGGAAGCTCGCCCCGATTGACCGTTTCAACGGCGGCGGAGTCAATGTCGTAGAGCGTCACCGAAAGCATTCCACGGGCGGCGAGCGCAATTCCCAGAGGAAGTCCCACACGGCCGCAGCCGCCAATGATGACCACATCGCTCGCGTGCCGTGCATTCTCCGTGTCGCCGCGTGATTGCTCGATCATGCGTAGCACTCATTTCGGTCGCTCGGTCACCGGTGGCGGGCGGACAACGATGCGGGAACTCTACAGTGATCTTGGGGGGAAATGATTCGGAAAACAGGTTTTCAGGTGGATTTACTCCGGACAGCCGAAGTGGCACAGCACAGCTTCCGGTAAATCTCCTCCAGCCGGTCCGTCACCGCATGGACGGAAAAGGCTTCCTCGACGGCCCGGCGACCCGCCTTCACGAGCGCGTCGCGCCTGCGGTCGTCCTCCAGCAGGCCGCACACGGCGTCGGCCATGGCCTGCGGACTGCCGTCGGTGACGATCGCCGCCTGACGGCGTGCCAGTTCGTCCGCCATGCCGCAGGTGTCGGTGCACACGACGGGTGTGCCCGCGCACAGGGCTTCGATCACGGTCATGGGGAACGGCTCGTCAACACTGGGCAGTACGTACACGGCCGCCTTCTCGTAGGCGCCGGCTGTCTCCGCATGGCCGAGCGCACCGCGGTAGGAGACCACGTTCTCAAGGTGGTGCGCGGCGATGAGCCGACGCACCGTCGGCAGTGAGCCCTCGTCCGCCCCGTACAAGGTGAATCGCGCGTCAGGCACCCTCTGGTGGACCAGGGCAGCCATCTCGACGAAGGCGTCCGGACGCTTGCGGGGGTGCAGTCGGGCAAGGAAGAGCACCTCTCGCTCGCGCTCCGGGCCCCGCGCGGTACCGGCACCCGACGGCCGGACGCCGTTGGGGAGGCTCAGCAGCGGCGGACCTTTCGGGCCGGTGACCTCGGCCAGGGCCCGCCGCTCCCGCTCCGTGAGGACCAGACAGCCGCGAGACCGGCGCAGGAGCGGCACATACACCAGGTCGAAGAGCCTGGCGGCGAGCCTCCGGCGCGGCTCCACCATGCCGTGCGTCTGCGTGACGAACCTCTTGCGCCCCAACACGGCCAGCCCCAGCGCGGTCAGGGAGACGAGGTCACGCCCCGCGTGGATGTGCACCACATCGGCCCGGCCCATGGAACGCCACATGTCCCCGACGAGCAGCGGGTGCATGAGCCCGGTGAAACGCCCCGGCAGCAGGGAGCGCGCCGGGCGCGTACGCAGCGGTACCGAGCCGATGCGCACCGGCGCCGGGGACCTGCCCCGCCACAGGGACACGAGTTCGACCTCGTGGCCCCGTGCGGCGCACTCCTCGAGCTGCCCGGTGGCCACACTCGTAGGGCCACCGTACGCGCCGTCGTCGCTGAGCAGCGTCACCACGTGGAGGAGTCTCATGCCGCGACTCCGGTCGTGACGAGCTCCCCCGGACCGACATCACGACGGGCAACCGCCGAGGCACCCACGACCGCCCCCCGGCCGACGGTGACGCCGCGCAGCACGACAGCCCGCGCCGCGACCCAGGATCCGGCCTCCAGGCGAATGGGCGCGTTGTCGAACTCGAAGGTCGCACTGTGACGTTGATGGCTCCCGGTGCACAGGAACGCCTCCTGCGAGACGCACACATCGCTGCCGATCGTGATCCGTTCCAGGTTCAGCAGCCAGGCACCCTCGCCGATCCACACGTCGTCGCCGACGTCCAGCCGCCACGGCCAGTGCACTCGCACCCGGTGGCGGATCAGCACGCGCTGCCCGATGCGCGCACCGAACGCGCGCAGCAGGGCCGGTCGCCAACGGGCGGGAAACCACCAGCGGACGAAGACGAGATTGAGGACGGCGAACCAGGCGGCCTGCACAAGTGCGGGGCGCCCCTTGTCGTAACCGGCTCCAGTGAAGCACCGGAGGGAACGGTCCATCAGCGATGGTCCTCCTGACTCGCTCGTGTGCGTTGCTGCCTCGCCATTTTCCGTGGAGCACCCACAGGAAGCGGCATTTACATCCTTAATCAGGGCAAACTACGCCACATGGAAGATCTACTCCCCTCCCCCGCCCGCGTATACGTAGCCGGCCACCGTGGGCTCGTCGGTTCCGCGGTCGTCCGCCGCCTGACGGCCGACGGGCACGAGGTCATCGCACGGACCCGGTCCGAACTGGACCTTCGCGACGCGACGGCCACCGCCGCCTTCCTGCGCGAGACCCGGCCGGACGCCGTCGTCCTGGCCGCGGCCAAGGTGGGCGGCATCATGGCCAACAGCACCTGTCCGGTGGAGTTCATCGAGGACAACCTGCGCATCCAGCTGAGCGTGATCTCCTCGGCGTACGCCGCCGGTGTACGGCGCCTGCTGTTCTTGGGGTCGTCCTGCATCTACCCGAGGCTCGCGCAGCAGCCGATCCGGGAGGACGCCTTGCTGACGGGCCCTCTCGAGCCGACCAACGAGCCGTACGCGCTTGCCAAGATCGCGGGAATCGTCCAGGTGCGGTCCTATCGGCGGCAGCACGGAGTCTCGTACATCTGTGCGATGCCAAGTAATCTCTACGGGCCGGGCGACAACTTCGATCCGGAGTCCTCGCACGTACTGCCCGCTCTCATTCGCCGCTTCCACGAAGCCAAGAGGGACGGCCTGGACGAGGTGGTCCTGTGGGGAAGCGGCTCTCCCCGCCGGGAATTCCTGCACGTCGACGACCTCGCCGACGCCTGTGTGACGCTACTGCGCCGCTACGACGACGACCTTCCCGTCAACGTCGGATGCGGGGACGACCTGACGATCCGCGAACTGGCCCACCTCATCGGGGAGGCCGTCGGCTATCAGGGCCGGGTCACCTTCGACAGAACGAAGCCGGACGGTACGCCTCGCAAGGTGCTGGACATCTCCCGTATGACCGCGCTCGGCTGGAAACCGAGGATCACGCTACGAGACGGCATCGCCGCCACCTACGCGTCATGGTCGAGCACAGGGCAGTCCAGGTCGGCGGTCGGCGTCTGAGCCTCAGTAGGCGCCGCGCCCGTCCAGCACAGCCCGAACCGTACGAGCCATGACCGTCATGTCCCAGGCCCACGACCAGTTGTCGACGTAGCGCAGATCGAGCGAGACGGTCTCGTGCCAGGACAGGTCCGACCGTCCGCTCACCTGCCACAGTCCCGTGAGACCGGGTTTGACGCTCAGTCGGCGCATCTCCACCCGGTCGTAGCGGGCGACCTCCTCGGGCAGCGGCGGGCGGGGGCCCACCAGCGACATATGGCCGAGCAGGACATTGGCCAACTGGGGCAGCTCGTCCAGCGAGTAGCGCCGCAGGAAGCGCCCGGCGGACGTGACGCGCGGGTCGCGGCGCAGCTTGAACATATGGCCGTCGTGTTCGTTCGCCGCCGCGAGGTCGTCCTTCATCCGGTCCGCGTCCACGACCATGGTCCGGAACTTCCACATGGGAAACGGCGTCCCGTTACGGCCCACTCGGGTCTGGCGGTAGATGACGGGACCGGGCGAACTCAGCCGCACGGCGAGCGCCAGCAGAGCGAACAGCGGGGCCAGCACCACGAGCAGGACGAGCGAGCCCGACCGGTCCGTGGCGGCCTTCAGCAGCGTGGGCAGGCCGCGGCGCGTCGGCGGTGAGACGTCCAGCAGGGTGAGCCCGGCCGCCGAGGCGATACGGACCCGTCGCCGGGCCACCTCGACGATGCCGGGCAGCACCATGAGCCGGCGGCCCCGGTCGTGCAGGGCCCAGGACAACCGCCGCAGCCGGTCCCCGCACATGTGCCGGCTCGCGGTGACGAAGACCAGGTCGGCGTCGAGCAGTTCGGCCGCGTCCGCCACCGGCGCGGCGCCCTCGTCCGTAGCGGCCGGCGAGTCGATGGGCAGCCGGGCGGGCACGGGGACCCCGGACAGCACGTCACCCTCGCCCAGCACACAGGCCCCGACCACCACATACCCGTGATCCGTACGCTCGGCGAGCTGCCCGACCACGGCGTCCACAGCGCCGGCCTCACCGAGGACGAGGACGCGTCGCAGCCCTTCGGCCCGCCGGCGTACGGCCAGGATGCGGCGATGGATCGCCTTGCGGCACAGCACGGTCACCGCCAACGACGGGCACAGCGCGGCAAGCTCCGTCGCGGGTGAGCCGCCGAGCCCGGAGACGGTGCGCAGTACGGCGAGCACGCCGAGCAGCACCAGCCAGTCCCGCACGACCGGTCCGGCGGGGGCACCCTCGTCCCAGGCGGAGGGCGCGTATCGCCGGGCGGCGAGGCCCACGAGCAGCCAGACGAGCGTGACGGCCAAGGCCTGGTACACGGGGCGGGCCGTACCGATCACTGAGAGAGCCACTGCGGTCGGCAGCGCCGTTCCCGCCGCGTCGGCGCCGACCGCGACCGGTACGTACCACCCGTCCGCCGGGCTCGTACGCATGGCTGGCGGATGCGGCGTGAGGGGAACTGCCCGCCCTGACACCGTGCTGGTGGACTGCCGCATGGTTCTCCCTGTGACCCCGGCCCTCGGCGAAGACATGGGGCGCCGCCGCATCGGATGATCAGCGCACGCCCCATGAGGGTTATATCAACCTTTTTTAAATGTATGTCCTATTTGCGTTACGCACCGTCAGGCGTGGCGGCACTCAGCCTTTCCGGTGCTCTACGCCCCGGACGGCCTAGGCCGAGCCAGCCCTGGGAGTGGCGTTCATCGGATTGTGCAATTGATCAGATGCCCGGCGGTGGATGCGCATCAGTCCGGGCGAACTCCGGTACCTCCAGAGCAAGAAGGAGCAATCGTTGTGCGAGTAAGCACCCGAACAGCCACACGGTCGACCCGAGCGAGATGGACGGCCCGCGGCATCGGCCTCGGCCTGACCACGGCCCTGGCGGTCACCTTGGGCGCCGGCCCGGCGTCGGCCGCGGCGGTGAACCCCGTCTTCGTTCCGGGCAACCCGGCACTCTCGTGTCCCAACGGCGCGGAGGGGTTCAGGCTCCCTGAGAATGACGGCGACCCGGTTGTGGACACCACCGTGCCGGTCACCGTTGGCGCCGAGAGCGGCACGGTTATCGTCGACTTCAGCGACGACCTCAGGTTCGTCAGCTTCGACACGACTGGCAACCTCGCGATCCGCCAGGTCACCGTCAAGGGCGGGGACAACGCCAACCGGTACATCTACGACGCCAACTCCACGCCGAGCTTCCCTGACGGCATCGCTCAGGACAGCGACCTCGTCTCACCGCTCAACATGGGCGGCCAGATCCCCACGATCAGCCACGTCGACTTCTGCGTCATCGAGGGAGACGGCAGCTGACCTAGGCACCGGTGCTCCCGGCACCGAACGGCAAAGGGGCCCGTACGACCGAAGTCGTGCGGGCCCCTTCAGGAGCTCAGCTCAGGCTGGAGCTACCAGGTCAGATCAACAAGCTCACTTGTTGATCTTGGTGACCTGGCCGGCGCCCACGGTCCGGCCACCCTCACGGATGGCGAACTTCAGGCCCTCTTCCATGGCGACGGGCTGGATGAGCTCCACCTTCATCTCGGTGTTGTCACCCGGCATGACCATCTCGGTGCCCTCGGGGAGGGTCACCACGCCGGTCACGTCCGTCGTACGGAAGTAGAACTGCGGACGGTAGTTGTTGAAGAACGGCGTGTGGCGGCCACCCTCGTCCTTGGACAGGATGTAGGCCTGCGCCTCGAACTCGGTGTGCGGGGTGACCGAGCCCGGCTTGATGATGACCTGGCCGC
>CBFGZZ010000186.1:0-16845 GCA_965653385.1 uncultured Streptomyces sp. | reverse complement strand
GGCGGGCTGGGTACCCGGGCCTGGCCCTGGGGCCGGGGAGGGCTTGGGGGCGGCCGGGCGTTCGGCGGGCTTCTTGCGGGGCTGCTTGGCGGGGTCCTGGTCGCCCGCGGCCTGGGCGGGGAGGTCGACCGGAGGGTGGGGGGTGTCGGTCGGCTCGGAGAGGCCGCCGGGGAGGGCCAGGAGGTGCGTACGGGACGCGGGGATGGCCGGGCGGGCGGCGCTGGGGGCGCCGGGCGCGAGGCCGGCTCGTACGTCCTGGAGGAGGGTGGCCGCCGTGGGGTTGCCGCGCAGGGCGCGGAGGGCGGTGAGGTCGGCGGGGTGGGGGTGGTAGCCGGCGCCGAGGGCCTCCTCGAGGAGGGCGAGGTAGCCGGCCGCGGTGCCGGGGAGGGCGGCGCGGTAGCGGGCGAGGTCGGCCACCAGGAAGGCACGCAGCCGGGCGCCCTCGCGCATCGCCTCGTCGAGGGACTCGGCGAGGCGGAGACAGGCCTGGACCTCCTCGGGGGAGGCGGGGCTGGGGTTGAGGGCGAGGGCGAGAGCGCGGCGGAGCACACGCAGCTCCTCCGCGCCGAACGCCATGCCGCCGCGGGATCCATCGGGCGTGGGCAGGCGGTGACGATCCGCGCTAATCCGACAAACGCGGCATTGGGGGGTGGGTGTGGCGTGGGGTGCCACTCGGGTGGAGGCGGGATGCCTGCGGCGGCCTGCTGATGTTGGGTGGGGTTCGCGTAGCGCGGTTCGGTGGGGTGGTGGGTCGGGGCCGTGAGCGACCGCCGGTTCGCGGGGGTGCGCGATCCAGCGCCGGACGCCCTCCAGCCCGTCCGGCGTTTGAGGACGAGGCCCCTTCAGGGCCGACAGCGGGGCCTGGGGCGGCAGCCCCAGTGGGGTCGAAGGGGCGGAGTCCCTGGGGGTGGGACGGGCAGGGGCGGCGGGGGCGAGGTCACATTCGGGAGACGTTGCGTTCGTAGACGAGGCGCAGGCCGATCAGGGTCAGCCACGGCTCGTGTTCGTCGATGACGGAGGATTCGCCGAGGACCATGGGGGCCAGACCACCCGTCGCGATGACCGTGACCTCGTCGGGATCGTCGGCCAGCTCGCGGGCCATGCGGTTGACCACGCCGTCGACCTGGCCGGCGAAGCCGTAGATGATGCCGGACTGCATGGCCTCGACCGTGTTCTTGCCGATGACGCTGCGAGGACGGGCCACCTCGATCTTGCGGAGTTGGGCGCCACGGACGCCGAGAGCCTCGACGGAGATCTCGATACCGGGGGCGATGACACCGCCGATGTACTCGCCGCGCGCGCTCACCGCGTCGAACGTCGTCGCCGTACCGAAGTCGACGACGATCGCCGGACCGCCGTAGAGGTCGACGGCCGCCACCGCGTTGATGATGCGGTCGGCGCCGACCTCCTTGGGGTTGTCGGTGAGGATCGGTACGCCCGTCTTCACCCCGGGCTCCACGAGCACCGCGGGGACGTCACCGTAGTAGCGGCGGGTGACCTCGCGGAGTTCGTGGAGGACCGAGGGGACGGTCGCGCAGATGGCGATTCCGTCGATGCCGTCGCCGAGTTCGTCGCCGAGGAGCGGATGCATACCCATCAGGCCCTGGAGGAGGACCGCGAGCTCGTCTGCGGTGCGGCGGGCATCCGTGGAGATGCGCCAGTGCTCGACGATGTCCTCGCCGTCGAACAGGCCGAGGACGGTGTGCGTGTTGCCTACGTCGATCGTGAGGAGCATGCCCGTTCCTACTCCGCCGCTCGCAGGTCCAGGCCGATGTCCAGGATCGGCGAGGAGTGGGTGAGGGCACCGACGGCGAGGTAGTCGACGCCTGTGTCGGCGTACGCCTTGGCGTTCGTGAGGGTCAGGCGGCCCGACGCCTCCAGGGCTGCCCGGCCGTGCACGATCGCCACCGCCTCCTCGCACTCGCCCGGCGTGAAGTTGTCCAGGAGGATCAGGTCCGCGCCCGCGTCCACCACCTCGCGGAGCTGGTGGAGGGTGTCCACCTCGACCTCGATGGAGAGGTCGGGGAAGGCTTCGCGGACCGCCTCGAAGGCCGCCGCGACGCCGCCGGCGGCCACCACGTGGTTGTCCTTCACCAGGGCCGCGTCGGACAGGGACATGCGGTGGTTCACACCACCTCCGCAGCGCACCGCGTACTTCTCCAGGGAGCGCAGGCCCGGCGTCGTCTTGCGGGTGTCGCGGACCCTCGCTCCGGTGCCGTCGAGTACGTCCGCCCACGCGCGCGTGGCCGTCGCGATGCCGGAGAGGCGGCAGAGGATGTTCAGGGCGCTGCGTTCCGCGGTCAGGAGGTCACGGGTGCGGGTGGTGACGGAGAGGAGCTTCTGGCCCGCCTCCACCTTGTCGCCGTCCTCCACGTGGCGCTCCACCTCGAACTCGTCCTCGCAGACGATCGAGACGACCGCTTCGGCGACCCTGAGGCCCGCCACGACGCCCGCCTCGCGCGCGACGAAGTCGGCGGTCGCGGTCGACTCCTCCGGGATCGTGGCGACGGTCGTGACGTCCACGCCGTGGGCGAGGTCCTCCTGGATGGCCACGTTGGCGATGTCCTCGACCTCGACCGGGTCGAGACCGGCGTCGGCCAGGAGCTGGGCGAGCGCGGGGTCGAGCCCGCACTCCAGGTACTCCTCGTCGGCACCGCAGGCGCAGTCGTCGCCGCAGCCGCCGCTCGAGGCGAGGGGAAGGTCGGGGGTGGTCACTTCTGTCACTGCTCCTGCTGTGGCTGCCGGGTCGGGGGGAAGTCTGCGGTTTCGGTGGTGTGCACGGCCAGTGTGCGGTCGGGGTTCAGGCGTACGACGATGTGGCGCCGCCAGGTCGCGTCGTCGCGGTCGGGTTCGTCCTCGCGCCAGTGGCAGCCTCGCGTCTCCTCGCGGAGCTGTGCCGCGGTGACCAGGACCCGGGCCACGCACAGGAGGTTGGTGGCCTCCCAGGTGTCGACGCCGGGCTCGGCCGTCTTGCCGTTCTCGGTGAGGGCGTCCCGGGCCTCGGTGTGCAGCTTCTGGAGCTGGTCGGCGGCCTGGGCGAGGGAGGTCGCGGAGCGCAGGACCCCGGCGCCGTTGGCCATGATCCGCTGGATCGTGAAACGGGCCTCGGGGGCGAGCAAGGGGTGCTCGGGGGTCTCGGGGTACGGCACCGGGTGCGGCACGCGTGCGTGGAGGCCGTTGGCCGCGCGGGCGGCCGCGATGTCGGCCACGATGCGCTCGGCGTAGACCAGGCCTTCGAGGAGCGAGTTGGAGGCCAGGCGGTTGGCGCCGTGCACGCCCGTGCAGGCGACCTCTCCGCACGCGTACAGCCCGGGGACGGTCGTACGGCCGTGGGAGTCGGTGCGGACGCCGCCGGAGGCGTAGTGGGCGGCCGGAGCGATCGGGATGGGGGCGGTGACCGGGTCGATGCCGTTGGCGCGGCAGGCGGCCAGGATCGTCGGGAAGCGGTGCTCCCACATGTCGGCGCCGAAGTGGCGGGCGTCGAGGAACATGTGCTCGGCGTCCTGCTCCTGCATGCGCCGCATGATGCCCTTGGCGACGATGTCCCGGGGGGCGAGTTCGGCGAGTTCGTGTTGGCCGAGCATGAAGCGGACGCCGTCGGCGTCGACCAGGTGGGCGCCTTCGCCGCGCACCGCCTCGGAGACCAGGGGCTGCTGGCCCTCCGCGTCCGCGCCGAGGAACAGGACGGTGGGGTGGAACTGGACGAATTCGAGATCGCTGACCTCGGCGCCCGCGCGGAGCGCGAGGGCCACCCCGTCGCCCGTGGACACGGACGGGTTCGTCGTCGCCGAGAAGACCTGGCCCATGCCGCCGGTCGCCAGGACCACGGC
The DNA here is from genome assembly GCA_965653385.1 of uncultured Streptomyces sp. Taxonomy (GTDB): domain Bacteria; phylum Actinomycetota; class Actinomycetes; order Streptomycetales; family Streptomycetaceae; genus Streptomyces. The sequence goes on along the minus strand of CBFGZZ010000186.1, from coordinate 13,015 downwards.
AGGGGCGTGGACCGCTCCTACGCCGTCGTGCTGGCCCTCGCCCATGACGTGCAGGGTGACGCCCGCGGTACGGCCCTCGGCGTCCGTCAGGAGGTCGAGGACGAGCGCGTTCTCGATCGTGCGCAGCCCACGCGCGCGTACCGCCTCGACAAGGGCGCGGGAGATCTCCGCGCCGGTCGCGTCGCCGCCCGCGTGGGCGATACGGCGGCGGTGGTGGCCGCCCTCACGGGTGAGTTCCAGGCCGCCTTCCTCGGACTCGTCGAAGTGGGCGCCGGTCTCGATGAGGCGGCGTACGGCGTCGGGGCCCTCGGTGACAAGGATGCGGACCGCGTCCTCGTCACACAGCCCCGCGCCTGCCACCAGGGTGTCGTCGAGGTGCTGCTCGGGGGTGTCGCCCTCACCGAGGGCCGCGGCGATGCCCCCCTGGGCCCAGCGGGTGGAGCCGTCGTCGAGACGGGCCTTGGTGACGACGACCGTCGTCAGGCCCGCGGCCTCGCAGCGCAGGGCCGCGGTGAGGCCCGCGACGCCGGAACCGACGACCACGACGTCCGCGGAGATTGACCACCCGGGCGCGGGCGCGTGCAAACGGGGGCGAGCGCGAAGCGCTCTCGTTTGAGGGTGGTGGCGGGCGACGGGCGGGCGTATGCCTGTGCTGGTCACGAGGCGGCTCCGAAGGTGAGGGGGAGGTTGTCGATCAGCCGGGTCTTCCCGACCCGGGCGGCGACGGCGAGGACGGCCTCGCCGGTGAAGCCGTCGTCGATCTCGGTGAAGTCGGACGGGTCGACGAGCGCGAGGTAGTCCAGTTCGAGCGGCGGGTCGAGGCGGGCGGCCTCGTCGAGGACCAGGCGGGCGGCGGCGCGAACGGCCGCCGGGGAGCCGGGCACGGCCTTGGCGACGGCGTGCGCGTCGGCGGCCGCGCGGGACTCCCCTATGGCGCTGAGCGCCTCGGCACGCGCACGCGTGGCGGGCACTTCGCGGGCCCGCGCGCGCAGTGCCTCCTGTGCCGCGTGCCGGTCGCGGCCGGCGAACAGGGACTGGGACAGGGCCAGTGCCGTGCGCCGCTCCTTGGGCGCGAGGTAGCGGTTGCGGCTGGACAGTGCGAGGCCGTCCTCCTCGCGCACGGTCGGGACGCCCACGATCTCGACGCCGAAGTTCAGGTCGCGCACCATGCGGCGGATCAGGGCGAGCTGCTGGGCGTCCTTCTGTCCGTACAGGGCGACGTCGGGGCGGGTGAGGTGGAGCAGCTTGGCGACGACGGTGAGCATGCCGTCGAAGTGGCCGGGGCGGGAGCCGCCTTCCAGGCGCTCACCCATGGGGCCGGCGCTGATACGGACCTGGGGCTCGCCGCCCGGGTAGACCTCGTCGACCGAGGGGGCGAACACGGTGTCCGCGCCCGCCTGTTCGGCGATCTTGAGGTCGGCCTCCAGGGTGCGCGGGTAGCGGTCGAGGTCCTCGCCCTTGCCGAACTGCAAGGGGTTCACGAAGACGGTGACGACGACCTCGCCCTCCGGTCCGGCGATGGTGCGCGCGGTGCGGATCAGGGTGGCGTGGCCCTCGTGCAGGGCGCCCATGGTCATCACCACGGCACGGCGGCCGGTACGCGTGCGTGCGTGCAGTTCGTCGGCGGTGCGCAGCAGGGTGGTCGTCATCGGGCCCCTCCCTCGGCGCCGTCGGATCCATGGGCGAGTACCCCGAGGAGGTCCTCGGCGAGCTCCGGCTTCAGCAGCCCGTGGGCGAGCGCCCGGTCGGCGGTAGCGCGGGCCATCGCGAGGTAGCCCGCGACGGTCTGCGGGGCGTGCCTGCGCAGCTCGGTCACGTGCGCGGCGACGGTGCCCGCGTCCCCCCGCGCGACGGGGCCGGTCAGGGCGGCGTCACCGGAGCGCAGAGCGTTGTCGAGGGCGGCGCCGAGCAGCGGGCCGAGCATGCGGTCGGGGGCCGTGACGCCCGCCTCGCGCAGCAGCTCCATGGACTGGGCGACGAGCGTGACCAGGTGGTTGGCGCCCAGCGCGAGCGCCGCGTGGTAGAGCGGGCGCATGTCCTCGGCGACCCATTCCGGTTCGCCGCCCATCTCGATGACGAGGGCCTCGGCGGCCAGTCGCAGCTCGTCGGGCGCGGTGACCCCGAAGGAGCAGCCGGCCAGGCGCTGGACGTCCACGGGGGTGCCGGTGAAGGTCATCGCCGGGTGCAGGGCCAGCGGCAGGGCGCCCGCGCGCAGGGCCGGATCGAGCACCTTGGTGCCGTAGCGCCCGGAGGTGTGCACCAGGAGCTGCCCCGGCCGGACGGCCCCGGTGTCGGCGAGGCCCTCGACCAGCCCCGGCAGGGCGTCGTCGGGGACGGTCAGCAGCACCAGTTCCGCGCGCGCGAGGACTTCGGCGGGCGGCACGAGCGGCACCTCGGGGAGCATCTGCGCGGCTCGCCGCCGGGAGGTCTCGGAAACCCCGGAGACGGCCACCGGACGGTGCCCGGCGAGCTGGAGGGACGCGGCGAGCGCGGGGCCCACGCGGCCGGCGCCGACGACGCCGACGGTGAGGCGTGCGGGGCGGTCCCTGGGGTCTGGCTGTTGGCTTGTACTCACTCGACGGCGGCCTTCCCGTTCCAGTCCGCTCTGGGTACCGGACGATTTCTCGTCATGTTAACGCGATCGGTTCGGGAGGGGTTCGGTTGTCCACAGGCTGTGGGTTTCGTAACGCTCCGCCGGGACTGGCGCCGTAGCGGAAAAGCTGGTGTCCGTGTGGCCCGCGCGCGGGATGATCCGGTGCCATGAGCCACGACACGAGCGACGACACGGCGGACCAGGTCTCAGTGGAAGAGCTGCGCAAACGGCGCTACGAGCGGCGCTTGAGCGCCCATCGGAGCGCGGACCGCGTGCTCGCACGCCTCAGCCTGCGGGAGACGCTTCGTCAACGACTCGCGCTGCTGGACCAGGCGGCGCAGCTGTTCGACCTCGACGAAACGGTGGATCTCTACGGCAACGGCATAGTCGAGGTGCTGGAGGAGAAGGTCGCCAAACTGCTCGGCCTGGAAGCCGCCGCCTTCTTCCCGACCGGCACGATGGCCCAGCAGGTGGCCCTGCGCTGCTGGGCGGGCCGCACCGGCAACCCGACGGTGGCCCTGCACGCCCTCGCCCACCCCGAGGTGCACGAACGCCATGCCTTCAGCCGGCTCAGTGGGCTGCGTCCGGTCCACGTCACGAGCGAGCCGCGGTGCACCACCGCGCAGGACGTGCGCGAACTCCCGGAGCCTTTCGGGGCACTGATGCTGGAACTGCCCCTCAGGGACGCCGGTTTCCTGCTGCCCTCCTGGGAGGAGCTGACCGAGGTGGTGGAGGCGGCGCGGGAGCGTGACGCTGTGGTGCACTTCGACGGTGCGCGCCTGTGGGAGGCCACGGTTCATTTCGGCCGGGCCCTGGAGGAGATCGCGGGCCTGGCGGACAGCGTGTACGTGTCCTTCTACAAGTCGTTCAACGGCTTCGGCGGCGCGGCGCTCGCAGGCCCGAGCACTCTGGTCGAAGAGGCGAAGATCTGGCGGCATCGATACGGCGGCCAGGTCTTCCAGCAGTTCCCGACCGCACTGTCCGCGCTCATCGGCATGGAGCGGGAGCTGCCCCGCCTGCCCGAATACGTCCGCCACGCGCGCGTGGTGGCCGCCGCGCTGCGCGAGGGCTTCGCGGCGGCCGGGGTGCCTTGGGTCCGGGTGTACCCGGAGGTGCCGCACACGTACGACTTCCAGCTCTGGCTGCCCTACGACGTCGATGTCGTCGCGGAAGCCGCCGTTCGGGCGGCCGAGGAGACGGGGACGCTCCTGTTCGGCAACGCCTGGGACCCGAAGGGGCCCGACCTCGCCTTCACGGAGGTGAACGTCCGGGCCGCGGCCCTGGAGTGGACGGCCGAGGACGTGAAGACGGCCGTCGCGGGATTCGTGGCCCAACTGCCCCCGCAGATCACCCCGTAGAACGCCGCAGCCCACGCAGCCACCGCCCCAGGGCCTCCCGGGCCGTCCCCCGGGCCGGCCGCCCGGCGACGACGGCCGCCCTGAACTGCCGGTGGTCGCGCCACTCGCGGACGACCTGCCAGTCGTGCGCGCCCGGCGCCGGAGGGGCGGGCTCGCCGAGCTGCCGGGTGCGGTAGACGTCGAGGAGGTGGTGCTGCGTGATGCTCATGGTGGATCGCCTTCTCGGGACGTTGGAGACATGACGTAGGGATCGGGCTCCGCGGCTGCCCCGGTGGTCCCAGGCTGCGTCCGAAGCCCTGGTCGCGTCGCGTGGATTGACGGCCGCCGTCAATCGACGGCCGCGTTGTCAGTGGCGGGGTGCACCATGAGGGCATGAGCGTGAGCATCGACATCGCGGGGCTGCGGCCGGAGAGGGTCGCCGTGGTCCCCTCGCCCCTGGCCGAGCTCGGCACGGCGCTGCACGCGCTGTCGGAGTCGGGGCATCATCCGGGGCTGCGGGGCTGGGCCACGAGCGTCACCACGCGGCTCGATCCGCACCTGGCCGACCGGATGTGCGAGGCCGACTTCCTGTGGCGGACGACGTTCTCGGATCCGTTCCTGCCCTACGCGGGCGTCCCGGGTGGAGCCCTGCCCGGCGCGACGCTCGCCGAGGAGCTGGATCTGCTGGACAAGCTGACGGACGAGCAGTTCGTGGACGCGGCCCTGGAGTTCACCTGCGCCCTGCCCTACGCCACGCCGAGCCGGGACGTGCTGGCCGACGGGGAGCTGCGCCGCCGCGCCCTGGAGCTGGCCGCCGCGCGCGGCCCGCAGCAGTTGCGGTTCAGTCAGCGGCTGCTCGACGACCCACCGCGGATCCGGGCCTGGCTGCGGCAGTTCCTGGAGGACTGCGACGAGGCGTTCTTCGCCGACACCTGGTCCCGGCTGCGCCACCAGCTCGCCGCGGACGCCCGTCACCGGACCGACCTCCTGCGGCACAAGGGGCTGGCCGAGGCGCTGACCTCGGTCTCCGCGGCGGTGGTGCTCGACGAGGCCGCCGGACGGATCACCATCGACAAGCTCCGCCAGGGCCACAGCCTGATCAGGAACGGCAGTCTGCTCCTGGTGCCGACAAGCCTGGGCTGGCCGCATCTGATGGTGCTGCACCGGCACGGCTGGCAGCCCGTGCTGCACTACCCCGTCAGCTCCCCCGAGCTGGCGTCACCGCCCTCGGTCGAGCAGCTCACCCTGCGTATGACCGCCCTGTCCCACCCCGTGCGGATGCAGCTGTGCCGCAACCTCGCCCGCAGCACGTACACCACGAGCGAGCTCGTACAGATCCACGGCATGACCGCCCCGGAGATATCCCGGCACCTGAGCGTCCTCAAGAAGGCGGGCCTGATCAGCACCCGGCGCCGGGGGCGCTACGTCCTGTACCAGTTGGACGTCACCGCGGTGGCCCGGCTCGGCAGCGACTTCCTCGAAGCGCTCCTGAGGTGACCGTCAGTCGAACCGGATGTGCCTGATCCCGACCCGCACCTGTCGCAGCCGTGTCCGCAGCGCGCCCTCGTTGTTGGGCCGGAGCCTCAGTCCGGCCAGGACGGCGATCCGGTCGGCGGTCTTCGGCACGGTCGAGTGGTCGGTCCACAGATGCTCGGCGAACTCCGGCTCGCTCAGCCGCTCCAGACAGTGGTCGAGCTGCTGCACGGCCCAGCTCTCCCGGCGCAGCCCGGCGTTCTTCCCGGCGACGACCTGCGCAAGGTGCCCGAAGCCGCGCTCCCGAAGCCGGTTCAGGACGGTCTCGCGCTCGGCGAGGAGGGTGAAGTGCCGTACGTCGTGGCCGAGTTCACGCAGTCGGCCGACGGTCTCGGCGAAATGGCCGGAGTTCGTGACCGTCATGGGCGCGATCACCACACCCTCGTGCTTGGCGAGGGCGAGGTCGAGGACCTCCACGACGCCCTGCCGCCAGGACAGCAGGTCCTGGAAGTCCCCGCGCAGGTCGGGCGGGAGCATGCGACGCAGGCCGAAGCCCGGGTGCTCGGGGTCGCAGATGACGCTGCCGGGCAGGCGCCGCTGGATCTCGTGTGCGGTCTGTGTCTTGCCGCCCCCGAAGGGGCCGTTGATCCACAGGAGCATGCGCAGACCCTAGTGGCCGCGGGTCACGCCCGTGTGACAAGGGCGGGTTCAGCCGTGCCCGCCGGCCCGCACCAGCCCCGTCTCGTACGCCAGGACCACCACCTGGACCCGGTCGCGCAGCCCCAGCTTGGTCAGGATGCGGCCGACGTGGGTCTTCACCGTCGCCTCGGACAGGACCAGCCGGGCGGCGATCTCGCCGTTGGACAGGCCCTGGGCGACCAGCACCATGACCTCGCGCTCGCGGTCGGTGAGCCGCTCCAGCTCCTTGTGCTGGGGCTCCTTGCCGGCGGAGGGCAGCATGGGCGCGAACCGGTCCAGCAGCCGCCGGGTCGTCGAGGGGGCCACCACGGCGTCGCCGCTGTGCACGGAGCGGATGGCGGCGAGGAGTTCGCCGGGCGGCACGTCCTTGAGCATGAAGCCGGAGGCGCCGGCCTTCAGCCCGGAGAAGGCGTACTCGTCGAGGTCGAAGGTGGTGAGGATCAGCACCTTCGGCGGCTCGGGCTCGGAGCAGATGCGGCGGGTGGTCTCCACGCCGTCCAGCTTCGGCATGCGCACGTCCATCAGCACGACGTCGACGGGGGTCTCGCGCAGCACCTGGAGGGCCTCGACGCCGTCGCCCGCCTCCGCGACGACCTCCATGTCCGGCTGGGCGGCGAGCACCATCCGGAACCCGGTGCGCAGCAGCACCTGGTCGTCGACGAGCATCACGCGGATCGTCATCAGGTCCTCTTCCGTGTCTTCCGTATCCGTCTACTTGGCCGTTCTACAGGGCCGTCGGCACGCCGTGACAGGTGTCAACGAGGGGCATGCGCAGGCGTCAGTGTGCTGGTTTGAGCGGCAGCAGCGCACTGATGCGGAATCCTCCGCCCGGGCGCGGTCCCGCGTCCAGGGTGCCGCCGACCATGCCGACGCGCTCGCGCATCCCGATCAAGCCGTGCCCCTCGCCGTCGGCGCCGCCGTCCTCGTACAGCTCGTGCGGGGCGCCCTTGCCGTCGTCCTCGACGAGCAGGCCGAGCCCGTCGTCGAAGTAGACCAGGCGCACGCTGGCGCCCGCGTTCGGTCCGCCGTGCTTGCGGGTGTTGGTGAGCGCCTCCTGCACGATGCGGTACGCCGTGAGTTCGACGCCGCTGGGCAGCGGGCGCGGGGTTCCCTCGACCTTGAAGTCGACCGGCAGGCCGGAGCTGCGGCACTGCTGGACGAGGTCGTCGATCTGTTCGACGTCGGGCTGCGGGACGTACTCGCCGCTCTCCTGGTGCTCGCCGGTGCGCAGCACGCCGAGCAGGCGGCGCATCTCGGCGAGGGCCTGGCGGCCGGTGGAGGAGATGGTCTCCAGGGCCTTCTTGGCCTGGTCCGGGGCGGAGTCGAGGACGTAGGCGGCGCCGTCGGCCTGCACCACCATCACGGAGACGTTGTGCGCGACGACGTCGTGCAGTTCCCGCGCGATCCGGGCGCGTTCGGCGGCGACCGCGACCTTGGACTGCGCCTCGCGCTCCTTTTCGAGCCGGGTCGCGCGCTCCTCCAACTGCTCGTAGTAGGCGCGGCGGGTGCGGATCGAGTCGCCGAGCACCCAGGCGAGGGCGAAGGGCACCGATGTGAAGATCATCAGGACCACCGTGCCCAGGACGCTGGAATCCTGCTCCGGCCAGCGCAACTGCGCCACGGGCGCCGCGCACAGGCCGACGGCCAGGGCGACCCGGGAGGCCCAGCGGGCGCCGGTCGCGGCCACGGTGTAGACGATCACCAGGAAGGCGAAGTTGGCGGCCGTGGTCGCCACGTCCAGCGCCAGCTGGGCCAGCCCGACCCCGATGGCCAGCAGCAGCATCTTCTCCGGCATGCGCCGGCGCAACGCGATCACCAGGCACAACAGGAGGATGACCGGGACGATGACCGCCTCGGAGCGGATGCCCGGAACGTCCTGCCCGCCCTCCTCCTGGACGGCCACGGTCAACACAGAGATCCCGAACAGGAAGACGGCCCAGAAGCTGTCGACCCCTGTCGGGTGCCTGCGGAGGAAGTCATAGAGGCGCTGCACGTAACCCAGCGTAGGGAAGCGAGATGCGTGCAGGGGTCAACCGGAGGGCCGATCCGCACCACCCGCGTGTACTCCGCAAGGTGGAGGCTGCGTTCCCCTGTGCGCTTACGCCCTGTCTAGCCTGGGCCGGTGAGAGCAGAGGCGACGGGTGAGTGGCGCGGGTGGCGTGCGGCGGCGGAAGCCGCTCTCTACGGTCCGGACGGCTTCTACCGCCGGCCCGAGGGACCGGCCGGCCACTTCCGTACGTCCGTCCACGCCTCGCCGCTCTTCGCCGGTGCCGTGGCCCGGCTGCTGTGCCGGGTCGACGAGGCGCTGGGCCGGCCCGGCTCGCTCGACTTCGTCGACATGGCGGCGGGGCGCGGCGAGCTGGTGACCGGCGTCCTGGCCGCCCTGCCCGCCGAGGTGGCGGCACGCACGCGTGCGTACGCCGTCGAGCTCGCCGACCGGCCGGAAACCCTCGATCACCGGATCGAGTGGCTGCCCGAGCCGCCGCGCCGGATCACGGGCCTGCTGTTCGCCAACGAATGGCTGGACAACGTGCCGCTGGAGGTCGCGGAGGTGGACTCCGCGGGCGTGCCGCGCCTGGTGCAGGTACGGCGGGACGGGGCCGAGCGCCTCGGTGAGCCGGTCAGCGGTGCGGAGGCGGAGTGGCTCGCGCGGTGGTGGCCCTCGGCGAACGCCCCGGAGGGCACGCGGGCCGAGATCGGGCTGCCCCGGGACGAGGCCTGGGCCGGCGCCGTGTCGGCCCTCGACCGGGGCCTGGCCGTCGCCGTGGACTACGCGCACACGGCGGCGACGCGGCCGCCTTTCGGCACCCTCACCGGCTTCCGTGAGGGCCGTGGGACGGCGCCCGTGCCGGACGGCTCGTGCGACATCACGGCGCATGTGGCGCTGGACGCGTGCGCGCTGCCCGGGGCGCGCCTGCTGTCCCAACGCGACGCCCTGCGCTCCCTGGCCCTCACGGGCGCACGCCCCCCGCTCGAACTGGCCTCGACCCGTCCCGCCGAGTACGTACGAGCCCTCGCGACCGCGGGTGAGGCCGCCGAGCTGACGGCGACGGGCGGACTGGGGGACTTCGGGTGGCTGGTACAGCCGGTTGGAATTCCGGACCTACTGGCGGACTGAGGGGTCGAGCCGGTTGGAATTCCGAACCGACCCCTACTTACCGAACGGGCGGACCCCTGCTTTCCGAACGGTCGGACCCCTACTTGTCGATGTCCCCCACCACGAAGAACATCGACCCCAGGATCGCCACCATGTCCGCGACCAGTGTCCCCGGCAGCAGCTCGACCAGCGCCTGGATGTTGTTGTACGAGGCCGAGCGCAGCTTCAGCCGGTACGGCGTCTTCTCGCCCTTGCTGACGAGGTAGTAGCCGTTGATGCCGAGCGGGTTCTCGGTCCACGCGTACGTGTGGCCCTCGGGTGCCTTGAGCACCTTGGGCAGCCGCTGGTTGATCGGTCCGGGCGGCAGCTCGGCGAGCCGGTCCAGGCAGGCGTCGGCGAGGTCGAGGGCGTTGTGGGTCTGCTCCAGCAGGCACTCGAACCGGGCGAGGCAGTCACCCTCGTCCCGGGTCACCACCTTCAGGACGTCCCCGAGCTCTCCGTAGCCGAGATAGGGCTCGTCCCGGCGCAGGTCGAAGTCCACGCCGGAGGCGCGCGCGATCGGCCCGCTGACGCCGTACGCGTGCACGGCCTGCGGCGTGAGGGCTCCCACGCCCCGGGTGCGCCCACGGAAGATCTCGTTGCCGAGGACCAGGTCGTCGAACCGGTCCATGCGGGAACGCACGTCGGCGACGGCGGTACGCGCGCGTGTGGTCCACCCGGCCGGGAGGTCCTCCTTCAGGCCGCCGACCCGGTTGAACATGTAGTGCATCCGGCCGCCGGAGACCTCCTCCATGACGTGCTGGAGTTCCTCGCGCTCGGTGAAGGCGTAGAAGATCGGCGTGATCCCGCCCAGCTCCAGCGGATACGACCCCAGGAACATCAGATGGTTGAGCACCCGGTTGAGCTCCGCGAGCAACGTCCGCGTCCACACCGCCCGCTCGGGCACCTCCATGCCCAGCATGCGCTCCACGGCGAGCACGACGCCCAGCTCGTTGGAGAAGGCCGACAGCCAGTCGTGGCGGTTGGCGAGCATGATGATCTGGCGGTAGTCGCGGGCCTCGAAGAGCTTCTCGGCGCCGCGGTGCATGTAGCCGATCACCGGCTCCGCGTGCTGGATGCGCTCGCCGTCCAGGACGAGCTTGAGGCGCAGCACGCCGTGCGTGGACGGGTGCTGGGGACCGATGTTGAGCACCATGTCGGTGCTCTCCGCGGCGCCGCCGATACCGACCATGGTCTCCGTCGTAGGAGTCATGGACACAGTCTCTCCTACGTACGCTGGCCTCATGGAGACGGGGAGCCCACAGAACACGGGGACGACGGGGGACGAGCGGGCGGCGGACGAGCCGGGGTGGACCGGGCTGCCACCGGGGCTGCTCCGGATGCGCCGCCTGCTGCTGGTGGTGTGGCTGGGGCTGCTGGCGGTCGGGCTGGGCCTGCTGCTCGGTCTGCTCGTCGGCCCGGGCTGGGCCGCCTTCGCGCTGCTGCCGCTGGCGCTGATCGCCTGGGGCTGGGTGATGCTCGGCCGCAACTGGCGTTCGTGGCGGTACGCCGAGCGCGCCGACGACCTGCTGATCAGCCGGGGCGTGCTGTGGCGCGAGGAGACGGTCGTGCCGTACGGCCGGATGCAGCTGGTCGAGGTCACGTCGGGGCCCGTCGAGCGGCACTTCGGACTGGCCAGCGTGCAGTTGCACACGGCCGCCGCCGCGACCGACGCCACGATCCCCGGTCTCGACCCGGCGGAGGCGGAACGGCTGCGCGACCGGCTCACCGAGCTGGGCGAGGCCCGTTCGGCGGGCCTGTGACGGCGCCGGGCGTCGATGACGCCATGAGCGGGAAGCGACCCGTGACGGATCGGCGGCTGCACCCCGTGACACCGCTCAGACGCGCGTGGGCGCCGGTCGCCGTGCTCATCGGGTGGGCGGTGCACGACCCCGACCAGGCGCAGCGCCAGCTGACCCGGCTGACCACCACCACGATCCTGATCGCCCTCGCCGTGCTCATCCCGGCGGCCGCCCTGTACGGCTTCCTGACCTGGTGGTTCACGCACTTCGCGGTGACCGACAGCGAGCTGCGGATCCGTACCGGACTGGTGTTCCGACGCACCGCGCACATCCGGCTGGAACGCATCCAGGCCATCGACATCACCCAGCCGCTGCTCGCGCGCGTGGCGGGCGTCTCGAAGCTCAAACTGGACGTCATAGGAACGGACAAGAAGGACGAACTCGCCTTCCTGGGCGCGGACGAGGCGCGTGCGCTGCGCGCGGAACTCCTCGCGCGCGCCGCCGGTTTCGCGCCCGAGACGGCGCACGAGGTGGGCGAGGCCCCGGCACAGGAGCTGCTGCGCGTGCCGTCGGGCGTCCTGGCCGTCTCCCTCCTCCTGACCGGCGCCACCTGGGGAACGCTGGCCGCCGCGGTCGTCGTACCGACGATCCTCTGGCTGATCACGGAGAGCCCGTGGTCGGTCCTGGCGACCGCCGTACCGCTGTTCGGCGCGGCGGGAGCGAGCAGCGTGGGGCGGTTCGTCGCGGAGTACGACTGGACGGTGGGCGAGTCCCCGGACGGGCTGCGCCTCGACCACGGTCTGCTCGACCGCGCCCACGAGACGGTGCCGCCCGGCCGCGTCCAGACCGTGCGCATCGTCGAGCCGCTGCTGTGGCGGCGGCGCGGCTGGGTTCGAGTGGAGCTCGACGTGGCGGGCTCGTCCAACTCGGTCCTGCTGCCGGTCGCCCCGCGCGAGATCGCCGCCTCGGTCGTCGCACGCGTGCTGCCCGGCGCGACCGTCCCGCCGCACGCCGCCCTGTCGCGTCCGCCGCGGCGGGCGGGCCGGTGCGTGCCGGTGTGGTGGCGCGGGTACGGCCTCGCCGTCACGGACGCGGTCTTCGCCGCCCGGACCGGCCTCCTGCGCCGAAGCCTGGCGCTCGTGCCGCACGCGAAGGTCCAGAGCGTACGACTGTCCCAGGGGCCGTGGGAGCGGCTGTGGGGCGTCGCCGACGTCCACCTGGACACCGGGGCCGACAAGACCGTGACCGCCCGTCTGAGGGACACCCAGGAGGCCGCGGAGCTGCTGCGGGCGCAGGCGGAGAGGTCCCGCACGGGCCGCAGGGACGCACGGCCGGACCGGTGGATGGCCTAGGGCCGGCCGGGGACGTCAGGAGACCGCGCTGCGCAGCCCCTGCACGTCGATCTGTTCCGTCTCGTCGTGCGCCGTCAGATCGATGACCTGGCCGATGCCCCGGGACTCCTCGTCCGCCGGCTTGAACTCCGCCTCGGCCTCGGCCTTGTGGAGCGCGAGGGCCTCCTGGCCCACGACGTCGGCGAGGTCCTCGTTCTGGACGGACTCCAGCGCGGAGGGCGCGGCCCCCTTCTTCGTACCGAAGAAGTCGAAGTCACCCTCGACCGCCGGACGCCGTGCGGGCGTCGCCGGTACGACGGCCACGGCGGTCGGCGCGATGAAGTGCCCCGACGGCTGCTGGGCCGCGGGCAGGGCGGGCTGGGCGGCCGGGGTGGGGGTGCCTGCCGGGGTGATGGCGGCCGCGCGCTCGTGCCCGTCGACCGCCTCGGGCTTCCCCTGGGCGTCGTCCTCCAGTGCGGGTTCCTTCTCGGACTCGCCGGTGCCGGCGGGCTCGGTGGCGCGGACCTCGGTGGCGCCCGGACCGGCCTTCACGGACTCGCCGTCGGAGGGTGCGTCGCCCTTCGGGGGGTCGTTCTTCGGCGGGTCGTCCTTCGGGAACTCGCCCTTGGGGCCGTTGGAGTCCTTAGAAGCGTTCGAGCCCTCCGGCTCCTTCGAGGACTCGGCGTCCCGCTCGGAGCCGTCCT
>CBFGZZ010000185.1:0-16883 GCA_965653385.1 uncultured Streptomyces sp. | reverse complement strand
AGGAACGGCATGTCCTCGACCGGCAGGATCTTGGAGATGACGCCCTTGTTGCCGTGCCGGCCGGCGAGCTTGTCACCGTCGGTGATCTTGCGCTTCTGCGCGACGTACACGCGCACCAGCTGGTTCACACCGGGGGGAAGCTCGTCGCCCTCCTCGCGGTCGAAGACACGGACGCCGATGACCTTGCCGGTCTCGCCGTGCGGCACCTTCAGCGAGGTGTCACGGACCTCACGGGCCTTCTCACCGAAGATGGCGCGCAGCAGGCGCTCCTCGGGCGTCAGCTCGGTCTCACCCTTGGGCGTGACCTTGCCGACGAGGATGTCACCGGCGATGACCTCGGCACCGATGCGGATGATGCCGCGCTCGTCGAGGTCGGCGAGGACCTCCTCGGAGACGTTCGGGATGTCCCGGGTGATCTCCTCGGGGCCGAGCTTGGTGTCACGGGCGTCGACCTCGTGCTCCTCGATGTGGATCGAGGAGAGGACGTCGTCCTGCACGAGGCGCTGCGACAGGATGATCGCGTCCTCGTAGTTGTGACCCTCCCACGGCATGAACGCCACGAGCAGGTTCTTGCCCAGCGCCATCTCGCCGTTCTGGGTGGCTGGACCGTCGGCCAGGACCTGGCCCTCGATGATCCGGTCGCCCTCGTTGACGATGACCTTCTGGTTGACCGAGGTGCCCTGGTTGGAGCGGGCGAACTTGGCCAGGCGGTACGTGATGTACGTGCCGTCGTCGTTGGCGGTGGTGATGTAGTCCGCGGAGACCTCCTGGACCACACCCGCCTTCTCGGCCTTGACCACGTCGCCGGCGTCGACGGCGGAGCGGTACTCCATGCCGGTGCCGACGAGCGGGGACTCGGACTTAATCAGCGGCACGGCCTGACGCATCATGTTCGCGCCCATGAGGGCACGGTTGGCGTCGTCGTGCTCGAGGAACGGGATCATGGCGGTCGCGACCGACACCATCTGGCGCGGCGAGACGTCCATGTAGTCGACGTCCTCGCCACCGACGTAGTCGACCTCGCCGCCACGGCGGCGGACCAGGACGCGTGCCTCGGCGAACCGCATGTCGTCGTTGAGCGTGGCGTTGGCCTGCGCGATGACGAAGCGGTCCTCCTCGTCGGCGGTCAGGTAGTCCACCTCGTCGGTGACCTGGCCGTCGACGACCTTGCGGTACGGCGTCTCGACGAAACCGAACGCGTTGACCCGGCCGTAGGAGGCGAGCGAACCGATCAGACCGATGTTCGGGCCTTCGGGCGTCTCGATCGGGCACATACGGCCGTAGTGGGACGGGTGCACGTCACGGACCTCGAAGCCGGCCCGCTCACGGGACAGACCACCGGGACCCAGCGCCGAGAGACGACGCTTGTGCGTCAGACCCGACAGCGGGTTGTTCTGGTCCATGAACTGCGACAGCTGGCTGGTGCCGAAGAACTCCTTGATGGAGGCGACGACCGGCCGGATGTTGATCAGGGTCTGCGGCGTGATCGCCTCGACGTCCTGGGTCGTCATGCGCTCACGGACGACGCGCTCCATACGAGCCAGACCGGTACGGACCTGGTTCTGGATGAGCTCGCCGACGCTGCGCAGACGACGGTTGCCGAAGTGGTCGATGTCGTCGGTCTCGACGACGATCGTCTGGCCGTTGTCCGCGGCCGTCTCGGTCTCGCCGGCGTGCAGCTTCACCAGGTACTTGATCGTCGAGATGACGTCCTCGACGGTCAGGACGCCCGCGTCGAGCGGAGCCTCCGCACCCAGCTTCTTGTTGACCTTGTAGCGGCCGACCTTGGCGAGGTCGTAGCGCTTCGGGTTGAAGTACAGGTTCTCAAGGAGCGTCTGCGCGGCCTCACGGGTGGGGGGCTCGCCCGGACGCAGCTTGCGGTAGATGTCGAGCAGCGCGTCGTCCTGGCCCTGGGTGTGGTCCTTCTCCAGGGTGGCGCGCATCGACTCGTACTCGCCGAACTCCTCCAGGATCTGCTCGGTCGTCCAACCGAGAGCCTTGAGCAGAACGGTCACGGACTGCTTGCGCTTACGGTCGATACGCACACCGACCATGTCGCGCTTGTCGATCTCCATCTCCAGCCAGGCACCCCGGGACGGGATGATCTTGGCGGAGAAGATGTCCTTGTCGGACGTCTTGTCGATCGAGCTGTCGAAGTAGACACCGGGCGAACGGACCAGCTGCGACACCACGACACGCTCGGTGCCGTTGATGACGAAGGTGCCCTTGTTCGTCATGAGCGGGAAGTCGCCCATGAAGACCGTCTGGGACTTGATCTCGCCGGTCTCGTTGTTGGTGAACTCAGCCGTCACGAAGAGCGGGGCGGCGTACGTGAAGTCGCGCTCCTTGCACTCGTCGATGCTGTTCTTCGGCGGCTCGAAACGGTGGTCGCGGAACGTCAGCGACATCGACCCGGAGAAGTCCTCGATCGGGGAGATCTCCTCGAAGATCTCCTCCAGACCGGACTTGGTGGGGACGTCCTGACCCGACTCCAGAGCCGCCTCGACCCGACTCTGCCAGGCGGTGTTGCCGAGCAGCCAGTCGAAGCTCTCGGTCTGCAGCGCGAGCAGGTTCGGAACCTCGAGGGGCTCCTTGATCTTTGCAAAAGAGATGCGCAGCGGGGCGGTGCTGGCGCCGTTGTTCGTATTCGCGGTCGAGGCAGTGCGCGAGGCGGCCAAGAGGGGGTCCTTCCGAGGGCTCGGACTCACTACGCGCGTACCGGCCCCTCACCGGGGCACAGAGACAGGCGTTTCCATCTCCGACCAAAGAATGGCCAGGTCAGGGACGGTCCGGTCATCGGTGCTTCAGCGAGGGCATGCCCCTGGTGACGGGCAGGGGACAGCTAACAGGCAGCGCAAAGGGTCAGTGTAGCCACTTGGCACACTGATGTCCAGTGCGGGTTTTTCGCGACCCTCGTTGTTCTCAACGCCCTCGGCATGCTCGCCCTCAATGCACGTTGATACTGCCCTCTTCGTCGCCGATCCATGCCTCGGATTCGGATCCTTGTGACGACGCGTCCTGAGAATTGCGCGCTGCGTGCGGTTCGTCAAGGCCCCCGCGCCCGAACCCAGGGGCTCCCGGAGACACGACGAAGATCACCATACCCCCCGCCGAAGCGGGCGCAAGGTAACCGTGGCCGCGCCCCCAGGAACGCCGAAGAGCGACCACCCGAATGGATGATCGCTCTTCGGTGCGACTGCGTTACAGCCTCAGGAGGCTGCTTTCAGCAAGCGCGGAGGTCGTACTCGACCCGCAAGACCGGGAAGGTCTTACTTGACCTCGACGGAGGCGCCGGCGCCCTTGAGGGACTCGGCGGCCTTCTCGGCGGCGTCCTTGGCGACCTTCTCGAGAACGGGCTTGGGAGCGCCGTCCACGAGGTCCTTGGCCTCCTTCAGACCCAGGGAGGTCAGCTCACGCACGACCTTGATGACCTGGATCTTCTTGTCGCCGGCGCCGGTGAGGATGACGTCGAACTCGTCCTTCTCCTCGACGGCCTCGGCGGCGGCGCCACCAGCGGCACCACCGGCGACGACGACCGGCGCGGCAGCGGCGGCGGTGACGTCGAACTTCTCCTCGAAGGCCTTCACGAACTCGGAGAGCTCGATGAGGGTCATCTCCTCGAACTGCGCGAGCAGGTCTTCCTGGCTGAGCTTCGCCATGATGGCGGTCCTTCCACTAAATCGGCAGGTGCCGGATGTACTGGGTGAGGCGGGCGTACGTCGGCCCGCTGTGGCCTCCGCGGTCAGGCCGCGACGGCCAGTGTGCGAGCCGAATTACTCGGCACCGCCCTGCTCGGCCTGCTTGGCGCGGAGCGCGTCCACGGTGCGGACGAGCTTCGACGGCAGCGCCTGGAAGACGGAGGCAGCCTGGGACTGCTTCGCCTTGAAGGCACCGGCCAGCTTGCTGAGCAGAACCTCGCGGGACTCGAGGTCCGCAAGCTTCTTGATCTCGTCGGCGGACAGCGCCTTGCCGTCAAGGACACCGCCCTTGATGACGAGATTCGGGTTCTCCTTGGCGAAGTCACGAAGACCCTTCGCCGACTCCACCGGGTCACCGGTGACGAAGGCGACGGCCGTCGGACCAGCGAAGAGCTGGTCGTCCAGCGTGATCCCGGCCTCGTTGGCCGCAATCTTGGTCAGCGTGTTCTTCACCACGGCGTACTGGGCGTTCTCACCGAGCGAACGACGCAGCGTCTTGAGCTGCGCCACGGTGAGACCGCGGTACTCGGTCAGCACGGCGGCGTTGGAGCTACGGAACTTGTCCGTCAGCTCGGCAACCGCGGCAGCCTTGTCGGGCCTCGCCATAGAGCCTCGGCCTCCTTCCGGGTGATTCGGACCGCGCGGACCCGAAGGAGGACTGGGGAAACGAAACGCCCCGGCGCAGGCGCACGGGGCGGACTCGACCGGCCGTACACGCTCTACGCGCGCACTCCGGGAGTTCTTCCACTGTCACCTGCGCGGGTCGTCCGCATTTACAGCGGATCCTTCGGCCACCGCACCCTCTTACGAGCGCACGGCAACGACCAGCGGTCTTTGGCTTCGTTAGGAGAGTACGGGACTCGGTCACCGACAGGCAAATCGGCCCCTACGGTCCTCAGCTCCCGCTCTTCTTCAGCGGCTTGCGCATGTCCGCCGTGTCGTCGGCGCGCGGGGCGCGGACGGTCACCGGCTTGTCCTGGTCGAGGAAGGTGAAGGTGAGGTCGAGCGCGCCGTGGCGGCCCAAGCCCTGGGTGCGGAGCTGCTTGACGTGGTCGTCGCGGTCGACCCACACGTCCAGGGTGAGTTCGTCCATGCCCGCCTTCTCGTACTGGTCGAGGCTGTTCGCCCGCCCCTCCCGGACGGCCTTGTCCTCGACCTTCTTGAGCGAGGCCCGGAGTTCGTCGACCGTGGCCGTGCCCACGTAGTGCGTCGTGTCGGCGCCGCCGACCTTCTCGGAGCCGACCCGCTCCACGTCCTCGGCGTCGGCGAGGAAGGCGGCCTCCCGCGCCGCGTTGCGGCCGACCTGGTCGCGCAGGCTGCCGACGTCCATGCGCAGGCCGCTGTCCGTGGTGAACTCCTCGTCCGGGCCGTAGCTGATCCAGTGCCGGCCGCCCAGTTCCTCGACCATGTCGTCGCTCGCGCTGCCGTACAGCACTCCGCCGACCAGGCGCAGCTCCGTCTCGCCCTTCTGATCGCCGCTCAGGTTGGCCGTCGTGAGCCGCGCCTCCAGGGGCTTTCGCCGGACGCTCCCCTCGTCCGCTATCCGTCCCCGCTCCGGAAACCGGCCGGTCACGCGATAGTGCAGGGCCGTGAGTCCTTCGGTCCGCGCCGCGGCCCGCGCGACGGCGTCGGCGGCCGCTGAACCCGCGGACTCCTCCGCACCGGCTCCCGCCCCGCAGCCGGCCAGCAGCAGCACGGCGGCCGGCAGAGCGACGGCAGGCAGTA
The DNA here is from genome assembly GCA_965653385.1 of uncultured Streptomyces sp. Lineage (GTDB taxonomy): Bacteria > Actinomycetota > Actinomycetes > Streptomycetales > Streptomycetaceae > Streptomyces. The sequence goes on along the minus strand of CBFGZZ010000185.1, from coordinate 11,460 downwards.
CGGCACGTACGGCGATGCTCACTGATTCCCCCCAAAGGAACACCTGGCTGATGCGAACAAATGGCTGATGCGTGGTCGGCGCACAGCAAGATCGGGAGCGTATCCCAGGCGGCCTGAAGGCTCCTGCGAATTCAGCGACCCTCCGAGCCCTTCAGCAGCTCCTTGAGGTCCGCCGTGTCCCCCGCCGGAGGCGTCTCGACCCCGGCCTTGACTCCGTAGTCGCTGTAGTAGGCGGTCTGGGTCAGCCGCCCCGTGGCCGTCCGGCCCTTCTCGACCTTCTTGACCAGCAGGTTCCGGCCGTCGACCCATATGTCGACGGTCTGTTCGGTGGTGCCGCCGTCCGCCCGCACCGTCCCGGAGTAGTGCGTGGTGCGCTCGCCTTCGACCGTCTCCTCGCCCACCTTCCGTACGTCCGTGGAGGACAGCAGCCGCTTCACGGACGCGTGCGGGGCCGTACCGCGCATCTGTGCCGCGAGATCCGCCCCGGAACTGCCGGCGAGGTCGTCCAGGTCGTCATAGGCGTACTTGATCCAGTGCTTGCCGTCGGTCTTCGCGGAGAACGCCTCACCTATACGCGCGTAGTAGGCGTCGGGGAGGTACCGGGCCTCCATCGACGTGGTTCCGAGGCGGCGCATCGCCTCGGCCGTCGTGCCGCCGGTGTAGGTGATCGTCAGCGTGCCGGTGAGGTCGTCGGCCCAGGCGAGGGTGCCGGCGGCCTTCATGGACAGCGTCGAGCCGATGGTGGTGGTGGATCTGACGCGAGCGGATTCGGCCCGGTCGGTGGACCGCTCGACGGTACGCAGGGCGGCAGTCACGGCCCGGGCCGGCCCGGTGCGCTCCGCCTCGTCGGGGCGGTCGGAGGTGCAGGCGGCCAGGGCCGTCAGCGCGGTCAGCAGCGCGATCCAGAACGCCGACCGGCGCACCCTCGTGCTCGTCATTCGTCCCCCCTGTGCGAATCCCGTGAATGCACGTTAACCCAGAGCGCTGACAAAAGGCCTGGGAACGGGGACGAGCCCCACACCCGGGAAGGGTGTGGGGCCCGCTTTCGAGCCTGGTGAGCCGGTGGCTCAGACCGCGGCCGGGTCCTCCTCGACGAGGAGGTTGCGGGTGCGGTTCGGGTCGATCGGAACGCCGGGGCCGATCGTGGTGCTGATCGCGGCCTTCTTGATGTAGCGACCCTTGGCGGCCGACGGCTTCAGACGGAGGATCTCCTCCAGCGCGGCGCCGTAGTTCTCCACCAGCTTGGTGTCGTCGAAGGACACCTTGCCGATGATGAAGTGCAGGTTCGAGTGCTTGTCGACGCGGAACTCGATCTTGCCGCCCTTGATGTCGGTGACGGCCTTGGCCACGTCGGGGGTGACGGTGCCGGTCTTCGGGTTCGGCATCAGACCACGCGGACCGAGCACGCGGCCGAGGCGGCCGACCTTGCCCATGAGGTCCGGGGTGGCGACGACGGCGTCGAAGTCCAGGCGACCCTTCGAGACCTCGTCGATCAGTTCGTCGGAGCCGACGATGTCGGCGCCCGCAGCCTCCGCGGCCGCAGCACGGTCACCGGTCGCGAAGACCAGGACCCGGGCGGTCTTACCGGTGCCGTGCGGAAGGTTCACGGTGCCACGGACCATCTGGTCGGCCTTACGCGGGTCGACACCCAGACGGAAGGCGACCTCGACGGTGCCGTCGAACTTGGACGTGGACGTCTCCTTGGCGAGACGGACGGCCTCGAGCGGGGCGTACAGCTTCTCCCGGTCGATCTTGGCGTCCGCAGCGCGGAGAGTCTTGCTGCGCTTGCTCACTACTGCTCCTGTGATTTCTTAGGAGTTGTGGTCCGGGCCGAGCAGGCCCCGCCACTCACTTCTGCTTGGGGGGTTGGGGTCAGCCCTCGACCGTGATGCCCATGGAACGGGCGGTGCCGGCGATGATCTTCGCGGCGGCGTCCAGGTCGTTGGCGTTGAGGTCGGGCATCTTGGTGGTGGCGATCTCGCGGACCTGCGCCTCGGTGATCTTGGCGACCTTGGTCTTGTGCGGCTCGCCGGAGCCCTTCTCCACGCCCGCGGCCTTGAGGATCATCTTGGCGGCCGGCGGCGTCTTGGTGATGAAGGTGAAGGAACGGTCCTCGTAGACCGTGATCTCCACCGGGATGACCCAACCGCGCTGCGACTCGGTCGCGGCGTTGTAGGCCTTGCAGAACTCCATGATGTTCACGCCGTGCTGACCCAGCGCGGGGCCGACCGGCGGGGCCGGGTTGGCGGCACCGGCCTGGATCTGGAGCTTGATGAGCCCCGTGACCTTCTTCTTCTTGGGAGGCATTACTCTCCGGGTCCTTTCGATTGAAGTGTGCCCTCGCCCGGGTCGCGTCCCAGATGAAGGCATACCGCACAACGATAACGGGTATAGATGCGCGGTCAAAAACGAAGCAGGTCAGGGGGCTACTTTGCAGCCCACCTGACCTGACCGACCTAGGGGCGCGGGGACTGTGCGACCAGCCCCCCACTCACCCGCAGCCGAAGAACTACCGACTCAGTTCTTCTGAATCTGATCGAACGAGAGCTCGACCGGCGTCTCACGCCCGAAGATCTCCACCAGACCCTTGACCTTCTTCGAGTCGGCGTTGATCTCGTTGATCGTGGCCTGCAGCGTGGCGAACGGGCCGTCGGTGACGGTGACCGAGTCGCCGACCTCGAAGTCCAGCACCTGAACCTCGACCTTGCGCTGCGGAGCGGGCTTGCCCTCGGCCTCGGCGGCCTCACGGGCGGCCTTCTCCTCGGCCTCCGGGGCGAGCATCTTGACGATCTCGTCCAGGGTCAGCGGGTACGGGTCGTAGGCGTTGCCCACGAAGCCGGTGACGCCGGGGGTGTTGCGGACGACACCCCAGGACTCGTTGGTCAGGTCCATGCGGACGAGGACGTAACCAGGCAGCTTGTTCTGCTTGATCGTCTTGCGGTCGCCGTTCTTGATCTGGACGACCTCTTCCTGCGGCACCTCGGCCTGGAAGATGTAGTCCTCGACGTTCAGCGAGACGGCGCGCTGCTCCAGGTTGGTCTTCACGCGGTTCTCGTAACCGGCGTAGGTGTGGATGACGTACCACTCACCGGGGAGCGTGCGGAGCTCATCGCGCAGTGCGGCGACGGGGTCGACGGGCTCGGCCTCCTCCTCGGCGGCCTCTTCCTCGTCCTCCACGTCCTCGACGTGGAGCGCGGCCTCCTCGGCGGGCTCGCCCGCCTCGGCGTCGGCAGCCTCGACCTCGTCCAGGCCCTCGTCCGCGCCTTCGACGATCTCGAGCTCGTCTTCCACGGACTCGACACCCTGCCCGTGTGGCTCGATGGCGTCGTTCACGTTCTGGTCAGACACGGTGGCTGCTTCTTCCTGGATACATAGGGGTGGAACATGCGAAAGGGGCGCCGGTAACCGCGGCGCCCTTCGCTCTTGGCTCAGCCGAAGACGTACTTGGCGGCGTTGTCGAGCCCATAGTCAATCACGGTCACCAGGCCGATCATGATGACGACGAAGATGATCACCACGGTGGTGTACGTCGTCAGCTGGTTGCGCGTCGGCCAGACGACCTTGCGGAGTTCCGCGATGATCTGGCGGTAGAAGAGCGCGAGTCGCTTCAGCGGGCCCTTCTTGGCGCGCTTGCCACCCTTACGGGTCTTCTTCGACTCCGGCGCCTCGTCCTGGGCATCAGGCATGTCGATGGAGCCCACGGCGTCCGTCACTCGTCCTCACCTGATTCCGGGTCGTGGCCGTGCCGCGCCCGGTCTGAGCCGCACGGCGGTGCATTGCTGTACGTACATGCGCACACATCCTGGCGAAGGTGTGTGTAGCAGGGCCGGAGGGACTTGAACCCCCAACCGCTGGTTTTGGAGACCAGTGCTCTACCAATTGAGCTACGACCCTTTGTGTGCCCCCAACGTACCGCATCCGGTCGGGTGCTCGGTGTGCACCTTGCGACTGCGGACCGCTGATGGCCAACGAGGTGAGAGTGTACGTGGTCCTGGGCGCGCCGTCGAACAGAAAGTGCCCGTGGGAGCGTTGGGCGGCGAAAGATCGGCCGAAGATCACCGGTCCTCGGGCACAAGATCCGCTGGCCGTGGCCCGGATCCGCACGGTTGTTCAGCTGATGTTCAGTCTGTGAAACCCCCGTGCCGGGCGCGTTTCCTGTCTGAAACGATGGGCCCATGAGCGCTGCAACCCCTCCCACCGAGCGCCGGGTCTCCGCCCGAGTCGGCGCGATCTCCGAGTCCGCCACCCTCGCCGTGGACGCCAAGGCCAAGGCCCTCAAGGCCGCCGGGCGTCCGGTGATCGGCTTCGGCGCCGGTGAGCCCGACTTCCCGACCCCGGACTACATCGTCGAGGCCGCCATCGAGGCCTGCAAGAACCCGAAGTTCCACCGCTACACCCCGGCCGGCGGTCTGCCCGAGCTGAAGGCCGCCATCGCCGCGAAGACGCTGCGCGACTCCGGCTACGAGCCCGACGTCTCACAGATCCTGATCACCAACGGCGGCAAGCAGGCCATCTACGAGGCCTTCGCCGCGATCCTCGACCCGGGCGACGAGGTCATCGTGCCCGCCCCGTACTGGACTACCTACCCGGAGTCGATCCGCCTCGCGGGTGGTGTCCCGGTCGAGGTCGTCGCCGACGAGACGACCGGCTACCGCGTCTCCGTGGAGCAGCTGGAGGCGGCCCGTACGGAGAAGACGAAGGTCGTCCTCTTCGTGTCGCCGTCCAACCCGACCGGCGCCGTCTACAGCGAGGCCGAGACCGAGGCGATCGGCCGCTGGGCCGTCGAGCACGGCCTGTGGGTGATGACCGACGAGATCTACGAGCACCTGGTCTACGGCGACGCGGTGTCCGTGTCGCTGCCCGCCGTCCTGCCCGAGCTGCGCGACAAGTGCATCGTCGTCAACGGTGTCGCCAAGACGTACGCCATGACGGGCTGGCGGGTCGGCTGGATCATCGGCCCGAAGGACGTGGTGAAGGCCGCGACCAACCTCCAGTCCCACGCGACGTCGAACGTCTCGAACGTGGCGCAGGTGGCCGCCCTCGCCGCCGTCTCCGGCGACCTGGACGCCGTCGCGAAGATGCGCGAGGCCTTCGACCGCCGCCGCAAGACGATCGTGCGGATGCTCAACGAGATCGACGGCGTGGTCTGCCCGGAGCCCGAGGGCGCCTTCTACGCGTACCCGTCGGTGAAGGCCCTCATCGGCAAGGAGATCCGCGGCAAGCGCCCGCAGGACTCGGTCGAGCTGGCCGCGCTCATCCTGGAGGAGGCCGAGGTCGCGGTCGTTCCGGGTGAGGCCTTCGGCACGCCGGGCTATCTGCGGCTGTCGTACGCGCTCGGTGACGAGGACCTCGTCGAGGGCGTGAGCCGGATCCAGAAGCTGCTGGCCGAGGCCAGGGACTGACCATCTACTCACGTGAGTAGATGGTGAGCGGGCCGTTCCCTCGTGGAGCGGCCCGCTTTGTCGTGTGCGCGTGCGAGCAAGACCACGTTCGGGGAAAGCGCTACCGGGACGGGCTGGGCGTGCGGCAGGATCCTGGAATGGAGCGTGTACGTGATGTCTCTGAACTGCCGAAAGCCCATCTGCACCTGCACTTCACCGGCTCGATGCGGCCGACGACCCTGCTGGAACTGGCCGACAAGTACGCCGTGCGCCTGCCCGAGGCGCTGACGGACGCGCTGACCAGCGGGGAGCCGCCGAGGCTACGGGCGACGGACGAGCGGGGCTGGTTCCGCTTCCAGCGTCTGTACGACGCGGCGCGGTCGTGCCTACGGCAGCCGGAGGACATCCAGCGCCTGGTCAGGGAGGCCGCGGAGGAGGACCTGAAGGACGGCTCGGGGTGGCTGGAGATCCAGGTGGATCCCACCTCGTACGCACCCCGGCTGGGCGGTCTGATCCCGGCTCTGGAGATCATCCTGGACGCGGTGGAGAGGGCGTCGCGGGACACGGGGCTCGGGATGCGTGTCCTGGTCGCCGCGAACCGTATGAAGCACCCTCTGGACGCCCGCACGCTGGCGCGCTTGGCGGTGCGGTACGCCGACCGGGGTGTGGTCGGCTTCGGGTTGTCGAACGACGAACGCCGGGGCATGGCACGCGACTTCGACCGCGCCTTCCACATCGCCGGTGAGGGCGGCCTGCTGTCGGCCCCGCACGGTGGCGAGCTGACCGGTCCGTCCTCGGTCCGTGACTGTCTGGACGACCTGCACGCGAACCGGATCGGCCACGGGGTGCGGGCGGCCGAGGACCCGCGGCTGCTGAAGCGCCTCGCGGACAGGGGCGTGACGTGCGAGGTGTGCCCCGCCTCGAACGTCGCCCTCGGTGTCTACGAGAAGCCGGAGGACGTCCCGCTGCGGACTCTGTACGAGGCCGGCGTACCGATGGCTCTCGGCGCCGACGACCCCCTGCTCTTCGGCTCGCGGCTGGCCGCCCAGTACGACATCGCGCGCCGCCATCACGCCTTCACGGACGAGGAGCTGGCGGAGCTGGCCCGGCAGTCCGTGCGGGGGTCGGCGGCGCCGGAGGAGATGAAGGCGAAGCTGTTGGCGGGGGTGGACGACTGGCTCGCCCAGCCCCAGTGACGCGTTCCTAGAGGCTGACGCCGACCGTCACCGGCTCGTTGACCAGCGTGATGCCGAAGGTCTCGCGGACGCCCTCGACGACCTCGCGGGCGAGGCCGAGGAGGTCCTCGGTGGTCGCGCCGCCGCGGTTGGTGAGGGCGAGGGTGTGCTTGGTGGAGATGCGAGCGGGGCCACTGCCGTATCCCTTGGTGAAGCCGGCCTTGTCGATGAGCCAGGCCGCTGAGGTCTTGGTGTGCCCCTCCCCCGCCGGGTACGCGGGGGGCTCCACGCCGTCGCCGAGGTGCTCGCGCACGCGCGCGTGGAATGCGGCGAACTGCTCGTCGGTGAGGATCGGGTTGGTGAAGAAGGAGCCGGCCGACCAGGTGTCGTGGTCCTCGGGGTCCAGGACCATGCCCTTCCCGGTACGCAGTTTCAGCACGGTCTCGCGCGCGGCGGCCAGGGGGACCCGGTCGCCGGGTTCGACGCCGAGGGCGCGGGCGGTCTCGGCGTACTTGATCGGGGCGGAGAGGCCTTGGGCGTCCTCCAGCCGGAAGCGGACGCGCAGGACGACGTAGCGCTCGGGGTCGGACTTGAAGCGGCTGTGGCGGTAGGAGAAGGCGCAGTCGGCGTTCGGGATGACGACGGTCTCGCCCTCCTGTCGGTCGTACGCGATCACCTCGGTGATCGTCGAGGAGACCTCCTGGCCGTACGCGCCGACGTTCTGGATCGGCGTGGCGCCCGCGGAGCCGGGGATTCCGGCGAGGCACTCGATCCCGGCGAGACCAGCTTCCACGGTCCGGGCGACGGCGTCGGTCCACACCTCGCCGGCGGCCAGTTCAAGCGCGGTGCCGTCCAGTTCGAAGCCCTTGGTCGCGACGACGAGCGCGGTGCCGGCGAAGCCCTTGTCCCCGATGACCAGGTTCGATCCCCCGCCGATGACCAACAGCGGCGTCCCGTCGGCGTCCGCCTCGCGCACGACGTCGATGACCTCGGCGTCGGTGGTGGCGGTGACCAGCCGGGTGGCCGGGCCGCCCAGACGGAAGGTGGTCAGGGGGGCGAGGGGGGCGTCGTGGAGTTCCTGCACGGGCTCAAGAGTACGAGACGGCACCGACAGCCCCGGCACCCATGGGGAGCGCCGGGGCCGACGCGCGCACCACGCGCGCGTGCCGTTCACGTCAGCCGCCGGAACGCCTCCGTCCAGTCGAGCGGGAGCTCGTCGCCCGGCACCTGCCAGGTGGCGAACTTCGCGTCCCGCATCTGGGCCGACAGGCCTTGCGAGGCCGGGGCATGGGTGCCCGAGCGGGCGAAGTCCTTCAGCGCCGTGGGCGACTCCCAGGCGGACAACGTCCAGAACGTCCGCTTGAACGGCTCGGCCTTCAGAGAGGCCCCGTACGCTCCGGGCGCCCGGCTCACCTGCCGCCACACACCCGGCGTACGGACGAGGAAACGGAGCGCTCCCCAAAGGGTGCGGGTCTCGAAGCGGGAGGCGAAGACGTGCACCTCGGCGCCCCGCGGTGCGGGGTTCGGCACGGTCCAGGGAAGGGTGGGCATGACTGCTCCTCGTGGTCCGGGGTGGTGCGGTCGGCAGGGCGCGTGCGAACGGTCGGGTCAGCGGGCTTCAGGGGGCGGCCGTCTCCAGCACGCGCTCCGGTGGCTGCTCGGTCGGGGTCAGGGTCGTGTCGCCACGCCGCCGGCCAGGGATGAGCAGGGCGGCGACGCCGGCCAGAGCAACCACCCCCGCGCCCGTGACCAGCGCCGGACGCAGACCGTCCACGAAGGTCTGGCCGGTCTCGTAGCCACCCTGCGCCGAGAAGATCGACGCCATCACGGCGATACCGAGCGCACCGCCGACCTCGCGCAGCGCGTTGTTGGCGCCGGAGGCAATGCCCTGCTCAAAGGCTCGGACGCTGGACATGACCAGGTTGGCCGCCGGCGCGAAGAACAGGGCCATGCCGATGCCGCTGATGATCAGGCCCGGCAGCTGCGCGGCGTAAGAGGCGTCGACGGTGACCACGGAGGCCAGATAGGCGAGGCCGGCCGCCTGGAAGAACAGGCCGGTGGCGACGACAGGGCGCCCGCCGATGCGGTCGGAGAGGATGCCGGCGATCGGCGCGACGAGCATCGGCATACCGGTCCACGGCAGCATCCGCAGCCCCGCCTCGGTCGGCGAGTAGCCGAGCACGCCCTGCATGTACTGGCTGAGCAGGAAGATCGACCCGAACATGCCGAGGAACATCAGCATGCTCGCGGCGTTGATCCCGGAGAACGCCCGGGAGCGGAACAGTCGCATCGGGAGCATGGGGCTCTTGGCACGGGTGCTGTAGAGGACGAACCCGACGAGCAGCGCGCCTCCGGCGAACAGGCCGGTCAGGACCAGCCGGCCGGTCCAGCCGTCGGCGGGGCCGCGCACCAGGCCGTACACGATCCCGAACAGGCCACCGCTGGCGAGCAGGGTGCCGGGGATGTCGAGCCGGGAGCCGGTGCCGTACGACTCGGCCAGGCGCAGGCGGGCCAGCGGCAGCAGGGCGAGGCCCAGCGGAACGTTCAGCCAGAAGATCCACTGCCAGGAGATGTGCTCGGTGAGGCTGCCGCCGATGAGCGGCCCGGACGCGACCGCGAGCCCGTTGACGGCACCCCATATGCCGTATGCCATCCCGCGCTTGGCGGCGGGCACTGCCGCCGTCAGCAGGGTCAGCGTCAGCGGCATCATGATCGCCGCGCCGACGCCCTGTAGCGCACGGGCGGCGATGAGGGAGTCGAGTCCGGGCGCGAGGGCCGCGGCGGCGGAGGCGCCGGTGAAGATCGCGATGCCGGCGAGGAAGAGCCGACGGCGGCCGAACCGGTCACCGAGCGCCGCGCCGAACATCAGCAGGACGGCGAAGGTGAGGGTGTACGCGCTCACCGTCCACTCCAGGTCGGGCAAGGAGCCGCCCAGGTCCTCGCGGATGGACGGCAGCGCGGTGGTGACGACGAGGTTGTCGAGCGCCGCCATGAATCCGGCGACGCTGGTGATGACGAGGGCCCATACGGCCCCTGCGAGGCCTGCGGCCCGTGCGTTCTGTTCGGTCTGGTGTGACATCGCTCCCCCAGGGGTGATGCGTTCCGGTTCCTGTTGACGGACTCTTCACTCTTGGTAGTTATTGATCACTAACTTTCGCGATCATGGAGAGACGAGGCGATCCACGCCACCCCCACCCCCTAAGGCTGCCCGACAGTCCCCTCCGGCGGTTCCATCCCGGCCCAGACGCGGTGCTCGGGAGGGAATCCCATGGCCACCAGGCAGTTGATGAGCATTCCGTACGCCATGAAGGTCGTCGTCTCGCCGACGTCCGCCCCCAACGGCAGAAGGAGGGTGTCCCACAGCCGCTCCCAGCCGGCCCGCACGACCTCGCCGAACTCGTGGTCGCCCTCCTGCTCGGCGGCCGCCACGGCGAGGTACATCTGCATCTGCATCATCAGCCGCTCGGGCTGCTCCGAGACGACCTTCCGGTACGCGACCCCCATGGCATGCAGGGCCTCTTCGCCCTCCAGCCCCTCGGAAGCCTCCGCGAACATCCGGATGGTGTCCTCCACGCAACGCTCCGCCGCCGCCAGGAAGATCGCCTTCTTGCCCGGGAAGAGCCGGAAGAGATACGGCTGCGAGACGCCGACGCGCCGGGCGATCGCCTCGGTCGACGTGCCGTAATAGCCACCGCGGGCGAACTCGGTCGTCGCCGCGCGGATGACGCTCTCGCGCCTCTCTTCTGCGCTCATCCTGACCATGTGAAGAAAGTTAGTACTCAATCACTAACTGGGTCAAGGGGTGGCGCCGGAAATGTGCCGCGACCGAAACACGTAAGGGGCATCCCTCCGTGGAGGGCGCCCCTTACCGCACGGCACGCGCGTGCCGCTATGCCAGCTGTACGACCGCCCGCGACATGCCGAGCACCTTCTGCCCGGCACTCTTCACGAGCAGGTCCACCCGGACCTTGTTGTCGTCCAGCTTGGCCGCGACCTTGCCACTGACCTCGATCGTGGCGCCCTGGTCGTCGTTCGGCACGACGACGGGCTTGGTGAAGCGGACGCCGTACTCGACCACCGCGGCCGGGTCGCCGGTCCAGTCGGTGACCACCCGGATCGCCTCGGCCATGGTGAACATGCCGTGCGCGATGACGTCCGGCAGCCCGACCTCCTTGGCGAACTTCTCGTTCCAGTGAATCGGGTTGAAGTCACCGGAGGCGCCCGCGTACTGGACGAGGGTGGCACGAGTCACAGGAAAATTCTGGGCAGGCAGCTCGGTGCCGACCTCGACGTCACCGTAGGCAATCTTCGCCGTCATCGGCCTCAGACCTCCCCTTCTTCGGCGTCCAGGCCACGGGCCACGAGCTTCGTCCAGGCGGTCACCACATGGTCCCCCGCCTCGTCGTGCACCTCGCCGCGAACGTCCAGGATGTCGTTGCCCGCCATGGTCTTGACCGCCTCGATGGTCGAGGTGACGGTCAGCCGGTCGCCGGCGCGCACCGGGCGGGTGTAGGCGAACTTCTGGTCGCCGTGCACGACGCGGCTGTAGTCCAGGCCGAGCTGCGGGTCCTGGACGACCTGACCGGCGGCCTTGAAGGTGATCGAGAAGACAAAGGTCGGCGGGGCGATCACATCGGAGTGACCGAGCGCCTTGGCGGCCTCCGGGTCCGTGTACGCCGGGTTGGTGTCCCCCACCGCTTCCGCGAACTCACGGATCTTCTCCCGGCCCACCTCGTAGGGCTCGGTGGGCGGGTAGCTCCGCCCCACGAAGGACTGGTCGAGCGCCATGGCTCGGCACCTCCTGCTGTCTGCTGCCGTTGACCTGCTGGTTCACCTGGGTCGGCCTCAACCGGCCGGTAACCGGGGCGAAAACGACGCGAGGCCGCCCCCCGACTGAGGGGGCG